>JALRLV010000020.1 GCA_023268715.1 Candidatus Thalassarchaeaceae archaeon
CCCCATTTGGACGGTATCTGACCCCTATTTGAGAGCGCAGGGTCAGAAACAGCCGTAGGCTGCAATTTCGATAGGCTTGAGGAAATTGCCATTCTGTTGAGGAAAACTATTGTCATTCTATGTTTTGAGCAGGAATAATCAATCCTTACGTCTAATTTCGATTACGGGATTCCAATCAACATCATTTATTTCGATGTAAAACTCTACAAAAAGACCGCAAAATTTGCAAGGAGCCTCTAGGGCTACACCCGATGAGTCTACATTCCAAGAGTATTCTATCTCTTCAATTATGGGAAGGTGCTGACAACTCTCAAGCACTGGGACCTCATCATCAGTCACGCGCACACCTCTTGAATTAGAATGTAACATTAAATCCAGTTTCACAGGCCGGGCAAGTGAGTTGTCTCTTTCCTGGTTTGGGGCGTATTCGAAGTGTTCGATCGCAGCCCGGACACTCTATCTCCACCTTGACCACTTTCTCAGTCAATCTGAAGCCACCAGAACAGGCGCCGCAGGTTAATTCGATTGGGCGTTCATCAGTGCCAGCGACTAGGATTGTGTGACAGTGAGGACAAGGGACCTTCTCCTCTTTCAGTGCGTCAATTGTAGGCTGATGGCTAACCTTGCATACAGCACCACAAACCTCGCACTCAATCTCACCCAGTCCGGGTGGCAACATGTGCTCGCAGTGAGCGCATTCGGCGAGTGGAGGAGCGTGTTTCGACTCTATATCGACCATGTCCATTATTCCATGCCCCCAAGTTTCGGTTAATCAAGCGGTCGATGGTGGGCTTCCTTCACCGCCGGAAAATAGCACCCCGAAGGCCTCGCGGATATCAAGCAGCAAATCTTTGCCTAGGTCGAGTAAAACACTAATTCTTCCGCCTCCCGCGCCAGCTACAAACATCCCATTGAGGATGATTAGGAACACACTTGCTTCATGGATTGCTATTCCTGCTGCAATACTAGTGTTGATTCCGGCTAAGGCGGTAATGATTAGCACCAAAGTAACCAGTACTGATACTGCAATATTGGCATTGACTACACGTCGAGTTCTCTTTGAAAGTTGAATTAGATTTGCTAGGGCTCTAGGGTCTTCTCCCGGAATTAGAACATCAGCAGCATCCAAATTTACCTGTTCTCCACTTCCCACCGCAACCCCAATGTCTGCGGCAGCAAGTGCTCCAGAATCGTTGAATCCATCTCCAGCCATCAGAGTACGACTCAGTTTTGCCCGCTCCGCAACCCATGAAGCCTTACCTTCAGGATCGACATTACCGCGACAAATTTCTGGATTAATTCCTAGTCTTTCTGCAAAGGCCTCCACCGATGCTTGTTCGTCTCCACTAAGAATCTCAACACTTATTCCCTGTTGCTGTAATTTCTCTACCATTTCGTGAACGCCTTCTCGCGCATCATCATGAGCGAATGTGAATGCTGCAACCGCCTCGCCGTCAATCGCCAATACACTGGCTCCATATCCAGCATGACGGCTGTCCGCAAGAGCAGAATCGATTTCGTATGGTATTTTGATACCTTCTGACATTAGCCAGTCAGCCCGACCAAGAATAACCGATAATCCACGCATAGAACCTCTAACTCCAGCATCACCATCTTCGATATCAGTTATTTTCGTAATCGCCTTACTACGCTCAGATGCAGCCTCGATTATTGTGGTGGCGTAAGGGTGATTGCTTCTCTGTTCAAGTCCCGCAGCAATTCGTAGTGCACTCTCTTCTGTCTCATCCCCTGCTACTGCGATTGAAACCAATCTAGGGCGCCCGCTGGTAAGTGTTCCAGTCTTGTCAAGAAGTGCTAACTCAATTCCAGCGGCTGACTCGATTACATCTCCTCCACGAGCGACTAATCCTATTGCTGAAGCACTTGATAGAGCCGTAGCGTGAGGAACAGGGGCAGCTAGAAGAAGTGAACATGGGCATGATACAACCCATAGAACTAGCATACCCACTATATCACCAGTAATCGCTCCGTAGATTCCCGAGCCTACCAAAACAAGCGGCACCCAAATGGCTGTGAATCTCTCGATTATTGTTTGAGTCCTTGTGGGTTGTTCTCGGTATTTCCTGACTAGTTCAATTAGGTCGGCCAATCGAGTATCTTGGCCGGTCGCCTCTGCTTTTACATGCAGAGGGCCGCGTGTAATTGTCAGACCTGCTTCAACAAATGAGCCGGAGCTTACAGAAACTGGCATCGGTTCTCCGGTGAGTGGAGCTTTGTCGATTGCTCCTGTGCCATCTACTACGACCCCATCAACTGGCACAACTTCTCCGGATCGAACCTCTACTATATCTCCGGGTTCTAAGGCGGCGACTGGGGTCCACTCATCATCGCATGGATTGTCGATATTCTGACCATCTCCAACTAATCTAGCCCGCCTTGGGAGCCTATCCAAGCCACCCTGCATCGCTTCTCGAGCACGTACCAATGCACTCTCTTCAAGATGCCCTGCAAGAGCTACTAATCCTGTTACAATCAAAGCCTCCGGCCATTCCTTGAGGTATAGTGCGCCAAGAACCGCTAGAGAGGTTAGAACTTGGAATCCTAATACTCGGTTTTGGATACTAGCGATTGCGGCTTGGAACATCGGCATACCTGCGAATAAAATTCCCAAACCCGTGATTCCAGCGGCGACCCACCAATGCATTTCTGCCATTTCAATAGCGAATATAGCGAACAATAGTGGAATCGTCATTACGGCACCAATCAATTGTACCTGATCAGGTCGCAATCGCTTGTTTTTCGATTCTACAAGGGTGTATTCTCCAAATAATCTGCGTAGACCTTCTTCTGTCATTTCTGAAACTTTTTGCGAATCTGTTGGAATTTGTTGTAATTCAATTCGACCATCGTCGAGACTAGCATTCAAAATTCCCGGAATCTCAAGCAAGGCGTTTCGTAGACCCTTCCGGTCTATTCCCAACCGATTAGATACTTCGCCTGCTGTCTTTCCCTGAACTAAGCGCCATTCAACATCGGGAGAGTGCCCAAGACTGTCTAGAACTGATGAGACTCGTGAAACTCTTCCTCTAGCTAAATCAAGATTGACTCTTACGCTACCCTCTGTTGCCGAAACTATGACTTCATTTGTTCCCGGTAATCGATTGACTGCACTGGTAGCCTTCATTGCACAATCCGGACAATCCATACCTCGTATTTGCCACTCGAATTGCTCAACTCCGTCGACTACTAATTCGGCTTCCAACAAGTCCGCAGAATCTGCTCCCTTTCCTGCAATTGGCCTAACTTTCTCAAGAGAACCATCATCTAGAACCAATTCTTCTAATGATTCTTCTTTTGCTACTTTTTTCTGTCTAGCGCTGGAAATGCTTGAACGAATTTTACTGATGCCTTGACCCAGCATCCCCTGTATATCGGAAATTGTACCGCCTAGTGAACCGATTGAGGCGGAATTATCGCTTCCTGATTGAACTTTAGATATCTTCGGCGACTCAGGCTTTGCCTGAGTCGAATCATAGTCCTCATCGTCTAAGATGAGAAACTCGTCCTCGGTCACAACCCATGCAAGAGATGGGGACACATCAACCTGAGGGAGAGAAGACAACGCTTCGACGGTGGAATCATCAACGTTGAGCCAACCGAAATGACGTGGAATTACCCGAGTTGAGCAACTTTGAGATGATAATCTTCGATATAGACGGGACTTTGCTAGATATCGAAGGCTTCCAAGAAGAATTAATTCCTCTAATTAGAAAAGTCGAACAGTTCGGATATTCCATCTCACTTGCAAGTGGAAGAACTCTACCTAACGTGACTCCGATTCAGCAAAGCTTGGCTGTGTCCGGATTTGTGGTCGGAGAAAATGGAGGCATGGTGTGGGACACACATGCGGGATTTCCTATTCGCGCTCTTGCAGATGGAGAGCGGACACGAGAGGCAGCGAATTGGTTGGCCGACCAAATAGATGGATTAGATCCTGCTGGAATAGAGTCAAACCGCTGGCGAGAAACCGAATGGTGTTTGAAAGAAGTTGACAATTATGAGGCCATTCAACAAGCAATAGCAGGCTCTCAATACAACGAATTATCGATTGTACCAACCGGATTTGCGATCCATATTTGCTCGCCTGGGATTGAAAAAAGCACAGGTGTTGAATTTGCCTTGGAACAGAGAGGCATTGACCCCTCTAGGGTTATCGCGGTGGGTGATGCAGCTAACGATATTCCAATGTTTGAGTTGTGTGGATTTGCGGTAGCGGTCAATAACGAACATGACGGAGTAGCTGAGGCTGCCGATATTATTACGAAACAAAAAGGAACTTCTGGAACAATCGAATTCCTCAAGCAATTTATCCAAGCGGTTGAAATACCCTGAGTAGAGTGGAAGTATGTGTTACGTTGATTACGATCTGATTATGCAACGAAAACAAGACGACATACTAGACTTGCTAGTTAGGTGCCTTGAGGCATGGCTAACTTGCCTAGAACAAGACAACGAAAACTTAGCAGCCGAAATGGAAGAGAAGAAGTGGCGTGCAGAAAACGAGGCTTACTCTCTCAACGAATATGCCTACAACTGGGAGTTCACAGAGAAGTGGGAATAAGTTGGTGCAGGCGGCAGGATTTGAACCTGCGAAGCACTACGCAGAGGATCTTGAGCCCTCCCCCTTTGACCACTCGGGTACACCTGCACAATACCCGAGGCGCAATGCCCTCTTGATTCCAGCGGCTCGAACCGCACTCTATGTGGCCTCAGCAGCGGGTCTGACGGAATGGTTGATTTAGCGACTCGGCACGCTCCCATACGAACCGCTTCGGGAGTATGGAGGCAGAGGCTATGAGGTTAAGCAAAAACCAACTACAGGCGGTCGAAAAGGCCCTCTTCGAGGTAGCTCGGAAGCAGAAGTCCTCTGCTGGCCCAGTAGAACTTCCATTGCCTGACTTCTGGGCTTCTGTAGGCCAATTGACCGCGAGTTTGGAAGCCGAACTCTCAGAGACTGTTCAATCCGAAGGAATGACAGCAAAGGCGCAATTGCAAACCCGTAGACTAGGAAATGTCAGAACATTAGTCACCGACTTAACACGTATCCGCTTGAACGCATTTACCCAGCACGCAGTTTTAGTTAATCTGATGAAAGGTGGAGGGGCTGAATCCGCAGCGGCTTTGCAACATCTGAGCGTAATAGATTGGGAAAGGCATGACCCTACCGAGAGGGCCTACTATCAGAGTCTAGGTCACTTGGTTGACAAATACAAGCACGATGTCGCTTGGAAAGAATTAGTCAATGGAGGTAATGGTGGAACTAACTCCTCCTCGCCTCCGGCACCTAGCCCAGACGCTTCACTAAACGAGTTCACTGAACCTACTCCTGAACCAGAACTACAATCTCCACCTCCAGCATATATTGCCGAACGCAACGAAACTTGGGATGATCCAGAATTTGACGAGGAAGATCGGATTCGAGCAATGGATGAGTTTCCTGATCGAGCGACGGGTGCTGACCCTCATCCACCAGAAGAAATTAGTGTTTCAGAGACCATTGGTGGAGATTTAATGAGAATTAGAATTCTTCAAGATTTATCAGATCCAATAATCGCCGAAGATGGTTCGGAGATTACATTGGTCGAAGGTGATGTGGAGTCTTGTCCAAGTCTGATTGCGGAGACGCTAATCGCCGCTGGATTGGCCGTTGCTGCGCCACTATGACCGCGCGCCAATGATTATCCTGCGTCTGTGAACGAAGTCATACCTGCGGTGTATGCCATGGGTAAGACGATTAGCAAAAATAGAGTCAAAGAATTACGTAAATCATTCAATGCTGACCCCTCAGCAAAATTAGCACAAAACGCGGTCTCAAACAACGAATTATTGGAAGTGGCCTTGGATAGAGATTTGGTTCAAGAAATCGATTTTTCATTCTCAGTGAAATTAGACAAATGGAAAGTCACCCACCAAAAGAATAGTGGTCGTTGTTGGCTATTCGCTACACTGAACTTATTTCGACCCAGCACAATGAAGAAGATGAATGTGAAAAATTTCGAATTCAGTCAGGCTCACATCCACTTCTGGGACAAATTTGAGCGAGCCAACCACTTCTATGAGGCGATTATTGAGACCGCCGAACGTCCTGTCGATGACCGCACAATAGGCTTCCTACTAGGTGATCCAATAGGAGATGGTGGGCAGTGGAATATGGCCATGAATCTGATTAGAAAGCACGGCCTTGTTCCAAAATCGGCTTATCCTGAATCTCAATCTTCATCCAGTACTCGCTACATGAATGCAAATCTCAAGGACATATTGAGAACTGGAGCTTGTGAGATTCGCGAAATTCTCGATTCCGGTGGTAGTACTGCAGAGGCTCGTGCTCACAAAGATTCGCGGCTTGCAGACATTTGGAGAATTCTTTGCATCCACTTGGGTACTCCGCCCGAAAAGTTCGATTGGCAATGGGAGGACAAAGACGGAAAGTTGCATCGTAAAGGCATAATGACTCCTCAAGAATTCGCTGATGAGTTCGTTGAAATCGATTGGGAAGACTATGTTTGTATAGTAAACGATCCAAGGAACGAATACTACAAAACCTACACTGTTGACTATTTACAAAATGTTGCTGGAGGGCCACCAGTGGTCTATTTGAATGTTCCAAGTGAGGAGATGAAAGGCATTACTCAGAGCCTATTGGAGGATGGATTACCCGTTTGGATGGGATGTGATGTAGGAAAGCAAATGCACCGAAAGAGAGGGCTTTGGGATGCCAAGTTATTCGATTTTGGATCCTTATACGGCGCTGAATTTGGTATGAATAAAGCCGATCGCCTTCGGTATAGCCAAACTATGATGACGCACGCTATGCTGTTTACTGGTGTCGATGTAGTAGATGGAAAACCACGAAGATGGCGTGTTGAAAATTCATGGGGTGCTGATCAATCTGGCAGAAAGGGATTCTACACCATGAACGATTCATGGTACGACGAACACATGTTCGAGATTGCATGTCCAGGCAAATATCTCTCTGAGGAGATGAAGGCCGGTATGATGACTGAACCAATCGTTCTTCCAGCTTGGGACCCAATGGGTAGCCTAGCAAAAGACGAAGCGTTCCAGTGACGAAATCAACCTAAGTGCCTTAGAGACAACTCGATTGTAACCGAATCAGGGTAGTCTAGGCGAAGGACTCGGCGAAGTGCCTTTTCGTCCTTAGCAGCGGATGTGACAAGTTCCAGGAGTCGCTTGTGAATTCGCATTTCCCAGTGATCCCAGGTTTCAGCGCCTTCACCATCTGGGCTCTTGCGGCATGGAACTACTAATTTGCGAGTTGGTAGGGGAATTGGCCCGCGTAGGTCAACGCCTGTCTCGTCACAAATTGCTTTGATTTGCCCACATACCATGTCGACATCTTCGTGGTTTTCACCAGTCAACTTGATTTTGGTGATTACGGCCATAGTACCCTCTCCGAGCCCTCAGCCTTTGTTACCAAATTCACTTCTTTTCGATCTTCAAGCATACGCCAGCAGCCACGGTCTTACCCATGTCCCGGATAGCGAATCTTGACAGCTCAGGGAATGTATCCATTTGCTCAATTGCCATTGGCTTTGTTGGAGCGAATCGAACTAGAGCAGCGTCACCGGTCTTTAGGAATGGTGGGTTTGCTTCCTTAGTCTTGGAATTCTCTAGAAGTTCTACGAATCTAACTGCTACCTGTGCGGTGTGTGCGTGGAATACGGGAGTGTATCCTGCACCAATTGCCTTTGGAATCTCCATAAGTTGGATTTGTCCAACGAATGTCTCATCGTGACGTACGAACATTGGCTCATTGTCAGAGTAACCTGCTACATCTCCCCTGCGTATGTCGTTAGCTGCTAGTCCACGTACGTTGAATCCAACGTTGTCACCAGGCTCAGCCTTTGCGTGGCTAGTGTGGTGCATCTCAATGTCCTTTACCTCAGCAGACTTTTGGCTTGGGTTGAATACAACTGTCTTTCCTCGCTCTAGAACACCAGTTTCTACCTTACCTACTGGCACTGTTCCAATTCCGCTAATCTTGTAGACATCTTGGACAGGTAGTCTTAGAGGCCTATCGACTGGCTTTGGAGGCATTTGAATCCCATCAATTGCTTCGAACAGGGTTGGACCCTTGTACCAAGGCATGTTGTCAGACTTTGTGTACAGATTCTCTCCATTGAAGGAGGAACAAGGAATCTTTGGTACATCAGCCGGATTAAATCCTGATAGCTTGAGTAGTTGATCGACCTGTTCGACAGTTTCATTGTACTTTGCTTCGGAGTATTCTACACCACTGATATCCATCTTGTTGACGTTAACAATCAGTTGCTTAACTCCCAGAACCTTTGCTAGGAAAGCGTGTTCACGGGTCTGTGCGTTAACTCCGTCGTTTGCAGCACACAATAGAACAGCTGCATCGGCCTGGCTGGTTCCTGTGATCATGTTCTTCACAAAGTCACGGTGCCCTGGAGCATCGATGATTGTGAAGTAATAGTTTGGAGTGAAAAGCTCCTTGTGCGCTACATCGATGGTGATACCACGCTCGCGCTCTTCCTTCAAACCATCCATGACGTACGCAAGACCGAATCCGGCCTTGCCTGCCTCGGATGCTAGCTTTTCGTTCTTCTCAATAACGTGTGCTTCGATGTGACCTGTATCTAATAGTAAACGCCCTACGGTTGTTGACTTTCCATGATCTACGTGTCCGATAAACACGATGTTAAGGTGCGGCTTGCTCTTATCTTCCCACTGTGAACTCATAATATCCACCTCTAAGTGTGGCTCGCCGACCAATGATGCCTATTTGAATCTCTCCCCCTAGGGGAGGCGTCAATTCAACTGAATTAGATGGTTAATTCTTCGTCGCAGTTCATCGATATTGCAATTCAATCATCAAACTCTTGACCTCTGTGTTGTGTGTCTTCTCATTCTGCAGGTCGACGGTCCAAGTCCCAGGATTAAATCCTCTAACTGTTGAGCCCCCAATTACCAGCCAAACACAGCGGTCATCCGATTGACAATCGCCGGCGTTTCTATTATCGTCCCCAACGCCTGTTGTGTTCGCGACCTCTTCATCGGTCTCATTGAAGATGAATAGGTCGAGTTTGTTCTCAGTATCAACTCCGCCAAATGGTTGGTCGTCATCCTCTGCGGGGTAAGTTAGTTTGGCCCTTAGGTATCGAATCTTGTTCTGTCCATCGTTATCGTAGGTTACCGGGTAATCCCAAGTCATGATTACCGGATCCTGATATCTTCGGTCGATGAGGAAGTCAGTCCAGGTACCTCTGTAGTTGATGTAGAGGGTTGATTCGTCAGAGTCCGTAAGGCCATTGTTGTCTTTAACTGTCAACTTAATGTCCCACGAACCGGCCGGCATATCTTCGAGAGTAACGGTTTCTCCGGTTGCATCGACATCGTTCTCTGGGTCGCCATCTTCATCGGAGTCGATGTCTAAGTCCAAATCCCATTCCCAAGACACAAGATATTCTTCAGCATAACAATCCGAATTATCGGGATTACAACCTGCCCAAGACTCAGAACCATCTAATGTGACTGAGGTTTCTACAGTGATGCTTCTGTCATCTTCTGCCTTATCCTCACACACCCATACTAGAATGAAGGAGCCCGCAGGTGCATCCTCACCGTCACAATCATCGTCCTTTGCAGTAGTTATCTCTGCTTTGGGTTCCCTGGCAGAGGAGTCGATTACAGAAATTGTGTCGCTAACAGAAGTCTCGTAATTTCCATCGCTTACGGTTAGAGTAACCACATATTCTCCCTCTTGTGAATAGGAGTGACTGGTTGTCAATCCCTCCCCTAGGTTTCCATCACCGAAATCCCATGTAAAGGTTAGAGCATCTGCGTCTGGATCGGAAGATCCTACTGCGCTGAAGGTAACCGAATCGCCAGCACGCACTGATCCATCGGGATCAATGCTCATTTTTGCACTTGGAGCCCCGTTCAAACTGAAGGTCTCCAAACATCCTGCAAATGCTGCGCTGAGCAATAGCAATACGACCATCGGGGCTAATCCACCCGCTCTTCTCATGGACATGGGTGTGATGGTGGTCGTCATCAACCCTACGGATTCCCGTAATCACTAGAAATCGAAGAGAGTTTGTTGTCTGGTGCCTTGCAGTAATTCCTTCTCGTTCCAACCAAAGGCTTCAGTAATTCTACCCAGTGCAGTTGCCAATCGCTTAGCGTAGAACTCGGGATCGTACTCAGGAGGCACTACACCTAATTCATCAACCATCCAAGCTTGAACTGTCATAGGTGATGTTTTCGCATCGGTGACTATCCAGCCTACTTTCATACCAGGTGTGAATCCAAGTCCCGCCTCTATTCTTTGTTTGGCCGCGCGAACATAAGGCAGGGAATCTGGATTCTTGTAGGTCTTGTGGAAATCTACAGTTCCATCTTTCCTTAGACTTCCCTTACAAGATCTGGAAATTACTAGGTCAGCCGCTTCTACCCGTTTTCCCCTAATATCATCAATAACCGATTTTGACATCTCTACAGCAGACCATTCTTCGTTAGATAGAATCAATTCAAACATTTCTGTCATGGTGCTAGTTAGTAGGCGGAATGAATCCGTTCGACGGACCTCATACCCTCGAATCAACATCTCTTCACGAGGCCAAACTACTCGGCCGACATAGCGCTTTTTTGCACCATGTGAAAAGAAGGCCGAGAGTGCAGTCTCAAATTCTAATTCAGCCCCTTCTTTGGTAAATCTATCAGCCAGTGAATCGCCAAAATCTAGAGTCTCCTTTCTAGCATTTTCCCAGTCTTCAAACACTAAAGAGTTCTGCGGGGGTCGATCAATAGGTGAATCTGGCTGAACGGGCGCTTTGACAAAAATAGAGTCTGTATCTGAATACACAACCTTGTGTCCATCTGTCTCAACATTACTGATAATTGTGCGAATATTGTGTCGAGCCCATTCAGTAATACTCGCCCCCAAAAGTGGATGGGTGAAACGGTAGAAAGAGGAGGCGAATACTCCATAGAAAGAATTCATCAGAATCTTTACCGCAAATTGTAATTGATCGTGAAGGAAAGCAGCTTCTTCTTGACCTGACTCACGAGCCTTTTTCAACTCGGATTTGTGATAATCCCGCTGATCCATTAATTCGCTCAACAAACGAGGTACTAACCCTCGACGCTCATCTGCAGAAACGTATCTCGTCGAGGTGGTAGGAGAGACATTGTGAGAATCTTCTTCGGTTCCATCTCTAACTAGAGTTGTAGAACATATATTCTGAGAAATCATAATTGATGGATACATCGACTTGAAGTCGAGTACAGCCACCCACGGGTGTATTCCTGGCTCGACTTCGTGGACATAGCCTCCTGCGATTTGGTCGCGGCGGCGTGGGCCGGATTGAGTCATTGGAACAGCGATATTTTCGCTGTCTGCTAGGCGGATAACAAGCGAGTCTATCCATTGACTGGTCGTGCCAGCTGCGGCGGTTTCTACCGTAGTTTTTGCAACCGCCGCTAGGGCTTCTTTACGCTCTAAAGATTGTAAGTGGCCAAGTATATCGAGAGGAAGATGAGTGTCTCTGACACAATATTCCATGACTTCATCAGGCCTAGACGCCCATTCCTCGTCCATTTTGCTTGCATCAATATCGAGTTTCTGTTTATCCTCTGAATCTGGCCAGAGCATGTTTGCTACAAATCGAAGAGATTCTCTCTCGGGACGGAGGGTTTGGCGAACCTGCCACCAAGCATCCATTGGTATTCTACCGGTTAGTCGCCAAACTCGATTTATGGCTCGATTTGGGCTGAGTCTATTTGATTCACTCTCAATCGCAGGAACTCTGCCCCAGCCGCACAATGCAGCCTGTTCGAATTTTGAGCCACCTGAATTTTCCTCAGCGCGCTCAATGACTCTAGGCAAATCGAAATTATCGATATTGTATCCGGTAATAAAATCTGGATCTTCATCTCGAACAAGCCTAGTCATGCCTTCTAGAATCTCTTTTTCAGAACCACGGAATTCATACTCCGTACGTTGTTCTCCTCTAGCTACTACTACCGCAGCGCAGAGTATGGTATTGTGACGAACGCTAGTCTCAAGATCTAATGAAAGGGTTACGAATGGGGTTGGAAATGGATTAGTCCGTGATAAATCTGCTAAACTGCAAGAGATTACCATATCACAAGGGTAGAGCCCTGAGCCACCTATGTCACGAATATTCTCTGCTGCCTCGACTCGCTTACCCTCAAACCTATTTGCAAATTCAGAAGGGGCGCGCGGACCCGCCCACAACACTTCGCCATTAGTTGCAATATGTGGGCCTAAATTCAAATCTAACAATAATCTATGAACGAATAAAATATCTGCGCTGGTTACTGTCCATCCACTTTCAATCAATCTATTTCTGAGATTTCTAACAAATCTTGTATCTTTAATCATCACTTTGTAATGATTCCTTAACTTTCCATCTTGGGATAGTTTCTCTCCCAAAAGAGTTGGTGGTTCAGTAACTTCAGCCATTTGGGAAACCACTTCAAGTGATTTTGTTGGTTCTTGATTTCCTATCGTCTGACTGTCTGAAATTTCAAGATATGGCGAAAGACCGTTCACGAGTAATACTACTGAGTGCCCTTCACGAGAACGACACCATAGTTCAATTACGGTTTTTGGATTATTGGATGTACCCCAGGCGCGGTTATCTCCCGAGACGATGCAAACCTCTCCATTCCATCGCATTGCGACACCTTGCTCAGAGGGAAATAGAGTCAGCAATCAACCCTTGTGTGGCGGCTTGGAACCGCAGTTTGAGGTGATTTGTCAGAAATTGTTGAAAGCCGAGTCGTCCCCCTCTATATCAGATGGTGGGCCAATGATGGAGGAGACTGAGTCAGACGGCGAGCCTTCTATTGATTGGGACAGCCTCACTTTCAGCTTCACAGAAACTGACAGGATGTATATTGCAACCTGCAAACAAGGAGAGGAATGGGAACCCGGGATTATGCAGGATTTCCAAGATCTCAAGTTATCGCCCGCTGCTGGAGTAATCAATTATGGACAGGGATTATTCGAAGGAATGAAGGCTAGAAGATCCGAAGATGGTCGAGTTTTACTATTCCGTCCGGAATTGAATGCAAGGCGCGCTCAAGATGGCTGTAAGCGATTAGGTATGCCTGTGGTGCCCGAAGAAATGTTCCTCGATGCAGTCCATTTGGTCGTGCAAGAGAATATGAGATGGCTACCGCCTACTGGTCGAGGTGAATTGTACATCAGACCTCTCATCTTTGGAAGCGGTTCAATCCTGGGAGTAGCACCTGCACCCGAATACACATTCTTGGTCTATGTTGTTCCGGTTGGACCTTACTTCAAGGGAGGATTGAATCCTATCTCACTCAAGGTATCAGACGAATACCACAGAGCAGCTCCTGGCGGCTCCGGAGGGGTGAAGGCAATTGGAAACTATGCACCTGGAATGATGCCCTCAAAGAAGGCAAAAGCCGATGGTTATGCTGAAATTATCTATCTCGATGCTGTCAATCATCGATATGTCGAAGAAGTTGGAGCGGCTAATTTCTTTTGTATCAAAGACAAGGTACTCTACACTCCAGAATTAACTGGAACTATACTTCCCGGAATTACTCGCTTATCTGTCATTGAATTGGCTCGAAGTTTAGGTTATCAAGTTCTGGAAACAAAGATAGATATCGAATTTGCAATGGATTCTGATGAAGCGTTTTGCGCTGGTACCGCTGCTGTTATCTCTCCTATTGGTTCAATCGAACACGGGGGCAGTATCGCAACCTACTGTGACGGAGAAGTTGGTGCTATCACAAAGCAACTCTACGATGCTCTAACTTCAATTCAAGAAGGCCGCGCTACAGACACCTTCGGTTGGACACCTTCAGTCTAGGAAATCTCCCTAGTCATTACTTCAAGCCCTTCGAATCTAACTTCTAGCTTGATTTCGCAATTAAGATTACACAGATTTATTCCATTTTCCATTAGAGAGATTGTCTCAGTATAATTCCAATGAGTTGTATTCGAATATTCTGTCGAAATCACACAAGGAGATTCGACAATTATCTCAGAATTTGATAAAGCAGGATTGGTTGTACCGTTCAACGATGAAATTAGCATGGTTGGATATCTGCTTTCATCATTGATGTTGTAATATGTAAGAAATTTCACTTTGAAAAATTCTTCTTCCGTGGAAAAAATGTATACTCCGTCATTAGGATTTACTCGATGAACAGAGATGTCATAGGTGTACCATTCCAATCT
>JALRLV010000021.1 GCA_023268715.1 Candidatus Thalassarchaeaceae archaeon
GGAATCAGAACTGAAAGATATCTTTGGTCAAATAATGGAGAAACAGGAAATAAATGTTTCAAGGATAAGGGATGGATGGATACCTATTCTTCGCGCAATTCAGGATGATGTCGACGTAATGGAATTTAGTCCACATTCAATAGCCGCCTCAATAATATCAATTGAACTCAATTCGTCGGCAAAAATTTACACCCATAATGAAATTAGCAAACTTACCGATGTGCCTGAAAAGGATATTTCTGAATCATTCCTAATTGTAAGACGGGCGTGGGAACAATCACCGAAGTATATTCCTCCTGAGTTTGGGCCCCAGGATTGATTGCATTATGTGTGACTTAATCGATAACAGACAAATCAATGGGTGACTGCTTAGACCCATTCGATTACAATTGGCGAATATTTGGGCTATCAGTGGGCCGAACTAGACGCTAGGGGCTGATTCGGTCCACTTGAGGGGGCCCACACAAAGTAACGATGGATCAACGGCATACTCATGATTTTTTATTTGGAGTTGCATTACAATTTGTTCAAGAAATAGTGCATTACCTAATCGATTCTAGATTTTGTCAAAGGGTGTATCCGATTACCCTTAGCAATCATATGTGAATACGAAGGGCTTGCAGTAGATCGCTGATAACGCTAACCTTTGATTCGCCCCCCACAGGAATTTTTGAATGGCGCAATTCTAACCTTCTGAAATCATCATTTTTCGATTCATAATTGTGGAACGCTTGCGAGGTTTATACACAAGATATATTACTCCAGTATTACTCCGCGAATACATGGGTTCGATGATATCGATTAGTGATGAAGACAATATAGAGAACGAATTGTACAAGGAATTTCGTGAACGATTTAGTGGATATTCAATTGAAGAACTCGTTGAATGTTACAATTCCGAGCAACCAAAAAAAGTTTGGATAACTGCTAGAATGTACTATTTAATAGCATTAAAGAAGGCATTTCTTGAGTCAGGATATGATTGTTCGAGTTTTATCCTCGAGTCTAGAATGTTGTTTGATTTCCAAGTAAAGATAGACGGCGATAAAATAATTCCAGCTCAATCTTGAGACTATTAATAAATTTTGATTTATTCGAAAAATTCTGAGATATCTTCCAGAGATTTACGATCTATATCAGGTACCTGTGCATCATCTGCCGGATACCCCACTGGCATCAATAGCATCGCATGCTCGTGCTCTGGACGTTGCAAAATCTCACGCAAGAATCCCATTGGAGAAGGAGTGTGGGTCAGAGTCACCAATCCCATATTCTGAACTGCTGCGATAAATAATCCAGCAGCGATTCCACAGGATTCCTGAGAATAGTAGGTTGGCCCCCATTCTCCATTATCTCGTAGCCGCTTATTTTGCCTAAATAGTACGATTACCCAAGGTGCATCGGTGATATGTTCTTTGACTGCATCCGTACCAAGCGGCCTGAGAACTTCCGACCATGCTTCCGGCATCCGCTCAGAGTATGTTTTCCTCTCCTCCTCTTCGGCCGCTTCGCGAATCTTCTGCTTCAATTCCTGATTAGAAATCGCGACAAATGTCCAAGGTTGTAAATGAGCTCCAGATGGCGCGGTTCCAGCGGTTTTAATTGCCGCTTCAATAAGCGAGCGCGGCACCTCGCGTGTTGAGAAATGCCGCGTAGTGCGTCGTTTATTCATTTCTTGATAGAATGACTTTGCTCGCGAAATCATCTCCCCGGGAGTCAATTCTTCGAAGATCAAATCGATGAATCCCGTATCGTTACCTCCGCCACCCATTGGTGACCCTAGGTTCAATAAGAAAATCAAACCTACGTACAATCATTTTGTCCAAGATGAAAGATCGGATTGTCTAGTCCCGGCATCGAATTCCTGTGGAGTGAAACGATGTAGATGCAGGTTTGAAATGCATCTTGCAGCGGAATCTAAAGCCGCTCCAGCAGTTCCTATATCTTTACCAAAAGCATCACCAATTACTGAAATATGAGCATTATTAATCACCTTTCTAGGACCTTCCACAGGTCTGCTATATGTCCATCGGTGTGACTTCCAATCGGTGGGATCTAATCCTAAGGAACTAGTAACATAATCAATCATTTCTTGCTTGTCTTTTTCTCTATGCAGTTTACTAATTTCAGGATTTAATCGTATCTCTAATATTCCCTCATCAGATATCCCGTAATTCAATTCCCATCCTTCAGGGGTTTTGTCCACTTCCCCTCCCCAAGGTCCCCAAAGTACCCAACATGATTCGCTTTCTCCAGATAGTTCCAATCCTGTATCTTTAGTCAGGATTTGGGCCTGTTCAATTGGTATTGCCAAAATAACATAGTCGTGTATAGAAGCAAAACTCTCACCTTCTTTAGTTCCAGATAATTCAACAATATCTTGTGTTTGGTTGATTTTTTCAATTTTTACTGATTGGATTACATTAACGCCTTCCGCAATATGTTCCAGTAATTCTGGAAATGGTCTGGCAGGGGTCAAACGATTTTTTTGGACATCCACATAGCCTCTGTTTTTCCAATCCTTGACATATCTCGTCATCCAATCTGGGATAGAATCTAGGTATCTAGCGCCCATCTGAAATGATATACCTTGTTCTGTTTGTCTATTGGATAATCGGCCACTGGCCCTCGTACCTTTGTCGAAAATTGACACTTCATGCCCTAGGTCCATCAGCAATCTAGCTGCAAATCTGCCGGAAAGGCCCCCTCCAATTATCCCAACATTCAATTTCTTGAAATTTGTATGAGCGGTAGTCCAATCTTCGTATTTCTCAATATCAATTCTATCCAGATGCCTTGACGTTGGTCTCTTTCGAATTCGACCCATTGTAGGGCCTGGTGGATCGAATGGTCTGTCGAATAGCCCGAAACACCATTGTATGCCCGCTATTGAGTTAGCATCCCTGCCATCTAAGGCAAACCGATTATTCAGTTCTAAGGCTAGATTCATCGCTTCTTCAGGATCTGAACGATAGCCAGCGATTGCTTTACCCCATGTCATCCGAACATTATTGTGCATTATTCCATGCCGAATTAGACCTTTTTGTGCTGCGTCCCAGAGTCGATCTCGAGTGTTTCCTCTTTCAATTTGTAGTTTGGGAAGATTAGCAAAGTTAGGGAATCTTTGACTCCAAGATTCCCTGGCCCAATTAGGAATGTTATTCCATGAATCTGCATTTGTTGTATCGTGGACGTGGTGTTGGGCATGCTCTCTGAAGACAAGCATTTCATCAAGGAATTTTTCTGCACCTTTACCACCTATTTTTTTTGCATCTCTAACTACCTTGGTTGATGCAATCATTCCATAGTGCAACCATGGAGAAAGACCGCTTACACCTTCTCTATCTGCGGCATTATTTCTTCTTCGATGGTAACTACGAAGATTATTCTTGGACCATTCTTCCCATCGGCTCATAGCCTCTGAATGTCCTCCTTTCATATCTACTACTGGTACAACAGTTGGATCGATATTACAATCCTCAAGGATAGATTGCCCCCCATCTTTTTGCAGTTCTTTTACTGGGCTAATCGGTTCAAATGGAGGTTCCCAGTCTTCGGGTAAGGTTCTGACTTTGAGATTTAATTTTGGCCATTCAAATTCTAATCGCTTGGACATTTTCTTCTTAGTTGAGTCTCTAAATCGGAATGGGCGGTCTCGGCTTTTTCCAAAAACAGGTCTAGGAAGTACACAATGTGAGTCAACTTCCACAACAGATGTAATCCTAGTTACTGAATTCGTCCATTCTTTCCAGGGCTCTAAATCAACCATATCTGTAACGACAACGGCGGAATCCTTTGCTAGGTCGAGAAGTACTGGACTACGGTTGTTTTCTCTGGACACGTGGACTAGGTGTTTGATTGCAAATTTTTTACTGCGTATTTCTACGTCTGCGGCCCCTTCCAAGAGAAATCTATGATGTCTGTAGGATGCATAGGGATAGCGTTCGTCTATGCCGTGATAGATAATCAGTGGCAAGTCCAGTTGGTCAGAAATAACTCTTGCAACATCGAATGTTGGACATTCATCCAGACGTATCGCTGTTCTCATCCAGTGTAAGACGAATTTTGGTTTTTCGACTAACTCCCCTTCACGTAAAATACACCTCTCCAAGAGGTGGCTTGGTAGGCTATCTACGATATTCACGTTTGCTGGAGGATTTATTCATTATTCAATCATCGTTTTTTCTAGAGAAAACAGCTATTGCAATTCCTGCCATTGCAGTAATTATCGAAAAGCCAGGGAGTGATGAGTCATCATTTTCCTCCTTACAATCGGTTGAAGCTCCGCCCCAAGTCCCGTTGTCAAACCAGCAATCAGACCAAACTTTCCACCCAAAGCCAGACTCTGGAACTGTCTCAGTGCTGTCATCGCTTCGGGTTATGTCGAAGCGCCAATTGGCATATGTTGCGTAATCGTCAATGAGTACGGATCCAGTGAAAGTAAGTCCGTCTCCAGAATCGACTAACTCGGTCTTTTGTGGCGGCCAGCAAATACCAGTGTTGATGCAAACCTGTGTAATCCATTCGATTTTGCTAATGTTGTTTCCTTCATCAAGCATAACAGAGATATCGAATTCAGTATTTTCCCTTACCACATCTGCATAACTTACCGATGCGATTCCTGTTCCTTCAGTTGATGTGGAGTCGTTAACACCGCCCTGGCCAGCACCACTGACTGAAAGGGCGAGCATCGCTATCATCAGCAAGGCTAGTGACTGGCGCATGAACATCGACATACCAACTTGCAAATGAACCCATGTGCCATTTGATTCAGTTATTTTGTCTCAAAAAAACCGACCTATTTCTCGATGACTTTGGCATTAATGTCGCCCCTGTTGCTAGCATGACAGAAAAGCAGCAATTTGTCAATATACCAACTTGCACTTCGGCAAAATCTGAACTCAGAGATATCAAAGGAAATGATAGTAGTAACACAGCAATACCAAGACCTACTCGCATAGTGATACGAATCACTACATTGATTTCAATATCACGATGTAATTATTGCTCGAGATTCCAAAGATCATCTCCAACCCAATGTAGGGTATTGATTGCTTTTCCCTTATTCATCGCTACCATTTCTTCACCATCTACCATAGCGATTCCCAAAGCCAATGGTTTGCCATGTTCTTCATCACGAACCCAAACCAAATCTCCCGCTGTAACCGCTGGGTCGGCCATTTGTACTCCGGCACCCATGCAATCCGCCCCATTCATCAGAAATGGGATAGCACCGTGATCTACTGCAGCCCAGCGACCATCTGGTTGCCAAGCAAGTATTCCCCTAAGTGTTGGAAACCACTTCTTTCCATCATCCGTTTCAACCTGCATTGCTAATGCTGTCTTGTCAACTAATATCAGGTCACGATTATCGAAATTCGCCTTCTCTAAGAAAGATGATTTAATGTCGATATCTACTGCAATTCTTGCTGACAATTCTGCCGCAATATCCCTGATTTGTTTGAATCGTACTGGAGTTCTGCGGCGTAATCTCTTGTCGCTCACGCGTGCTTGGAGCAAACCACGCTCAATGAACCTCGCGGAGCGATACTTGAGAATATCTTGAAGCGGACAGTCTACGGCGACGAATCATGCTGGTAGTCTGCTTCGACCTCGAAGGAGTGCTAATGCCAGAGGTTTGGATTAACGTCGCCAATAAAACAGGAATAAAGGAACTCCGGAGGACAACTAGGGAAGAGCCTAATTATGACAAATTAATGCGCTACCGTCTCGATATCCTCGATGAGCATGGAATTACAATCGACGATATTCAACAAGTGATCGCAACCATGGAGCCAATGCCTGGAGCTAAGGAATTCCTCGATGAAGTCCGTGCGCGATGGCAAGTACTGATTCTCTCCGATACATTCTACCAATTTGCTGAGCCAATGATGGTCAAACTTGGCCGCCCAACCCTCTACTGCCACGACCTAGAGATTGATGAGGATAGTAGAATGCTTACTGGTTGGAAAATTCGATTACAAGATCAGAAGCGAGTAACAGTGGAAGGCCTACGTGCAATGAATTTCAACACCTTAGCAGTTGGAGATTCCTACAATGACACCAATATGCTAACAGAAGCTCATGCAGGCATACTGTTCCGCCCACCTCAGAACGTAATTGACGAATTTCCTCAATTTCCTGTCGTAGAGGATTATGCAACATTAATGGCTCAAATCGAGTCAATAGCGGCAGATTTGGGCGAGTGAATTACTCTACACGACCCGTAGGGTCGCATCAGAAAGAATCTCCATTGTCGCCGCTCCATTGAAATAAGGGTGGTCGGTCGGCGAGGCGCATGGCACAATGGCATGGTATCTCTCGACGCAAGCCTACCGGCGGACGCTTGAAGCGACCAAACCGATATCGAGGCAAGCGCCGAAAGGAAATTTCTAGTGAGAAGCAATATGCTTTCATCGGGGATGAAGACGATAACAAAGTGTACAGAAAGCACGCAGGTTCGACCACAGTCCGAGTCATGCAAGCAACTTCGGTCAATGTCAACGATCCAAAGACTGGCAAGACCACTCGCTCGAAGATTACCAGCGTTCTAGAGAATGACGCCGACCCTAACTTCGTTCGTCGAAATATCATCACTAAGGGAGCGATAGCCCAGACTGAAGCAGGTAAGGTACGAATCACCTCCCGCCCAGGTATGGACGGCGCTGTCTCAGGTGTACTTCTGGAAGACTGAGGCTCACGAAGCCCTCAAGTCGCACCATTGCCCCGAGTGGACTGGTAGTCGTGTCTTCGCGCAAGGATGAGATGTGGGTTTGGACGGGATATTTCGACTCCCGATTGAGCCGTTCCCAAGGTCGTCGTGTACCTAAGGAAGCAGCGATTCCAACCCCTACTCTGGAAACTGTTGCTTGGGCTGCCC
Source organism: Candidatus Thalassarchaeaceae archaeon (assembly GCA_023268715.1). GTDB lineage: Archaea > Thermoplasmatota > Poseidoniia > Poseidoniales > Thalassarchaeaceae > MGIIb-O1. Next base: position 6,881 of record JALRLV010000021.1, read on the forward strand.
GCGATGCTGGAATTACCCGTATGCGTAGGAAGCCCGAGACAAGCCATCCTTCACGTCCGTTTACACAAGAAGGAAGGCTTGAGATTTCAACAAAGGATGCTTTGAGTTCTACAGGCGCTGAATCTAAAGAAGGAGTCCTTCAATCGATCGGACTTCGTCTCAGGAAACAAATGAAAGAGGCAAAGTCAGCAGAATCTCAAGGCGTAAAGAAAGGACCAGCAAAGGGCAATAGGCAACAAAGAGCTCAGAGAAAATCGTTCAAACAAAAGGGTGGCCAGAGAAAGAAGAAATTCGGCCGGAAGTGATCGACTGTTTTCCATAGAAGTCGCAGTTCCTGATGTTGAGACATATCTGCGTTTACGAGAGAAGGCGGGTATGCGCCCTAGAACAGTTAGTGGAGCTACCAAAGGACTTGGTTCGGAATTGTACTCAGTTTTACTCAGGCACAATGAGTCGAATGAGATTGTAGGTATGGGTAGAGTTGTAGGAGATGGAGGAACTGTGTTTCACATTTGTGATATGGCTGTGGAACAGGAATGGCAAGGCAAAGGAGGAGGTACTATGATCATGGATTCACTGATGGAATACATCACCCGCGAAGCATCTGGCTATTCTTACATCAACCTCATGGCTGACGTCGATGGATTCTATGAGAGATGGGGCTTTAAGCCTACAATCCCAGATTCTCAAGGCATGTATCTGAGATTATCAGATTCAGAAAGTTAACCCCGAGCGGCCGGAGATTCCGACCACTCGGGTTACGTGATTCCGTTTGGATTGATTAAGCTGTAATCAGTTTATTCAAGCCATAGCGGCGGTTGCCTTCTTAGCACCCATCCATGCGACAACACCGAATCCGATCTTGTTAATCGAATCAGCAATGTTGTATGCAACTGCCATCATTTCCTCGTTTGGAGTCATGATTGCTACTTCAGGGCTGTAAAGGTAACCAACTGGGTAAATGATCCATCCGACTACGATGAAGGTTCGAAGTGCGTTAAGGCTCCACTTCAACTCTTCACGTACCTTGGTGTCGTCGACACCTTTTCCTGCGGTCCATGGAGTTCCTGTGGCCACGATAATCATGGCCCATCCCATGCCGCTTAGAATGAGTGCTAGCATTCCATCGACCATTCCGGATTCTCCAGCGTAGCCCCAGCCAATCATCCAAACTGCTCCGAAGAAACAAACATTAGCGAATCCACCAATGACAGGAATCTTTGCGTCAGTGATTGCGTCCTTTCCGACTAGGCTTGGGAATTTTAGTGCCATAAGCGGGACAGTGACCAGCCAATCCATGTATCTGTATTCGATACTGACTGTTTGGTGCTCAATGTATACATTTCTCATGTAGAAGTAGTGGAATGCAGCCACACCAACGATTAGTGCTGAGATAGTCATGGTGGTTCTGAATTCAGGGGCAACATTGTTTCGCTCCATGACGAAGAATACGAAAGCGGCTCCCATTCCGATGTAACCTACGAAGAATAGGAAGAATGTTAGAAGTTCAATTTCGTCATTTTCCCCATCATTCAGCCAGTCGGCTGTTGATGGGTCTACAGTTTCTGCAATTGTGCTTGGACTGACGATTAGCGCCATACAAGTCACAATTGCAGCGATGGCAATCGTTCTTGTGCTTAGTTTGGAATATCTTGACTCCATAGCATCACTGCGCACCGAATTTGCTTATAAATTCGTGTTATTGTTCAGGATATTTTATCAAAAATAGAGTATTTATCCTACAGAAGGCAACCATTGTATTTTCAAATCACTACAGCGATATATATGCTCCTGGAAGTGCGGCCGGCTCATGAATGCTAAACCAGCACTAACCGCCCTGCTACTGACCGCCATGTTGTTTGCTTCCCCCGCAGCTGTTGCGGACCAGCGAACAGCCCAGGAAGACATCCCGTCCAACGCTGCCGGGACAGGGGTCCACGACTCACTCGTCGCGGCTCTCGACCGAGCAGATTTGGTAACAACACTCTCCGGAGACGGACCTTTCACAGTTTTCGCACCAACCGATGATGCGTTCACCGCCGCCGGTATTGATTTGGATTCGTTCAACACAGACGATGAAATCGCTACATTGGTTGACATCCTAACTTACCACGTGCTCGCGGGAGCCGTCAACTCGTCACAGGTAACCGATGGAATGACAGCGACAATGCTCAACGGGGATGATGTGATTTTCTCAGTAACTGACGGGACCGTCATGATCGGTGATGCCACTGTAACCACGGCCGATGTTATGGCTTCAAACGGAATCATTCACGTTATCGATAAGGTACTGATGCCGCCTGCCGATTTGGTAGACATCCCAACAGTTGCACAAGGCACAGGAATCCACAACTCGTTAGTATCGGCTGTAGTCCAAGCAGAATTACTGACCACTCTTCAAGGAGAAGGTCCCTTCACCGTCTTTGCACCAACAGATGATGCGTTTACTGCTGCTGGAATTGACCTGGCCGCTTTAGATAATGAAGAAGGGAAAGCCACCCTCACCGACATTCTACTGTATCACGTAATCTCTGGATCCGTCGCTTCATCCGCATTGACTGATGGAATGATCGCGACTGCAGTCAATGGAGACGATTTGACTTTCACAATAGGTCAGTCAGTAATGGTCAACGATGCGAATGTCATCCTCGCTGATGTCGAAGCGAGCAACGGAATTGTCCACGTCATCGATAAGGTGCTTATGCCCCCTGCTGATTTGGTGGATATTCCAACAGTCGCCCAGGGAACTGGAATTCACGACTCACTAGTCGCTGCAGTGATACAAGCTAACCTACTATCAACACTACAAGGAGAAGGGCCCTTCACAGTCTTCGCTCCTACCGACGACGCCTTCGCGGCGTCAGGAATCGACCTAGCCGCACTTAACACAGAGGAAGGCTTAGCCCTATTGACTGACGTACTTCTATACCATGTTGTATCTGGCGCAGTTCCGTCCTCTGCAGTTACTGATGGATTAATTGCAGCAGCAGTAAACGGCGATGACTTGACCTTCACAGTTGGAGACGGTGTAATGGTAAACGATGCAAACGTCATCCTCGCTGATGTCATGGCTTCAAATGGAATCATCCACGTTATTGACAAGGTTCTGATTCCTCCAGTACCGGTAACAGAAGCCGATGGAGACATATGCTACAACATGTATACACACACGCTAGCAGCAGGCGCATCATTCGATGAGTGTATGGCGTACGCTTACTACGTAGATTACGAGATGAACGGTCAGACATTCACAGGTTGTTACAACCTAGAAACTCACACACTCACTACTGTGAGTCAAGAAGAATGTGAGGCTTACATGTGGACTCCAGCCATGGACATTGCTATGACCGCTCAAGCCACAACCATCCACAACTCCTTGGTTGCCGCACTAGCTCAAGCGGAACTCGTAACAACTCTACAAGGAGATGGTCCATTCACAGTCTTCGCGCCGACAGACGATGCATTTGCAGATGCAGGAATCGATCTAGCAGCACTCGATAATGAAGAGGGTAAGGCTCTACTAACTGACATCCTCCTATACCACGTAGTATCAGGTGAGGTTCCATCCTCGGCGGTAACCGACGGTTTGGTAGCAGGAGCTGTAAATGGAGATGATTTGACCTTCACAACCGGAGACGGTGTAATGGTCAACGATGCAAATGTAGTGTTGTCTGACGTTCCAGCATCAAATGGTGTAATCCATGTCATAGACAAGGTATTGATGCCTCCTACAGAAGTAGACACTTCAGAGTGTGATGTAATCATTGGAATCGACGACACAGGATTAGCCTATGACAAGCCGTACGTCGAAGTCGATGTAGGAGCAACTGTGTGTTGGATTTGGAATGACGAATCGATGGCACATAATGTAGCACAGATCGCAATGGAAGGAGACACTTCTCGTTACATGAGCGGTGTGTATAGTGGTGAATCGATGAAGAGTGTCGATTTCAGATACACATTCGATGTTGACCAGACATTCAACTACATCTGTGAGCCTCATGCGACCTCCGGAATGGCAGGTCAGATTGTGGTCGGAGAAGGTTCGATTGTAGAGCCAGAAGAGGAGTCAAACAACACTCCTGGGTTCTCAGCTGGAATCGCTGCGTTGGCGGTCATTGGTGCGCTGATGATTGCAGGACGCAGACTACGCTGAATTTTTATCTAAAAATACAGGACTACGTAACCATGGGCTCGGGCAGTTCCGTATTCATCTCGAAGCTTCGTGATGATACGGCTGCTCGACCCAAAAGATGGTTGTACCTTCTTTACGATCAACTAAATGTTGAACTAAATCCATGGGAAGATGAACCCCCGGAATCAACAGGAATCATCCTGATTGAATCAATTTCCAAAGGAAAATCTCGACCTTATCACAAGCAAAAGTTAGGACTAATTCTTGCTAACATGAGATCCTTTGCCCTTGAGGCTCAAAACAAAGGACACCCCGTAAGATACATCTGCACCAATTCCAATTATTTCGAGGCATTACTGGAACTGAACATTGCTTCAATTCATTGCCTGGAGCCAGCAGAACTTACAACACGGAAAGAATTGCAGCCATTAATTAACTCGGGAAAATTACAGCAACACCCTCACACAGGATGGCTTACTCCAAAGAATTGGTTTGTCGAGG
>JALRLV010000022.1 GCA_023268715.1 Candidatus Thalassarchaeaceae archaeon
AATGGAGGAGCCCACGCAAATTCGAACGTCGACGTACAGGAATTCATGGTCGTTCCACATGGTTTTGATTCGTATCCAGAAGCACTTCGTGCAGGCACAGAGATCTATCATTCACTACGAGCAGTCCTCAAGGAAGCAGGATTACTTGGCGGAGTTGGCGACGAAGGTGGTTTTGCTCCAAACCTACCTCGTAATGAGGAAGGGCTGCGTTATGTTGTCGAAGCAATTACTGGCGCTGGATATACACCAGGAGAACAAGTATCGATTGCGCTTGATGTAGCCAGTCAGGAATTCTTGCATGATGATGGCTACCACATCGATGGTAAGGTAATGAGTGGTTCAGAATTAGGTCAATTATACTCTTCATGGCTCGATGATTATCCAATCGTCTCAATCGAAGACCCATTCGGTGAAGACGATTGGGATTCTTGGGTTGAGTTCACTCAGCGTGAAGGGCACAGAGTACAAGTTGTTGGAGATGATCTGTATGTTACCAACCCAGAACGGCTCGCTCATGGAATAGAAATCGGTGCATCAAATGCCATTCTAATCAAACTAAACCAAATCGGAACAGTAACTGAAACCCTAGTTGTCATTGCAATGGCTAAGGCTGCAGGTTACGGCACAATCATCAGTCATAGATCGGGTGAAACAGCCGATTCGATAATCTCAGACATAGCTGTTGGGACCGGTGCTGGCCAGATTAAGACTGGAGCACCGGCCCGTTCAGACAGGACGGCTAAGTACAACCAACTTCTTCGAATAAGTGAAAATTGCAATAAGTACGCTGATATGTTCTGATTGCGGGATGTATGGACATCACTCATTCAAAGTGACTGCTGACAGTTGCTCGAGGTGTTCCTCTAGTCTCTGCCATAGTCTGTTTGCTCTCTTAGCCATGGTGGGACATCGACGTGTCAGATATATACTGTCGTTTAGCAAGTAACAATGCTGAGACTAGGAAATTAATTCTTCAAAGATTCCAAAATCAGCGGTAAAACAATCGTAGCATCAGATTCTATGACGAATCGGGGAGTATCCACTCCTAACTTGCCCCAACTGATTTTTTCATTTGGTGGTGCACCTGAGTATCCACCATACGACGGCCTAGATTCGGAAATTTGTCCGAACCATGACCAAAGCGGGACCTCCTCGCCTACATCTTGTCTAAGCATGGGAACTACACATATCGGGAAATCACCAGCAATACCACCTCCTACTTGTAACATTCCGGTAGGTGAATTATCCTCTCGATACCAGTCAGCCAATGCCTGCATGGCATGTAACCCACCCTTTACAACGTCTGGAGATTGAAGTGTGCAATCTATTACTCGAGCGACTAGAATATTCCCAAGGGTTGAATCTTCCCAGCCCGGTACGAAAATTGGTAGGTTTGCATCAGCTGCTGCGACGAGCCAAGAATCTTCAGGATCCGAATCAAATTCAAGGTCACCGTGCAACAACAAATCGTAGAGGTATTCGTGAGGAAACCGGCTATCTCCTGCCGCTTCGGCGTCTTTCCATAGTTGCAGCAACGGCTTCTCTATGTAGCGAATTGCTTCTTCTTCAGGAATCGCGATATCGGTAACGCGATTCATGCCTCTGTTTGCTAGGTCCTCATCATCATGGGCGGAGAAATCCCTCCAATCGTCAATTTTCTCATAGTGCTTAGCCGCTACCAAACGAAACAAATCTTCCTCTAAATTAGCGCCCGTGCAGCAAATTGCGTGTATCTTTTGTGAACGGATTGCAGGAGCGAGGGATTTTCCTATCTCGGCAGTCGACATTGCCCCAGCAAGTGTAATCAGTAACCTTCCATCATCTTCGAGAAATTCTCTCAAAGATTCGCTGCAATTGGCGAGAGCCCCAGCGTTAAAATGAAGAAAATGTCTGCTGATAAAATCGCGCAAAATAATCAACTCAACTAGACTTCAATATCTGCCTCTTCTATATCGTTGTGCAGGAATCTATCCACTACATCTCTTCTCATCTGATATAGGTCAGGCATCTTTTCTTTGAGTGATTTTTCTATGTGATCGGCAATAATATCTGGATTTCCCATTCCACAAGTGAACGCGTCAAAGGCAAGCCATCCCTTATCGTAATAACAATGAGCAGTAATGTGCGATTCATCAAGTAATACGACAGCAGCAAAACCAGGTGGAGAAATTGTGCCATCAAACTCTTCAACATGAGAATGTACAGCACGAATATTCGCTGATTTTACCGAATCTAGCATTATTTGTAGCATTCGTTTACCATCATTATGTCCATCATGCTGGTATCCAATATAATCCAAATAAACATGTTTTCCATGAGCCCTTACCATCGTTGTCACCTCCGAAAGCGAGGTCTTGCGGATAATTTCAGGATTTCAAGTATTCTCTTAGGAAAGCCAAGCCTTCAGTCGGTTGATACCTTCGATAATTTGGTCTTCATCTGCAGCATAGGAGATTCGTACAAATCCTTCACCACCTGTGATTAAACTAGCAGGAATCAACTGCACTCCGGCTTCTAATGCTCCATCAGCGAATTCGATATCGGTCATTCCAGTTCCTGTGATATCGACGTACGCGTAGAATGCACCTTCGCACTCTCCTACTCGTAATCCAGGTATTTCGGACAATCCTTGAATCATGATTTCACGTCGCTTTTTGTATTCCTCATTGAAACTGTCAACTGCATCATCACAAGACAATGCGACACGGGCGGCTTCCATCATGAAGGTAGGAATGTGAGAAGCCGAATTCGCTTGAGATTTCATCGCCGCCTTCATTGCTGCACTAGGACCGGTTAGGAATCCAACCCTCATTCCAGTCATGGCCCAAGATTTTGACCAGCCGTTGACAATCAACGTCCTTTCAGCTCCACCTTCTATTGAGGCTGGTGAGACGTGTGGATAATCCATCCAGTTCAGCCGGGCATAAATCTCGTCAGAGACAATCCAAAGGTCGTGCTCAACTGCAATTTCTACAATCGCTTCAATTTCTTCGGGTGTGTAAACCGCGCCGGTTGGATTGCATGGAGAATTAATCAGAATCATTGTGGTTTTGTCGGTCACTGCGGCGCGAATGGCATCAATATCTGGATGATAATCATCTGGCTTTACAGAGACGTGAACAGGCACCGCGCCGATAAATTGCAACATTGGCTCGTAACTCGCCCAAGCCGGAGCTAGCAATATTGCCTCGTCGCCTGGCATTGTTGAAATCATGAATGAGTATAGCAAAGCCTGCTTTGCACCAGGCGTAATCAAAACATCATCAGCACTGATATCTAGGTCCTGATGTTTTCCAAGATAATCCGCTACTGCCTGACAAAGTTCTACAGAACCTTGACCTCGCGTATACTTGGTTTTACCAGCATCTAACTCGGAAATCGCAGTATCGATAATCTCCCTTGGAGTATCAAACCCTGGCTCACCCACAGTCAACCGCACAACTTCTGGGCCAGGGGGTTGTAGATATGGAGCAAAGCCAACTCCAAGTCCATCATAGCGCGACGACACCTTAGGCATACATCGACTGAGTACAGACATCCCTTCAAGATATGCAAAATTAACTCAGATAAATCACACTTGGATCATCTACGACCCCGGCCCGAGCGACCACCCTCGGACCTCCTTCTCGATGTCCTGGTTCCAACTCTTGTAGTTCCTCTTCTTAGCCATGGTCGAGAAATATAAGCCCCGTGATGATGATGATGGTGAACAACGGTTTCGTTCGAACCAGCGGCAGTTGAACCATAGGAAACACTCTGTTTGTTTGCATTGAATCTTATGTATAAAAAGATAAAAGGAAGCAAACCAAAGCAACATATTCCAGAAATGAACGTTATGAATCCAATACCATCTGGTGGATAATCATAGACCTCCTCAGGATTATCTACATTGTAAAATATTTGAACTACGGTGCCAGGAATAAAAGTCTCGTTTTCAACGATACTGATACAATCAAATTCACCACCTCGATAGTACATCTCGTTGTATACCCGCCATCCGTTTGATTCAGTTGTATAATTGACGGAGTCGACAACGTGGTACAAATCGATATCTGCCCAGCACTCAATTTCAGTCCAATAATCACATCCGTAATCATCACAACTCTCTGCTTGATATATGTCGTAACCAGCATACGATGCGAGGACAACCGCCTCATTTTCCTCGTAAACAGGGTCAAATGGCATTAGTACTAAACCAAGGCCAATATTCGAAACAGCGATAATCAACACAACTAGGAATACAATTGCCTCGACTTTAGTTAGCCAAGAGAAACCAAGAAATCCCTTTTCTTCAAATTGTGTGGGGTTTTCTTGTTGCGTGTATACCTCTTCTATTACGGAACTAGTTTCTTCCTCTAATGAATCTATTTTTTCACTTTCAATGCTTTCAGAGGGAGGTTCATTAGGTGGAATTTTTTCTTCAAATACCTCCTCTTCTTCGGATAGATGAGT
>JALRLV010000023.1 GCA_023268715.1 Candidatus Thalassarchaeaceae archaeon
ATCTATGCCCGTGCATATGTCTGCACTTACTTTTGTGATTGGGAACCCTATGTCCAGTATCAGTTTCTACCCATCTTCGAATTTTAGTTACCATTTACTCACCTTGAAAATCCAAACAAATTGAATTGATACAATATCTTGGCCCTCGTCGTTCATGAAATAAGTGACCTAGGTGCGAATCACAATGACTACACCTAACTTCTATCCTCTTCATACCATGGCTTGTATCTATTAATTGCTCAATATTGGCGTTATCCAACTCATTGGAAAAAGCCGGCCATCCACACCCAGAATCAAATTTAGAATCGGAATCGAATAGTGCTATGCCACAATCTGCGCAATTGTAGACTCCTGATTCGAAGTGTTTGTCATATTCACCAGTAAAGGGTCTTTCTGTCCCGTTTTCCTTCATTACATGAAACCGTAATTGAGCCTTTAGAGCCCCTTGTAAAACTTCATTCCAGGTTGTGACATATTCAACCGGGTCTTCCCTACCTATTGCATGGAATGCTAAAATCCTCTCAACATCTGCACCACTAGTACCACTACTTCTTCCTTTAAAATCTGGATTGTATGAGGTGTTTGTATTCCTGAAGATAGTATCGAAGTCAATATCCAATTTATTGCACGATTCTAATGCATCTCTAAGGATAGTTTCTTTATCACCATCAATATATGGCAGATGGAATGATATTCTTTCACTATCCCAATTTCCCATCGCAAATGATTCCGCAAGTGATTGATAAAATTCCGGTCTACAATCAGGATATATTGCATGGTCACCAGAATGTACTCCTAGCGCGATACTGACATCTGTATCCTCTTGTGTTGCTATAGATAGCCCATATCCGTAAATAATTGAGGAAAATATCGCGTTGCGATTAGGGACGACTGTTGCCTTCATTTGTTCCTCTTCGTAGTGACCTTCAGGAACATCGATATCTTCGTTGGTTAACGCCGAATGGAAAATACCCATTACACCCGACAAATCTACGATCCTGTGTTCTACAGATATACCGTGTTTTGCGAGGTAAGCAATATTCGCCTTCGCCCTATCAATTTCTACGACATGTTTCTGACCATAATCGTAAGATATGCAACTAACGTTGTACCCATCTGCAAGCAATCTACACAACAGAGCGGTAGAATCCATACCTCCAGATAGTGCCATTACTGCTCGCATTAGTCTACCCCCATCCACTTGTGTGTTTGTAAACTCAATCGCCAACCAGGGTTGTCTTTCACTAACTGTTCTACAACCGCAAAGTTCCTACCATTCTGTTCCACTGTTTCATTATCTAAGTAACATGGTTGTAGATAATGGTGGTCAAACCCAATCTTTAGGTCGTCATACATGGATAGATCTTGTCCACAAAATACTACCTTTAGCTCATCCCCGGTAGTCTGCTTAATACTCACATTCGGGTACAGTTGGTCTTTAGGAGAAACACAAATCCAATCGATAATTTCTGGAATAGGTATCGTACCATTTGTTTCTATGGAAAGATGAATTCCATGATTCTTCAATTCTGTACCTATAGAATGCAAATCCTGCATAGCAGGTTCGCCACCAGTGAATATTACTCTTTTACAGTCGTATGCTAGTACTTGGTCTACGATATCGTTTAATTCCAATTCCTCATAAGAAAGGAAATCAGTATCGCACCATTCACATCTTAAGTTACAGTTGCCGAATCTGATGAAAACGTGCGGGACCCCTGTGTGAAACGCTTCACCTTGTACGGAGTGAAAAATCTCCACAATTGGGTAACTTGGCATGATGATCACCTAGGAAAGTGGCGGGGAACGAATTAATTGCAACAATTCGGTTCTTGCTTCACTTTTTTCAAAGAAAACACCCCTCATTGCAGAGGTTGTCATTACGCTACTCTGTTTCTTTACTCCTCGACATTTCATACAACCATGGGATGCCTCGATTATCACTGCGGCTCCTAAAGGTTGCAAATGTTGTTCTAAATCATCCGCAATACCTTTGGTAATTCGTTCTTGATTCTGTAGCCTCCTTGCATGCAATTCTACAATTCGGGCCAATTTACTAATTCCTACTATCCTTTCCACAGGAATATAAGCGATGTGGGCCCTTCCAGAAAATGGTTGTAAATGGTGTTCACAAGTAGAATGAAATTCAATATCTCTTAATAAGACAATACCATCATAATCCTCTGCGTTGAAAGTTGAACTTAATACATCGGCAGGGTCTTCTAGGTAACCCGCAAAAATCTCTTTCCAAGAATTCACTACTCTCGAGGGAGTATCCTCCAATCCTTCTCTATTTGAATGCCCTGGTTCGATATATTCCAATATCGTGGAAATGGCATTTTGAGCTTCGATCTCCGTAACCATCAATCACTCCCCCTTTGGTCTACCATGACGTTCGTCAATCGCATCTAATTGATCCAACATTTTCCTGCAGGCTGTTCTAATAGCATCTGCAACGGAGACGAATTTGTGTTCATCGCCAACATGTAATTTCAGGTCATCGAGAAGTTCGTTGGGCATATCGAGACTTATCTTTGGCATGGTTGCCCGTTAACATACTCATTTTAAATATTACTCTAGTATTACCGAGGTATTACTAGCCTAAAACTACAGTTAATTCGGGGTAATTTGTACAAATTACTGCTGCTCTGTCTCGAATCTGATTAAAATGTACCATAATTTCAGAATGATCTACCCCAGTCGCCACCATGTTTGCTAGAACTGAAATGCCACCTTGTATCACTCCTGCTTCAAGGAAGGCATCATTACTAATTTCACCAGAGTTCCTTTGGGATGATAGGTCTAGTGACATGTCTTCCGCTATTTCATTTGCGGCATCAAAAGTCAAAATGTTTTGGTCCAGTAACCGACCTAGTTCTTGCAACATAACAAACCGTCTTACAATTTGTTTTTCACTATTACTTTGAGCAAGTTCTAATGTTCAACGAGCTCAACTAAAACACCACCTGTTGAGGAAGGATGTACAAACGCTATTTTTGTGCCATTAGCCCCGCTAACTGGTACGTCATTTATCATTCGAACTCCCATTGTTTGTAACTGATTTATTGTAGATATAATATCCGTTGTTTTAACTGCTATTTGTTGAACACCTTCGCCTCTCTTAGCCAGAAATTGCCCAATCGGAGATTCTGGTGTTAGCGGTTCTAAAAGTTCTATTTTAGGGCCCCCGGAGTGGGCTTGAAAAAATCTAATTTTAACACCCTGCTCTTCATTTAATTCGTCTTTCCCTTGAATGAAACCTAAACTAATCCAAAATTGGCTATGGGCATCCAAGGAATTCGTAGCAATGCCAATATGATCTATTCCATCAGTCATGTCAAACACCACTCGGAGCAATCCATGTACCAAAATTGTCACGGAGTATATCGTTAACCTCACCTATTGTGGCTTCGGCCTTAAAAGCCTCAATCAACGGCTCCATCAAGTTCGAACCATCGGTTATTGCCTCTTCTATGGAACGTATGCATTGGTCAATTTTGGTAGGGTCCCTCTCTTGGATTATATGTTCAATTTGAATTTGTTGCAAATGAGCGATGGCCGGGTTTTGAATCTGACCGACTATATCTGTAGTCTCTCCTTCTGGGAATTTATTCACCCCAATGACTTGGGTAGTCCCGTCCTCAATGGATTGTAACTGGTTCCATGCGGCCTCGTGAATATGGCGCTGCTGATATCCAGCAATGACACACTGCATAGCACCTCCCATATTGTCTATTTCTTCTATCAAATCCCTCGATTTGTGATATAGTTTTGAGGTCAACTCTTCTACTAAATACGATCCTGCTAGTGGGTCTACTGAATTAGGAACATTTGTTTCCTCGGCAAGAATTTGTTGTGTTCTAAGAGCTAACAGGGCAGACTCTTCAGTTGGTAATCCAATAGCCTCATCATAAGAATTAGTATGGAGGCTTTGTGTACCTCCCAAAACTGCAGATAAAGCCTGATAAGAAACTCGTACGGCATTATTGAGTGGTTGTTGTGCGGTCAATGTGACACCTGCGGTTTGTGTGTGGAATCTGAGCATAGATGATTTGGGATTATTAGGTTGAAACCGTTCTGTTACTAAATCATGCCACAATTGTCTTGCAGCTCGAAATTTCCCTACTTCTTCAAAGAAATCATTA
>JALRLV010000024.1 GCA_023268715.1 Candidatus Thalassarchaeaceae archaeon
AAGAGAATAGTGGGTGTGAATTTACCTTTAAGCGCGTTGGCGACCTCGGTTGAGCTGCGGCTCTCACCATTGAAGTCGATAACAGGCTTGCTTGAGCTTAGGTCTAATATCCGAATGGGTGGCGCACCATCACTTTTTTGAAGTGGCCCAAGGAAGTCATTTTTAACGGTGATGCAGAATGAGCAACCATCTGCTGAGACCATCAGTACGATCACTTCGTTTGGGTGTTCAGTAGCAAGCTTCTGCAGGTTTTCAGCGCGCAGGAGTTCATCAGCCTGCACGCTGATAGGTGTTAAGAGAACCGCCCCAGCAAGAGCCAGGGCAGGGGTTATTGCCTTCTTAGAGGCTCTCAATAAAGTCGACAGCATACTCGGCTACCTCATCGGCGAAGAGATCACGGAAGAAGTGGTCCGCATCATCAATCACAACGAGTTCTACGTTCTCTTTGTTCATCCCTTCCATCTTCTGTGGAAGATCATCAACTACGGTATCTTTAGAGCCAGCAATCACCAGTGTCGGGGTCTCTGTTTGAGCTAGAACATGGGGTGTGTCGTAATTTGGGTAGTTGCCATAGTAGCTAAGCATTGCACCGGCAGTTGCGCCGCTCTTCTCACAGTAAACAACACTTACGCCATCCATCATGGTATCTGGCGCTAAGGTTTTCGCTTTATCAAGTAGATCAGTCACAGAGGTGCCGTAGCGCTTCTGGTAACCATCGATAGTGTATTTGTAGTCCCAGGTTGCTGGTGCAAGCAGGATCTGACCTTTTACTTTATCTTGGTGAGCAAGGGTGTACTGTGATGTCTGGTTGCCACCGCGAGAGTGTCCCATGACCCAACGGTCACCCGCACCTTGGCCATCCAGCCAGTTCTGCCAAGCTTCCATCTCGGCAACAGCATCTTGCATGGTGTGGCGAGCAGGTACTGCACAGTCATACATAGCAGACTCACGATTATCGATGCTGTAGCTGAGGTTGATCGATAGAGTCGATACACCGGCATCCACAATTAACTCCTGCAGAGTGGCGATTATCTCCATCTCGTTGTGCGCCAGTGTGCCGTGTAACAGAAGAAGTACGCCATCTGCGAGTGTCTTATCTTCCGCGAGCTCCAGGTTGCCATTGAGGGTTAACCCATTGAATGGAATCTGTACTTGTTCTGCTTGTGCAACGCTGGCGTTAAGTGCTGTAAGCATTAGTGTGCCGGCAATCGCTTTAGGTAGGAATTGCATCTATCTCTCCAGGGCTGAGAAGTTATAATTTTTTTATGAGTCTACTCCAATAAAAAAACGAGGCAAGATGCCCCGTTTTTAAATGGTGAAACCCTTACAGGCCGTCGTAGGCAAGCAAACAGTGTACGGGTACACCCGTATCTTGGATCTTGGTTGAACCTGCTAGATCAGGTAGGTCGATCAATGCGGCTACTTCAACAACCTCGGCGCCTAGGCCGTTAATCAAAGTACATGCAGCCAGCGCAGTGCCACCTGTTGCGATCAGGTCATCGATAAGTACAACTCTGTCGCCAGATTTAAGTGCGTCTTTCTGGATCTCTACCGAGGCTGTACCGTACTCGAGCGTGTAATCCTGAGAAATGGTCTCGCCAGGTAGCTTGCCCTTTTTGCGCACTAGAACAAGCGGTTTCTTTAACTCATGGGCAATGATTGCACCAAACAGAAAGCCACGCGCATCGATACAGGCGATGTGTGATACATCCATGCTCATGTAACGATCTACAAAGGCGTTAGCGACCATGCGAGATGCTTTAGGGTCTTGGAAAATGGCAATTTTCCAGGCTTTCTTACTGGGATAAATCCTACTCCTAAGCGTGATGCTAACAATGAGCCGAAAATAAACCCCCTAGATTCGGGGCCTAGTATCAACTCAGGTTCCCAATTATTTTCTTGAATTATTTGTACGAACCTCTCTGTGATATCTCTTAATAGAATGCCATCAGAAAGAATCGGTGAGATGTCTCTAAACAATATTCCTTCGATTGGAAAGTCAGGGATTGTCCTAACTGTGGATTTTAGGATTTGACTTAGATTTGACATGCTAATCGCTCCATTGAGTGGGAGAGGGGCCCCGGATCAAACAGACCCGGAGCCCTTTTCGTTTCTAAACTAAATTAGAATCCTGCTAGGCCAAGAATCCAACCAAAGGTAGACTCGTCTCCAGGCCCTATGTAGAACATTATCATTAATACGCAAAGACCGCCCATGACTTTATTGATCTCATCGAACTTGCCCATACCTGCTTTGATAGCTACCCATGAGATGATACCCCATGCAATACCATCTGCTATTGAATAAGTAAATGGCATCATCACCATTGTAATGAATGCTGGTAATGCCATCTCCGCGTCATTCCAATCGATATCTGCTGCCTGCCTCATCATCATTGCACCAACAATAACTAAAGCAGATGCCATGGCATACTGAGGTATTGCTGCAAATAAATCTGTCAAAAACAGACCTGAAAGCATCAATACACCAACTGTAACGGCGACCAAGCCGGTCTTTCCACCATCTTCAACACCTGCTGCTGATTCAATGTATGTAGTCGTGGTGCTAGTACCTAGCATACCTCCTACAATTGTTGCTGCTGCGTCTGACATGAATGCTTCATTAGAGTTCATTAACTCATCGTTTTCGTCAACGTATCCTGCTTGACGGCCAACGGAATAAAGAGTGCCTGACGTATCAAATATATCTACGAAAAGGAATGCAATCATAACAAGAAGGAAGTCTCCCATGTTTGACTTTTCTAAAGCACCCATTCCCGCATCACCAAATGCTGCGAAGAGGGTTGTTTCGGGCATTGAAGGCATACTGACTATTGATGCTAGTGCAGGTGCGGTTGCTTCGTGACTGCCCCATCCTGGTGCACCTTCGAAGTAGAAGTTGTAAGGATCTGATGCCCCTACAGCCCAGCCGTATAATGATGCAACAATAATACCGTAAATCATAGCGCCTTTGATGCCACGAGCCATTAGTACTGCTATTGCGATTAAAGCCAACATTCCTATTATTGCTCCTTCTTGGTGAAGACCATAGTTTCCTAATTCAAAGTACCCGTTTTGCACGTCTAGGCATTCTCCGGTATCAAAGTCAGTTTCGAAACACCAGCCGTCGGGAATACCATAGGACGTTGCGCCCCACTTTTCGGTATCTGCGATATTAACAAGCGTCGCACTATCGTCTCGGATCCAACCCATTTCTCTCAAACCAATGATTGAAAGGAACATTCCGATACCTGCGCCAGTTGCTATCTTGAGATCTGTTGGTATTGAATTTATCATTGCTGTTCTCCAACCTACTTGAGGCAGGGACATTATCATGAATAGAATACCTTCTACAAATACTGCAAATAATGCAACTTCCCAGGCAATACCCATACCTAATACAACACCAAATGTGAAGTATGCGTTGAGCCCCATTCCTGGTGCCAAGGCAAAGGGTAAATTTGCCCACAATCCCATAACAGTACAGCCGATAAAAGCCGCTACTGCCGTGGCGAAGAGTATGTCTGCGAAGGCTGCGGCATTACCTGCTTCTGTACCATCACCAATTGCTACTGTTAGCATTGCTGGGTTAACTAGCAGGATATATGCCATTGTTAGGAAGGTTGTGAAACCTGCCCTAATCTCGCCATCGAAGGTTCCACCCTTCTCTGTATATCCAAAATATTCGTCTGCTTTTGCGTTTTCCATTTTCTCACCATTTCTTTTGTTCAGGACATAGCCTGATTACATCTTCGTTTGTGCATAAGGCCTATGAATTGTTCGGAGCACCTGATTCACGAATTTATGTGAATTGATGCGCCATTTACTGGTAAATGAATTTCTATTTTTTCACTTAATTCGGAAAAAATAACATTTCTACTTTCTTCTGGTGCATGGAATAAAATCATATTTTTTGGGTTGCACTCTAACGCAAAATTACATAGTTCATCATGTCCTGCATGGTTAGATAGTTGAAACTGTTCAACATCCAACTCT
>JALRLV010000025.1 GCA_023268715.1 Candidatus Thalassarchaeaceae archaeon
TCTGGTCCATTTTACATTGCTTTTCGAATGCCCATTGGGGTCCTCGGGTTGTAGTCCTATGAATCTGGACGGACTGACAGAACTCAACCACTTCATGGCTCGTCCCTCACAGTATGGTATTTCAATACTCCACAAATCCGAGAACTCCCCGTCCCACAGGGTGGATGAGTGCAACCCTATGCGACGGACGGTGTTTGATTGGGTTCTACCGAGAGGCCCCATGACTCGGATATGACTCATTCATACCGACTGACTGAGGGGCGAGTCATTCGCTACCCTATGATTCATCATTTTCGAAAGAATCGGCGGCGGCAGAAACAATCCCTAAAATTCGATGGATTTCATCATCTTTGGGTAAACCTCTCATTATCACGCGAACTAAAGTTTCATCCATACCCTGTCTTTTATGCTCCTTAGTAGGAATTAATTGCACCAACCTAGTTACTTCTTCCCTCAAAATACGTCTTAATTCCGGGTCAAGTATTCTGCCATCCGTTCCAGGTACTGAATTATCTGATACTCCAGTGAACCAA
The DNA here is from genome assembly GCA_023268715.1 of Candidatus Thalassarchaeaceae archaeon. Lineage (GTDB taxonomy): Archaea > Thermoplasmatota > Poseidoniia > Poseidoniales > Thalassarchaeaceae > MGIIb-O1. The sequence goes on from JALRLV010000025.1 coordinate 534, forward strand.
GAGAAACAGAGTACCGTAACTGCATGGCTTAGGTTCAATATCGGATAGCCTTCCCATGTGGGTATAGTTACCAACAGATCGCATAATCGAAGTTGATCATTTACCAATCCTTTACCTTCTGGACCAAATACCAGAGCGGATTTCCCATCTACACCAGATAAGCGGTCAGGTAGTTCATCAGGTAACAAAAAATGTCTCATTGCGGTCTTATCGCCGTGTTCACGCTTTCCAGAAGTTCCGACTACCAAGGAACAGTCCGATGTGGCTTCTTGAAGGGTCTCAAAGCTTCTAGCGTTTTCTAGTACATACTGAGCGTTCTTCGCTCGCTTTCTAGTCTCTTCAGACCAATCTGTTGTTCGCGACACTACTCGTAGGTCGGTGATTCCAAAGTTCATCATACTTCTAGCAACTGCGCCGATGTTACCATCGTGTTCTGGAGCTACCAGCACAATGCAGACATTGGTAGAGAATGCGGGAAATGATACTTCCGCGTAGTCGCCCATACCACTCAATCGGTACGGCGCTGAATGTAACGGGTGATATATCCCGCTATCCAATTTCTCATGCGTTTGTTGTCACCGACGTCTGTGAATTCAACAACAAGATGCTTGTTAGTTTCGAAGTCATCAGTGAACTTATCTGGATAAATTTCCAATAAATGTAGAGCCCTAGTCTTGATGAATGAAGGTCGAATATTACCCATGTTCACTCCTCCGCCAATTTTACTTCAAGAGGGAATCCTTCTTCCCTAGTACATACGATTCGGATTTTCCGTGGTGGCTTTTGCATACCTCTAGCCCAGATTACTTCGTTGACAGCTTGATCAATCCAAATTTCTTCATCTTCTTGGATTTTCATGTGTTGTGAGACATGGTTACGAATCTCAGCCATAGCACGATTGGCGCGCTTTGTTCGTGGAACATTCCAAGCAGCGCGTAGCGGTATTACCATTTCTTTTACCTCGGCCATATGAATTACCTCTGAAGTTTCGACCTGCGCCAGTGGTGACGCTTTGGATGGGAAGTAGTGTTCCTAGCGGTACGAAGCATTACCCAAACAGGTACTCTCCGATTCTGCTTCGTGACTTTGTTTAGTCGCTGCTTCTTTCCAAAAGGTTTGTGGCGCGCCATAAATTCACCTCAATATCTCGCTAGCTCTGGATGTCTCTCTTCTGCTTGAGGACGAACACTGTGTGCACTTTCATCCAAAAGGGATTGACCCACTGGAGTAACTATCTTTCCGAGAGTAACTGTTCCAGCGGTGTTGAATGAGTCTGTGATAAAGCCAGCAGAGGCTAGTTGCTGTAGAGCAGTCCTAGCAACCTTCCTTGATCCTGCTACTGCGCGGTTGGGCTTGACTCCCCGGTCCTTAGGACCACCGAATAACTGCGACATGTGATTGGTACCAATTGGTCCTTTCAATGCTACCTTTCGAAGTACCGCTGCACATCGAACATACCACCAATCTTCTTGTTCAGGAGGCTTCTCTCTGTGGGTACCTGTCTTTGCAAAATCAGCCCACTCAGGAGCATTGATTGAGTCATTGTCTGACAATCTCTGTGCGAGGTCCGCAATTAGAAGGTCTGCTGGAACATCGTGATACGTCGTCATACACTCACCTTGTAGCGCCCGGCCGACCTTGAGGCCGTATATAACGGTGATGACTTGACTGAAACCTATAGCGGCTTGGTACAGCATTCTTACGGACCCCACACAATGGTTCAAACCACCCCAACGGTTCGGATTAGTAATGAGGAAGTCGCTATCGAGGAACCCGAACATGCTTCGGACTATGATAGGTTTGGGTTTGGTATTGATTTTGGTACTATCGTATGCTGTATTTTCCGCCACTGTAGACAGTGAATATTATCGATACGAAACAACAAATGAGAGTGTGGAGTATGCACTTGAACTAGAAAGTGATAACGAATCCTCATGGTTTGTTACTACCTCATCTTCCATTACATGGATCAATCTTAGCGTCAATAATGCCCCTAATGATGCAGAGTTGATCATTACCTCCACAAGTTCTACCTGGTTTCATTCCCCTTTATTAGGCGAAGATGGAGAATCAGCATACAATTGCAAGGAATTTGATGAAATTTCAGATTCTTGTAAAGAAGCCTATGAACACAGTATGATGATAGGTACAGATGAAGTTGTGATGAGAGGGAGGGCATCTCTAGATTTACCAATAAACGGAGTAGGTTACGTACGAGCTGATGATGCAGGATTGGCAGAGACAGATGCCTTGAATTTACTCTCAGATGAAAAGGTAACCACAACCTGGTTAATTTCAATTTATGTTGATGGTGAATTAGTATCACCTGAAGGTATAGAACTTAGTTTTTCGCTGACGGAACATGAATTGGTATCAATCTCGGAATTTCAAATTGATCCTGTCCAAGAAACATTATACGGAATTGCTACTTTAGTTGGCTGCTTTTTCTTATTGATTGCAGTACCAATGATGGTATATTTCGCTGGTATAGCAAAAGCCAAACTAGATGAAGAAAATCGATTAGATGATCCTGCACCAAACGAATAGGGTGATTATTTTCCACTCAGAGGTTCAGAAATCTTATCCCCTGTTCATATCGCGATTGAGTTGTGTCGATGGATGCTTTCGAGCGGGCCCAACGGTTTGCCACGAGTGGCGACTATACTTCGGCGAAGTCGGAATATGAGCAAATCATCGGTTCAGAATCCGATAATTCCGCCGCTTGGTACGGATTAGGTGTGTCTAACCATGCAGTCGGCGATATTGAGGGGGCAATTGTGGCCTTTGAAAGGGCGTTTCTAATCAACAGATTTCACGCCCCTACTGCCGCCAATTTAGCTTTCTTATTTTCACAAAGCGATTCTGAGCTAGCCGCCAAATATGCCAAGGCTGCCATTGAACAAGGATTGTCTAATGGTCAATTACAGGCTTTGGCATCAATAGTAATTGAAGAGAAAGAAGAACCAGAACAAG
>JALRLV010000026.1 GCA_023268715.1 Candidatus Thalassarchaeaceae archaeon
CGATATCTTCGTATTTTGCTTCTAGAGCATCTGCGATCTTATCCAACCAATCGGCTCTTTCTGCATGGCTAAGGCCACCCCATGCTGGCTGAGCCTTTTTCGCCGCCGAAACCGCTTGATCAACATCCGCTTGTGTCGAAAGTGGAACTCTTGCGAATCGCTCACCAGTCGCTGGTTTCAGAACGTTGAGCCAATCATCATTAGAGTGACAGACAAATTCACCATCTATGTAGTTGCAAAGGTCGCGAGGCTCGCTACCAACAGGGTCTCTTTCACAAGGGATGCAACCTGATTCACAGCACTTCTCAGGGTCCAAAATTAACCCTCCTGACTTCCCTCGTTGGCGAATGGATCTGAACGAGTCATGGCTTCAGTGTACTCTTTCCAGTCCAGTGAGAATCGATCTCTATCCGGGTCCCATTCATCCCACGTTACAACTTCCTCTAGAGCCTCTCGATATTTGTCCGGAACGATTCCGGGAACGATGAATGCTTTCTGCCTGTGAAGGGGATATGGGTTTCGAAGTTGTATTCCCAAAACACCCAATACCGCACGTGCAACATACCAAGTTGCTTGGGAATTCCAACCATGAGCGATTTTGATAACTATTCCTAGGCCATTAGGCCAATCTGGATGTTCGATTGACAAGCCCAACAAACCATCTGCACCTTCTTTTGCGATTAGTTTTCCTTCTCCCGCCTTCAAACAAGTAGAATCTAATCTGTTGAATCCACCAATCAAATCAGGATATCTATTCATTGCTTCCCAAATCCAATCTTCATTCTTGTTGGTTGCTAAGCCTGCAAACATCACTGCTAATTCATCAACAGTGTTCGAAACTGTTGGGAATCCACAACCATCCTTTGCAACCCTGACCGGCTGCCAATCTGGCTTATTCATGTATTCTCGCAGCACATCGAGATATAGCGGAAACCAATCTGAACTGGGTAATGTGTATCCTGCCCTATTCATGCCCATTTTCCTCATTCCTTTGAGAATAGCAGCGTGTTCTCCAGAGCATGTATGGAACCACCTTCGTGGCCTCCTGACCTGTCGGCCAAACTGAATCAATGGAACATCTAATGGGCATTGCATCAAGCCCCATTCTGATTCAGTAAGCAGAGATTGAGCGGCTGCAACATGCTCTGTATCTCCATTATGAGAGGAACAAGCAATTGCCTTTTGCTTCCAATCTAAGTCATCCAAAGCCTTGGTGAATGGTTTCATCATCAAAGGCTTCATCATCGAGCGACCATAGACGAGAACATTACCGCCGAATGAATGCATAATCTCGTCACCATGTGCCCAAGCAATTGCTCCATGAATTGTATTTTCCGAGACATCCATACGCCTGAAATCAACTAGTGGTTCCCACTCTACATCACGTCCGGTCGCAATACCTTCGTGTTGTTCTCCAAGAGGATTGGTAGGGAATACAGCAGAACCCGGACGCCCTGGTGCGACGCTGGATGGCTGCTCAGTTTTGCGCGCGCTCATTCACTCCCTCCATTTACCGCGGGTGCGACTTTCGTCATGAATGCCTCCATATTGCGTTGAACTCTTTGTGAATCGTGATTAAAGAAATCGAACCAACACATTAGGCGGTCTTCAGGGTGGAACCGCTCTTTGATTTGTTCGGCAACTTCACGGACATTTCCTATAACTGCGTTGTCGGTAGCACGCTCTACTTTGGTAGGGTCGATAGTGCCCTCCAAAGCATGCCAGTAGGTAGTTAACGCGGCTCTAGCTTCTTCTTTTGCCGCCGTGCTCCGCTCATCGTCAGTCAAGCCATCCTCGTCATTAACGAATACCATGATTGTCCGAGGCATCATATCACGAGTCCATTTACCTCCTGATGGGTGGTAGTTTTCTCCCATTCTTTCATGAGTTTCTTCTATGATATGAGGTGGTGTAATCGAGAGATTGAATACCTGAACTGGAGCCCATTTGTTAACCTCAATTTGTAGATTTACATCATGACTTCCAAGCACTAAGTTGAGTAATTCTCTACGCCATTCCTGTGGAATAGTTTTGATTTCCTCAAAGTCATATCTTGATGGAATAGTAATTGATTCTGGGGCCTCGGGTAGGTTATGCATTTTCATGGCAGCATCCTGAACATTCTGCCAATCTTCATCAGAGCGGAAATTATCTCTCGTAAGGATAGTTTTTCCAATCATTTCACTAGAAATCACTTCACCATTCAATAGTCTGAGGAAAATCTCAGATGCCTCCGCGAAAATTTGACCTCTTAGAGCCGGCCAAGCAGCCTCCTCAACCGCATCTCGAGGTACGATCCCGTAAGGCCGAGCCATGAATTCGAAGCGGCCGGCTGAAAAACCGATATGCAATCTACGCTTCTCCTCTGGATTCATACCGTGCAATGCAAGGAAAGACCCTACTCGTTCTGCCTGTGGAATCGGACCTCCACTTGCTAGAATTGACATAACAGCGCTACCAACTTCCATTCTTTTAGTCCGGGCAAACATTGCCGTTGCAACTTGAAAAAAATCTGTACAAAGACCAACTTCACCCGGATAATGTGGGACAACAGGCTTTGAGTTCCGCTTTTGAACTTCGGTAGAAAGATG
>JALRLV010000027.1 GCA_023268715.1 Candidatus Thalassarchaeaceae archaeon
GCGAATGCCATACAAGCAGTTCCTACCGGTGCACCAATGTCTATTCCTATGTGTAGACAGCGCTCTCCCGAAAAGAGGTCAGTTGAGTATAATCCGGGTCTCAATTCATCGTACTTTCCAACACTATATTTGGTCTTTGGAGGAGTCCAAGTCCCTTCGGACAAGTCAAGAATTGTGTAATCTTCGGGCATATCGACCACAGGATGGAACTCGTGGGAATCCCAATCAATCATGGTCTTGCGAGAAGGAGTAAGGTCATCACTTCTCCTCTGCTAACCTATCTGGTCTAGTGCCTACTTCAGTGGCTTCGGGTAGGCCACTTTGCAATGTTTCTGAGACCTTCAATTCATCTAGTCTACGTCCTTGGGGTAAGACACGGCTTTCGTAAGATCGCATAGCTTCATTGTATGACTTACCTGCCTTATCTAGGTGTGTACCAACTTTCAGCATGTGTTCGATTAGTGTGGTAGTACGCTTGTACATCTCCCTTGACACATCGTAAATCTCTCTTGCACCCTCTGCTAGAGCATGTTGTTGCCAATATAGGGCGACGGTTCTCAATAATCCCAGCATGGTAACAGGGGTAGCAATCAATACAGATTTCGTCATAGCATAATCCAGCAATTCAGGATCTGTGGTGAATGCGGCGGCCGCCATCGCTTCACTAGGTATGAACATCACAACATGGTCAAAGTCGCCTTCTATCGACTCTTGATACGCCTTTGCGCCAAGATCCTTGATTCGACTCTTCATGGCTTTGGCATGTTCTTTCAGATGTGCATCCTGTTCTGGCCCTGGATCCAACTCCACCGCTTGTAGGAAATGAGAGCCAGTCGCCTTTGAATCGACTGGGATTACTCCCTCCTGAGGTAGTCGGACAATGTAATCTGGACGACCACCACCCTCCACAGTTTCTTGTTCGAAGAAATCAACTTGTTCTGACATACCCGCCATTTCAAATAGCCTTCTAAGTTTCATTTCTCCCCAATTACCCCTTGCTTGTCCAGAGGTGGTTAATGCGGTCGAAAGAGCAGTGGTTCTATCTCCAAGAGAGTCTGCCTTCTGTCCTAACTCTTTCAATTGACGCTTGATTGCTTCATAAGCGCCAACTCTCTCCTTTTCCATTTCCGAATTTGCTTGAGATAATTTTGTCATCTCCTCACGCAGAGGTTTGATTAAATTCTCAACCTCCATTTTCCTTGCGTCAAGGGACTTTTCAGCTTCTTTTTGATCCGAGTTAAATTTCTGTTCTGCAAGTTGTAAAAATGCCTCAGTGTTGCGTTGATTTACTTCGGTTGCTATATTTTCGAACCTCGATTCAAGCAATTCATTTACTCTCTTTCTTTCTTCATTCAGAAGTTCGCGGGTCTTTTCGTCTCCACTTTCGTTTGCCTCATTCAAAGCATTTGCACGACTTAGTTCCGATTTTGCTTGACTCAATTCTTGATTTGTTTTCTGTTTGGCTAGTAACCAGCCGATGGCGCCACCTGCAAGTAGGCCGCCGACGATATACACGATTTCATTGAACATGCCAAGAAATAGAAATCGAGGGTATTTAACCTATTCAGAACCAAATTTGTCGAATTGTAACTAGAACTCCAAACAGTACTCTTTAGGAAGGGTGTAATGATAAGTCCAAACAATGGATGCCTATGGAAGGGTCCGATGCGCCATTCTCGGCGCTACTGGGCTTGTCGCTCAGCGTTTTTTCCAGCGCCTTCAGTTTCACCCCTGGCTCGAGCCGGTAGCAGTAGTCGGCTCACCGGAAACCGCCGGAACTCCCT
>JALRLV010000028.1 GCA_023268715.1 Candidatus Thalassarchaeaceae archaeon
CCACGCCACACAAAGCGAATTGGCCGCCCAAGTAGGCACCGCGCGCGAGGTCGTCTCACGCCGTCTGGAGGCTTGGGCACGTAAAGGCTGGGTGCGCACATCGCGCGGCATTGTCGAGGTGATCGACCGCGACGCGCTAGACGCACTCGCGCATTCCAAAATGCGACGGCGTCACAGACAACTGATACGACTCTCGCTATCTTACCCTCAATGACGAACCAAAGGAGGGTGTCATGACCAAGAATGTTGGCGGTATCGACCGCGTAATTCGCATCGTACTCGGCCTCGCATTGCTCGCAGGCTACGCAATGAACCCCGGCGGCGGCTATAGCTGGCTTTACCTGCTCGGTATCGTGCCTCTGGCCACGGGCCTCATCGGCTGGTGCCCGCCCTACGCGATCCTCGGGTTCAACACCTGCTCGATGAAGAAATAAGTGAAGGGGCCTCGGCCCCTTTTACTTTTCCCCCAACCGCGCCAGAACAGCCCGAGCGGCCCGCAATCCGGGTGGCTCTCCGCCCCGGCCCAGCCGTTCCATAGTCAGTTCCATCGCCGCGATTTGCGCCTCGGGACGGGCCAAGGCCTCCAGAAGCGCAGGCCCGATCAATTCGGCGCGGCAGTCTTCGCCGATGAACTCCGGCACCACACGCGTTTCCGAAACGAGGTTCACCAGCGTCACCGTGTCGATCTTGAGCATCCGCGAGATGATCTTCCGCGAGAGCCACGCCATGTCATAGGCAATCACCATCGGCGTCGCATTGGCCGCCAATTCGAGGCTCACCGTCCCCGACGCCGCCAAAGCCACATCTGCCGCCGCAAAAGCCGCGCGCTTTTGGTGAAGATAGGCCTCCAGAGGCACACCGTGCGGGTCCAGAATGATGGGTCGGCACTGCCAGGATGCCGTTAAATCCCGCACCAATTCAGTCACGTTCCGCGTGGTCGGGATCACAACCTTCGCCTTGGGATGCGCCGCGAGTATAGGCTTCAACGCGTCGCCAAAGACAGGCGCGAGGCGTGTCACCTCTCCCTTCCGCGATCCCGGCAAGGCAAGGATCAGCGGCTCTTCGTCCTTCACCTGCGCGCCCACACGGAAGAGCACGGCTTCGTCCTTCGTCGCCAAAGGCTCCGTCGTCACCGGATGGCCCACGAAATCGCACTCCATCCCCGCCGCTTCCATATAAGGCGGCTCGAACGGCAGGAGCGCCAGAACATGGTCAATCACCTTGGCCATCTTCACGGCCCGCTTCGGCCGCCACGCCCAAACCGAGGGTGCCACGTAATGCACGGTCCTGACCTTTGCCTTGGCCTTCACCAGCTTCGCCACCCGCAAACAGAAATCCGGGCTGTCGATCGTGATCATCACATCCGGCTGCACGCGAAGCACGTCTTCCGCCGTTTCCCGAATCCGCCGCTTCAGATGGAAATACTTGGGCAGAATTTCCGCCAACCCCATCACCGACAGCTCTTCCATCGGGAAAAGGCTCGCCGCCCCCTCAGCCTCCATCAAAGGCCCCGCAACGCCGAAAAACTCCACCCCCGGCAGCAGCGCCTTCAACCCAGCCATCAAAGCCGCGCCCAAACGGTCGCCCGATGCTTCGCCCGCAACAAGGTAAACCTTCATGCCCGCCCCCAAAGGAACAACCCGGCCGCATCAAGGCACCGCAGCAATTCG
>JALRLV010000029.1 GCA_023268715.1 Candidatus Thalassarchaeaceae archaeon
CTCATCCAAAATAGCCGCGCTAATTAGTGCGGCTTTTTTGTATGTGCCGTTTGGCGGATGAGGACGCCGACCAGTGGTTCGACAAAATTGTATGGAACAATTTTGGACGTCCGAAGGACGGGCTCGCAGAGCCGAGGGCAGGATAGCCCGAGCATTCCTAGCCTCAAGAAACCATCATTAAATTATCGTCACACGATTTGGCTTTTTGGTTTCTGCAATGGAAAACCAAAAATAAGGCGATAATTAGTTTTTAGACGGGAATGAATTAAAGAATTCTAAAACTCTTTTTTCAGAATCTCGTGTATAAGAGTCACTGTATCTGTACGTTACACGTACCCCGTTTGCTGCGACCTTGCTAAACCCATTCAAACCTCTGCAATCCCAACAGTGTGTTGCTTCTGGATATACGTGATAGATTAAAAGACCTTTATCAAGTAAAGCTTTAGACACATCTGTACAACCTTGCACCGGCGCTTCACCGTCACGCTCTCCCATCAACCAAAGGACAGGTAGATCAGTGTCATAATCCAAATAATACGTTGGACCACCGTAATGACATCCGCCATAAAGACCCGCTACAGCTCGTGGTCTTGGCTTAGAATCACCTTGATAACGGTATTGCAAAGCACTTGCAGCAGATCCACCGGTCATTGCCCCTAAACTAAAACCTAGTGTAAAAATACGCGAAGAATCTACTCCTAGCTGATCTTTTAAGAAATCAGTAGCATCATAAACATCTCTAACTAACCGAGTCATCGTAATAGGTCGGTTTTTTCCCGAACAGTTTTTCGACACTCCTCGACTAGATAGATGATTCATTACTAAAACGTTGAAGCCGTTATCAATAAGTAAGTTTTTCCATCTTTTGAGATCGCCAACGCTACCCGGATGAATTCCTGCACAACTATGCATCAAAATAACAGTAGGGTTATCTTTTTCATTCTCTAGAGTGAATAGGGTATTTGACTCGAATCCTGATGCACTTTTTGATACGGAAAATTCCAGTGGTTTATTTTTTCTTTCGTAGTTGTCGACCACACTTCCGGATTTACAGCCGCTTATAAGAACAGCAAGAGTTAGGATTATTATTTTTTTCATATCGGCTTCCTTTTAGTCTAGTTATATAGCCAATTGTTTTTTTGTTCCAGAATTAATTTTTTGGGAGACTAATTTCACAAGTCTTGTCACTTCTTGCAGGTATCTTCAAATATCCTTCCCAATTTGACTCTACCCCCCTTCAGCATAGAAACTTAATCAACGTTGAAGAGGTACCCATGCGATTCATTCCCTTAATTCTAATCTCTGCCATCATCTCTGGCTGTGCCACATCTCCGCCACGCAGTGTTGAGAACGCCTGCAGCATCTTTCGTGAGAAGCCGGATTGGTTTAAGGCGTCGCTTAAGGCTGAGAAGAAGTGGGGTCTTCCGATGCAGGTTCAGTTGGCGATCATGCGGCAGGAGTCTAGTTTTAGGCATGATGCTGCACCTCCACTTGATACTTTCCTTGGTATTCCAATGTGGTGGCGTGTCTCATCCGCTTATGGGTATGCACAGGTTAAGGATGGTACTTGGAAGTGGTACAAGGATAAGACCGGTAACTGGATGGCGAGCCGCGAAAACTATGGCGATG
>JALRLV010000002.1 GCA_023268715.1 Candidatus Thalassarchaeaceae archaeon
TTATCATGAATCAATGGGTCCTGTGAAATTTCTTTCAATCCAGATACATAGAGATCGAATAGCGTCTCGAGTTCAGTATCATCTCGAGAGGACAGGTTCTCAGTAGACAATGCATAGACGGTTAGGTAAGGAATCTCTAGGTCGAGAACCCAACCCATAACTTCCTTCAATTTCTGCTTTCCAGCAGAGTGACCCGCTTCTGTTTGCAATGAACGATTCCATGCGAATCTTCGATTACCATCCATAATCATCGAGATATGCTTTGGCATCATTTCCGGTCCTGAGGAAATCACCCTCTCGCGAAGTCGATTCCTTCTGATTCTGTCAGTACGAGAAATGAAACTCCATGCTAGCCTAGAATTCGCTACCAACTTGGCTGGAGTTGCAATAAGTCGCCACCTCAGTAGCCAGTGAGCGAGAGCATCAATTCTACGCCCTAACGCACTGCGGGTTCTTCCCATGTCTAAACCAAATGACTACTGCGCTAAAGGTCGTCGGCGGCAAAGGTTCGCATTTGATTTCCAAGAATCATTCAAAAACAAGGTCCGCTGAATCCCCTACCTTGTCCAATAGACCTCTCTCAGGATTTACTACGATTACCTGTCCTGCATGATTCCAAACAGGAATGTCATGAACGCTATTTCCGGCGTATCCGAATCCTTTTTCTCCGTATCTTGCGATCAAAGCCTCAGCCTTCTTCTGATCTCTCAGATTGATATTCCCATCCGACCCCATTACATCGTCAAACAAACCAACATGTGCTGCGATTATCTCAGCCACCAATCGGTCCGATGCAGTTGCCAGAATGAGTTTCCTTCCTCTAGCACTTTCTCCGGTTAACCAGTCAACAAATGCTTCGTGGTACTGTAATTCATCAGGGTCAAATTTCAACTGACGAGCAAGATTCTTCTTCCATTTCGCTCTGTTTCCAGTCAATTCAAGAAATATTGTCGAAAATATCGTCCATGGTTTACGGAGAAACACACGCTTAGCGCTCATCACACTCATGTCAGTCAAAATTAGTGTGCCATCCATATCGACGGCCAAAGGCATCTCAACCGGTGCCTCCATCATAGCCAATCGTCTAGCCAATGCCGAATCAAGCCTTTGGAAAGTAAAGAACTCCCCAAACCGATTCCATCAAGCCCTCATTGTGCTTCGGCAGGTCGTGTCGCAGCCGGATTCAGCCTTCAACAGCGCATGGCGTCCAACCGCAATGGTGGAGGTCGATTGCGATACAGAGCCCCCTGTAGGCTTCACAGCCCATCTAATGAGAGGGATGAGATTCAGATTGAACCTTCTTGAGCCAGATGAATCTCTAGCCACTGTTGAAGGTTGGAATGCTGCGACTGAGGAGCTGGAATCTTGGGGAGAAGTTCCGACAGAAGTGAGCAGTATTCGCGTAGAGGCTACCGATAGGGGGCCAGTATACTCCTTAGAAGCGGCGGATGGTAATTGGATAGCCGAGGTACAACCATGGGGTGGTCCGAACCTTCGACCACGCTCCCGTATCGCTCCAGAAGGTTCGAATATCCCTTGCGGAGGCTTTCAGCATGATGAATTGGATTTAATTCTATTACGTAGATACCAAGCGACAAATACCGATGCAAAGTCAGTACTGATGGATCATCTTCAGCGTAATGATTTGAACTCGGCCAAAGTACTCATCTACCGTTGCGGGGCTAACTTAGGCGATTATCACAAAGATGCAGAAAAGGAATGGACAAATCCTCCGGACCAAAAGCGCTGGAATGAGAGATTTGGAGAAATCGAGCAACGGCTGAAAGCCTCTGCTCTTTGGAGAGCGCCATTTACTCGAGGAGCGCCAGCGACGCTCAGTCTCGGAGATGTTCGTTTCAGTATGTTCTCGCAAGATGAGGAAGGTAGGATGACAATTAGACTAGGACCTTCTAGGCTTGCTCACGGTCTAATTGAAACCAACTTAGATCTCCCAGCAATTCGAGATCTTGCAAGTCTACTACATGACTTATCTCGCCTACATTGGAATTCAGAAACCGAATTAGAAATAAGCATCTTAAGGGCTGCTTTAATTCAGGGTTGGTCCTCCAAAGCACCCGCTAAATGGTGTAGTAAGCGCTCATTCAGTGCTCACACAGGTGGAGTGGTTATTTGGGAATATGAGCAAGCATTGCTTGATGTGGTCGAGGCAGCATCTCATCAGTCAGGTAGACCAGAACCTGCAGTTACCATTATTGAGAAAGTTCCACTGTTGCAGAAGTCTCTATTCAATTCTCGAATTCTATCTGCCATTTCAACAATGTCCGGAATCCTCGGAATAATGGGTATAGGAAATTGGATTAGATTCGCAAACGAGGGAGATATGGTATTTCCATCAACTCCAGTTATTCTAATCGCAATCGCAATATTCCTCCGTTATCGATATCACTCAGCGGCACCACCTGCCGAAGAGTCAATTCACTGATTATTCTAATCGGCTAATTGTTCCGTTGTCAAATTCGTAGTACATCGGAACTCCAGTAGGAATCTCAAGCTTGGTAATTTCCTTTGGCGAAATTCCCTCAATGTGCATTACGATTGAACGTAACGAATTGCCATGGGCGGCTACAAGGACATTCATTCCCGAATCAAGATCGGGAATGATTTCCTCGACAAAATAGGGGATTGTTCTCTCAGCGGTCATTTCCAATGATTCACCGCCTGGCGGAGGAACGTCAAATGAGCGTCTCCAGATGTGGACTTGTTCCGCTCCATGGATTTCTGCAGTTTCGGCCTTGTTGAGGCCCTGCAAGTCACCATAGTGTCTCTCATTCAATCGCTCATCTTGTTTAGTTGGAATTTCTCCTGACACTCTGTTCTTGCTAATCACAATTTCAGCAGTCTTTTGAGCGCGGATTAATGCACTAGTATGTACAACATCAAACCGAACATCAGCTAATTGTTCTCCAGCAGTCGCAGCCTCGCCCTCTCCTTTTTCTGAGAGTTCGACATCAGTCCAACCAGTGAATCGATTAGTTGCATTCCACACTGATTGGCCATGCCTAATCAGTACCAGTATTGTCATGAATGGCGCCCCTCTAAATCAGCGACGTAGGCGAGGTTCATGGAATGTTAGGCTGCAATCTTTCGCGATTTGTTTAGCAAGCAGTAGTAAGTCCTCGGTCATTTCGCGTTGGGATGAAGAAGATTGTACAGAATAGAAGTTGCAAGATACGGTTACCTTCGAAGGGCCAAATGCGTTTACTTTGACCCAAGAATCGTCGTCTTTAACGGCCCTAGGATCGTCCTTTACATTAGCCAATAATTTATCACAAAAATCCTTCAAAGAATTAGGATTGGAATCTGCTTCAAACTCAAATTTTGGTTGGATTCTTCTAAATCTCCTTTGGCTAAAATTCTCGACCGGTGAATTTACCAGATTTGAATTTGGAACGGTGATCAGAGTGTCTGCTGATGACCGGATTAACGTGGTACGCAGACCAATCTGCACCACTTCACCCTCTATGTCATCAACAAGAATCCAATCTCCGACATTGAATGGTTGGTCGATGATTATCGAAATAGCTCCGAAGATGTTTGCGACACTGTCTCTAGCAGCCAGCGCTAGTGCAAGACCAGTGATACCCAAACCGGCGATTAATCCATTCAAATTTAGACCAAAAAGACCCGCAACAACGAATGCTGCAAGAAGTGCAACCACGAGATGTCCAACCGATTCAGCGACACTCGCAAGTGAGCGCCTGCTAGCCGCATTCTCTTCTCCCTCGACAACAATAAATGCGTCTAAATAGTCAACCAAACGATACGCTGCAAGTAACATTCCAAGAAGGAAGAACGTGAAAGACCACTCAATAGCGGTCCCAGCGATTGAAGAATCCCAAATTGGTTCTGAGTTATTTTGCAACCAAGACATCATTTCCGAGAAGATGAGGAATCCGATCATCCAGCCGAGTGATTTTGGAGCAAGCAAGGTTTTGCCATCAATTCGCTCAGATTTCGAGATTAAGTCCATAATTCTAGGAAACAGGAATCTTCTAGAGATAATTCCACCGAGCACAGAGATTACCATAATTCCAACTAATACACCTATTGTGCCACCTGAAAATCCGAGAATAATCTCGTCTCCAGCCATGATCTCATTCAGTATGTCTGCTGGAAATCCGACACTCTCAGCGGTGGTCTCCTCGTCAACTTGCATGGTTTTGCCGTCGACCAACCCCACATAAATCCCCCGTCGGTCCTATGGACCGAGTTGCGAGACGTTGAATACCGACTGCGATGTGGCCAGCCTGTTCCTATGGCGACCAGCAAATCATCATCGGCCTCAGAAGAGGTTTTTCGAGCCCGCAGAATACCTGCTATCGCCCTAATTTTACCACTTTTGCTATCGGTAGCAGCTCCCATTGCGATGGTGACTCCAGTCTCTGCACAAGAAGTCGATTCAGGCCTTGCCCCAGAAGACATATGGTCAGATGATTATGTCAACCAAATTTTCCCCTGGGCTCATGAATCAAATGACCAATTACAATTTCGATCTTACCATGATTATTTTTCGATGAAGGAAAGGATGCAGTTCCTCGCCGACCGAAATCCATCCTTCTTAGAATTTCACGAAGGCCTCCTCGGTGGAGTAAATGCTAGAGGTGACGAAATGTCCTCCACCGAATACGAGGGTTGGTACTACAACCATGCAAGCCCATGGATGAAAATTACCGCTAATGTAGGTGATGGGGAATACAACGAATTCAACGGCGATAACGGAAATTATGTCGATAGACCCGATATCATGCTTGTAGGTAATCACCACGCTAGAGAATGGATGTCTTTTGAGGTTCCAATGTTCTTCCTAGAACAACTGACCTACTACTACGGTATGGCGGGCGTCGATAATGACGGAGATGGTCTAATCGATGAAGATGGTTGGGATGGTGTAGACAATGATGGTGATTGTCTTAGTTTGAATGCATCTGCTCAGGACTCAAATGGAGATGGAATTGCATGTGGACCAGGAGATTTAGGAGTTGACGAGGATTTCTCAGAGCAATTCATCACAGACATGGTCAATACCCGCGAGATATACTTGATTCCAATGTTGAATACAGACGGAGTAAGGTATGACATGGAGGAATACTGTGGTCCAACCGCTTGGGAAAATTGCTATCGTAGCGGTTGGAGAAAGAATCTACGAGACAATACCGTAACTGGTGTGACTCCTATTCCTGATATCGATGAAGAGGTTGACCCATCTTGCGATGGGGTAGATCTGAATCGAAATTACCAGTATGAATGGGGGGCTCCGCTTGGAGCAACGGGGCCTTTATTCCCAGGTGCTTGTTACTCCTCAGGCCCTAATAATGACGTCTACAACGGACCTGTAAATTACGACGATAATGATGGTGACGGCCTCATCAATGAAGATCATGTTGATGGAAGTGATGACGATGCAGACGGCCAAATCGATGAAGATTGGCTTGGTGGCAACAGTGAGCCTGAGACTAAATTCATTCAGGACCTGACAGAAATGAATGATGATGACGGTGATGGTGCATCTGAATTCAAGGCTACTCTGACTTGGCATTCTTTCTCAGAATTGGTACTGTGGCCTTGGGGTCATTGCTCAAATTGTGAAAATCCAGACCAAGAATTTCTCGAATACCACGGGTATGTAATGGGTGATATGACTGCATACGCACCCATGCAATCCTCTGACCTGTACCCAACAACAGGAGACTTCTGTGATTGGCACTATGGTGTACATAATTCCTATTGCTACACTATGGAAATCGGCAATGCGTTCCATGAATATCCCGAAGATATCGCTCATATCGCAGTCCGCAATGTCGGAGTTCCATGGTACATGATTGAGATAGCCGATGATCCACGCTACAGGGCAATTGTAGGTATTGAAAATACAACAGGAACACAATGGATAGACTCTCCAAAAGATGTCAAAGTGCCTTCTAAGGGAGACATCCCAATTGGTATGTGTCTCGACTCAACCTTCCCGTTCACTTCGGATATTAATCGCACCCACTTGATGTGGAGATTAGTCGAACCAACCCGTCAACAAGATGACTTCGGTCCTACAGAATGGATTGCTGTAAGTTGGAGCATGAGTCCTTTCATGGAAATTGAGGAAAGTTGTGTACTCATAGATGGATCGAATGGCACTCGTATAGTAGCTCACGTGCCGTTACCCGACACTGCAGTTGGAAAGATACAATACAAGGCAATGTTAGGTACAACTAACGGGGCATTTCCATTTACTTATCCTGATCCAGACATCGCGAATTATTACGAATTATCTATTCCTTATCGAGCACCATTTGGTTCGGGAATTATGGCATTGTTGATGTTTGCTTTCATCGCAACTATGGTTTGGGGTGGTCTTGGATTTACTCTCAAGGCGATGTTCGACGACGAAGGCGGAGTAATTGGTTTACCCGATGACCAAAGTCACCTGGTCGATGAGGAGGATGTCTGATGTCAGAAGGTGGCTCAGACGAGTTTAGTGGCCGCTTAGGTCTGATTTTTGCGACTATAGGTGCAGCAATTGGTACAGGAAACATCTGGCGTTTTCCAAGAATGGTTGGTGCTAATGGAGGAGGTTCCTTCCTTATTCCTTGGTTGATTTTCCTATTCCTCTGGTCAGTTCCATTAATCATTGCCGAATTCGCTCTAGGAAAGAGAAGCCGAACGGGAACTGTCGGGACATTCCGAATTTTTGCTGGTAAGCGCTTTGCTTGGATGGGTCTATGGACAGCCTGGATTTCAACCGCCATTGGATTCTATTACGCGGTCGTAACAGGCTGGTGTATCAATTACTTCCAGACAGCGATCCGAGGTGGATTAGGCTCTGAGGTAGACACCGTTGAGGTTTGGAATTCCTTCTTACAGAATCCAATGGAAGTGGTCTTCTTCCAAGCCATCGCCGTAGCAATCACCATGCTGGCAATTTGGAAAGGTGCTAAGGCAATCGAAAAGGTCAATGTCGGTTTGATGATATCTCTGTTCGTTCTATTATTTGCCGCATTATTCCTATCATTCGTAATGGACCTTGAAGATGGTAGTTTGGATGGCTTTGTCTACATGTTTAGTATTCAGCCAGAATATCTAGCCCAACCTGAAACTTGGATTAACGGACTTTCACAATCTGCTTGGTCCTGTTCGGCAGGAATGGGTATGGCAATTACCTATTCTGTCTACATGAGAAAGGACGAGGATACAACTCTCAATGCTGCGACTATGTGCCTTGCAAACAATAGCATCTCAATCATCGCAGGTCTGACTGTGATGATGGCGGTATTCGCTGTAGTCGATGACCCACTGGCTGCGGTTAGCGGTGGAAGCAGTGCAATCACCTTCCTAGTGCTTCCAGAAGTCTTTGCTCAGGCTCCAGGTGGACCTGTGGTACAATTAGCGATGGTTACAATGTTCTTCCTAGCGTTGTCTTTTGCAGCTCTAACTTCTATGATTTCAACAGTCGAGCTTTGTGTAAGAAACTTCGTCGACCACGGTATCGAGAGACCTCAAGCGGTTGGATTCACCAGTCTTGCAATATTCTTCTTTGGATTACCAAGTGCAGCAACATGGATATTGGTCGACGACTCAACTGGTGTTGCTTTCCCACAATTCCTAGAGGTACAAGACCACATTTGGGGTTACGGACTAATGTTCAGCGGTCTTTTCATCGCTTACTCAATCTGGAAGTATGGCTGGAATCGCTATCGTAACTGGCAGGAAGAGAATGATATCACAGGCTTCTCTCTCCAAGATTACCTAGACAATGGTGTTTCTTCCTTCCGTGATGATTTCATCAATACAGGAGACAACGATTGGTGGATTGGAAAGTGGTGGGATTACATCATGTATCTTGGATTCCCACTAATGTTCAGTGTCTTGATACTCTCCTACTTTGCAGATATGCTGGTAAATGTAGACAACCCATGGGATCCGACAAATGCAAATGGAATTTCCATCATCTTGTTATTCTGGGGAATAACCGCTGGCTTATTCATAGGACTAAATCGATTTATCATAATCAACCGAATCGTTCCAACAAGCGGCAATCCGTGGCCATTGGCTGTGCTTTCAGGCAATTTCACACTAGAACCAAGACCGCTTTACAGAAACGTTCCAGAAGGTGCAGATGTTCCAATTGACACCTTGCCAGGTGGAGAAGATCCGTTCATTGTTGAGGTTGGAGAAGACCTGCCTGAGTCATTCGTGGATGACTATGGTGAGACTAGACCACATACCGGTTCGAGTATTGAGGCCGAACTTGCGTGAGGTAGTATTTTGCTAGTCAGTGAGGACTATCCTTGGTCCAAATTGATAGGTGAGTATCTCTACTACTGCGCAGTTGGTTGCATTAACGTTGCAATATTTTTCGCAATGTATTGGGTTTTGTATGAGGTAAATCTACACACAACTTACAGAGCCGGCAGCGCTTGGGCTTTGGCTTACTTAATCAGTACTATACAATCTCATTTCCTTCACCGCTGGTTGACCTTCGAATCAGCCTCAGATTACAAACGAAGTCTAATGATAATGGTCCTAATCTACAGTGTATTTCTTGCGATATCGACATTTAGTCAAGCCTACTTTGCAGATACATTGCGTTACAACCACTGGTTTGTTTGGGCGGCCAATACCACTGCATTCGGTTTCCTATCTTTCCTTGGTTTGCGAATCTACGCATTTCCCTTGTCGGATGGTCGGGTGAGCCGTGCGGAACGGCTCGAAACCTTCCGTGAGAGCCGTAGGGCTTGAAGAATGAATGATGACCCCTGCGTGATATGACTCAGGGGGTTCGAGGCACTAGGGATTTCTATCCCGAGGATATGCGGCTTCGAAATTGGCTCTTTGAGCGCTTCCACTCAGCCGCTCGCTCTCACGGATTTGAGGAATATGACGCTCCGGTTTTAGAGAGCGAAGAATTGTACACCCGGAAGGCTGGAGAAGAGATTGTCGGCCAACTATACAATTTCGAAGATAAGGGTGGAAGAAGAGTTGCGCTTAGGCCGGAAATGACCCCTTCCTTAGCCCGAATGGTAATGGCTAGGTCAGGTGGGCTTGCTCTACCTATCAAGTGGTATTCTATCCCACAATGCTGGAGATATGAGAGAACCCAGAGAGGTAGGGGTCGCGAACATTACCAATGGAATGTCGACATATGGGGTATGAATGGAGTAGAGGCCGATGCAGAATTGCTTTCGGTTCTCGTCCAATTTTTCCATTCTGTCGGCCTCAAATCAGAAGATTTAGTCATCCGAATTAGTAGTCGTAAAGTGCTAGAAGAAGTTCTAGGATCTCTTGCCATAGAAGGAGAGATTTTTGCACAAACATGTGTTATCGTCGATAAAATGGATAAGTTACCTGAAGATGTGATACAAGCGCAGTTAAGCGATTTAGGACTATCTTCTGATTCAATTTCGACCATACTATCGGTACTTGGAATAACAGACTTGGGCTCTCTTTCTTCCGCTCTTAATTCTGATAGTGAGGCATTAATTGAGTTGCAATCCTTATTCTCTTTGTGTGAATCTTACGGAATTTCGGATTGGGTATCATTCGATGCTTCGGTAGTACGAGGTCTCGCTTACTACACTGGCCCTGTGTTCGAGGCGCACGATAGAGCAGGAAACCTACGCGCAATATGTGGAGGTGGACGCTATGACAAACTCATAGGCACCTTGGGCGGGAATGATTTGCCAGCCACCGGTTTTGGCTTCGGTGACATGGTGGTCATGGAGCTTTTAGCCGACAAAGGATTACTCCCTGAATTATCTAATGGAGTCGCTGATGTTGTATTTAGCATGGGGACAGAACTTCGTGGTGCAGCAATGCAGGTTGCCGCGAAACTACGTTCTGCTGGTCGAACTGTTGATCTTGTACTTGAAGACAAGAAGATGAAGTGGGTATTCAAGCATGCAGAACGTTGTGGAGCTACTAGATTAGTCATGGTAATGCCCGATGAATGGGCAGAAGGTAAAGTTCGCATCAAGGACTTAGATACCGGAGAGGAATCTACCGTAGCACTGGAAGATTTGTGAAGATTATTCTTCACGTCGTGAACTTGCGATTGCTGCCATTGCCATTGCACCAAGGCCTGCTGCTAGTCCGAATCCTGGAAGGCTATCTCCAACCGCACCACCAAGACCGCCATCTCCGTCACCGTCTCCGGGGCCATCTCCCGTAGCATTTACAACAGGGAAGTTTGCCTCCACGCTGTAATTATCTTCGTTGTTCGAATAGTACATTCTGAATTCTCCATCACAATCTACTCCTGGGATAAGGCACTGGAAGCCACTTACTCCAGGCGCAGAGTATTCGACTTGAATAACAGGTTCTTCTCCACTTTTATTCCAGCGATACATTGTCTCATTGATTGGGATATTCCAATTTATTGTGAAATCTTCGTAATTATTTACAGTCTCCTGCGATGTTATCGATTGAGCGATTTCAGTATTTCCCCTCCATAATGTAAGGGTCAAATCCTTACATTCTGAGTTATCAGTACAATCGGCAGAAAAGATTCTGAATGAAAGTTCGATATTGATACTTCCATTCTCGTTAAGCCACATGTCTTGTTTGAAATTTTCACCAGATTGAATTCGGCAAGAAATGTCCACCTCAACTTGGGTTCCTTGAGAGAAGGTTTTCATTCCATAGCCGTCAACTGAGGAGCCATCAGAGCCGTTCACATCGAAATGAGTCCAGCATTGGTCTAGTTGACTAGTTCCCCAGAAGTGCATGTGCGGGTTATCAACAGACGGCTGTTTCGGGTCATCTGCTTGAGCACTAGCAGGCGCTGCAGTGGTGCTCAACAATAGAACCAGAATGAGGCACAAAGCCTGCAGTCTACGACCAGCCATCATGGCCCCCGTCTCAGTGTGTCCGGTTTGAGGCTTTGCCTGATTTGATATTCTCAAATCTAATGGAATTCAGACGACTAAATCGTTAATCAAATCGCTGTAGGTTTCCGCCATCGCGATTTCCACCGTGTCTGGCGATATTCAATGCGTCACCCAAAGAATCCGCACTCATCATCTCACGATCGAGTCGCTCCGAAGCGACCCCTGTAATGATTGACATGACCTTGATTGTGTCGCCAAATGCTGGGTCTTGGCGGGCTCCGAAGATTACATTCGCATCGGGAGACAACCTCGCAGTCATCAAGTCACAAACTTGGTTTGCCTGTTCAAGAGTCATGTAAGGCCCACCGGTAACATGAATCAATGCTCCAGTAGCCCCATCGATTTCGATATCGAGCAATGGGTGGTTCAGAGCTTCATGGACTACGTCTTCCGGCCCTTGTTCGCTCTCTCCGTAAAGCATCATAGTGACTCCTCCATTCTTCATGATGGCTCTAACGTCTGCAAAGTCTAGGTTGATTAGACTTGGAAGAGTAATTGTCTCAACAATTCCCTTGACAATTTCTGCAATCAATTGGTCCATGATTGAGAAAGCTTCGTCAAGAGGAAGATTCGGAACGTAATGCAATAGTCTATTATTATCCAAAACTAGAACCGCATCTGCAGCTTTTCGTAGTAGATCGAGCCCTTCCAGAGCTCTTTGCATTCTCATCCGGCGCTCTACTGAGAAAGGAGTTGTGACGATTGCAACAACTAGAGCACCGGAACGCTTGGCTTCCTCCGCAACGATTGGAGCAATACCAGTACCGGTTCCTCCTCCAAGTCCAGCGGTTACGAATACCAAATCGGCACCGTTGACAATTCGTGTAATTACATCTCGTCCTGCTTCTGCACAGCGACGTCCTGTAATCGGATCACCACCAGCACCAAGACCTCGAGTAATGTGTCGGCCAACAAGCAACTTTTGTTGCGCTCGAGTATGATCGAGATGTTGTTTGTCAGTATTGATTGCTACTGTTATTGCCCCTTCAACTCCAATGTGAGTAATTCGATTCATGGTGTTGTTTCCAGAACCTCCGCATCCACATACCAAAATTCGTGGGTCTGGAGGTCCAAACGACTCTAATTCGCGGTCTGTCAAGGCTGTTGGAATCCTTTCCGCAGCATTAGCAGTCCCGGCTCCACCAAAACTAGTTGAAGCGTTGTCCACCATACTATGCCCCCTGTGCATCCCAAGGGCTTGACGCCCTACGTCATCGCAGTGCAATTTCTAGCCTTCTTAACCCTTGAGGGCGAATACAGGGTCGAGAATGCGATTATCGGAGTCTAGATGTTTGGCCGGAAAGCCTCCGGAAAGCGAGATAAACAAGAGGTCGCCCGAACAGACCGTACCGCGCTTAGCTCAGTTGGCTAGAGCACCTGACTGTAGACTGGAAACACATTGGTTGTAGGCAGCCATCAGGGGGTCCCCGGTTCAAGTCCGGGAGCGCGGACCAATATTAATCGGAACAATCTAAAATGAGCAATTTATAATCCCAAATCTTCGCCACCCGTAAGACTATATGCTCCACAAATTTGTTGGGAAAACATGTCATTAGCACCAACAGACTACGACTTCGGACTTGAATCAAACTATTCCTTTGCGGCCTCAGTGACCTGCAAAGATGAAGAAACACGGAAGATGTTTGTAGAAGGATATGGTCATATGCTGAACTACAATCATGAACAAGCAATTGCTTGTTTCAGTAAATGCACAGAATTAGACCCCAATTGCGCTATGGCTTGGTGGGGTATCGCTTATTGTGTATCTTCGAATTACAATTGGGCCCCAGGACTGGGTTCCGGTCATGACGCAATCCAACAAGCATTGTCAGTAATGGGGCACTGCACCGAGTTAGAACAGGATTTGATTCAAGCACTTTCAACACGGCATTCTGCGGAAGCAAGAGATGCTGCCGATCCTTCAGTCCTAAACATGGGAAATAGTCCGGAATTAAACGTAGCTTTTGCAGAAGCAATGGCTCCTTTGTACGAAAAATACGATGGAAATTTGGATGTCACTGCAATTTATGTCGAGGCTCTGATGAATCTGAAAGCCTGGCAACTTTGGGATAAGGACGCTTCAACAGGAGAGATAACACCTGCCGATGACAACACTCTCCTATTGGTTGAGGTTATGGAAAAAGCGTTCGAAAGCAGTGAAGAAGCAAAAGTACACCCTGCACTTTGTCACTTGTACTGCCATGCGCTAGAACTGTCTCCGTTCCCTGAAAGAGCGCTACATGCTGCTGATGTGCTTCGAACTAGAATGCCCGGTCTTGGACATCTAGTTCACATGCCTTCACACATTGATGCTTGGGTTGGGCAATGGAAAGAAGCCATTGACTGTAATATTGCAGCAGTTGAAGCAGACGATAGATACGTAGAGATTACAGGTAATGAATCTCAATTCTACAAATTCTATCGAATGCACAACCATCACTTCGTTGTCTGGTGCGCTATGTTTGATGGACAGTATGAAACCGCACTAAAATACGCTAGAAAGGCAGTCGAAACATTGCCCGCTGGAGATGAAAATGGTGGAGTTCAGTTCATGCTAGCAGGAATCATCCCGATGGGTGCAATATTCCTGGAATCTTATGTCACAATGCCATGGCATGTTATGATTAGATTCGGAAAGTGGGATGAAATATTGGCTGAACCAATGTATACCGATGGAGATGTATTCCCCGCAACAATCGCCACACAACATTATGCGCGTGGGGTGGCATATGCGTCCAAGGGAATGGTGCCTGAGGCAGAAGCAGAACAAGCACTGTTCAAGCAAGCTCTAGAAAATCCAGCCCTAGCAGGAAGAATGATGCATAACAATTTCATGTATCAGGATCCAGAAGAAGGCCCATCTATACTCAATGTTAATGCTTCAATTCTAGATGCCGAAATTGAGTACAGAAGACAGTACCTTGCGAAAGAAAATGGCGATGATTTTGATTTCACAGCAGCATTTGACGAACTTCGCCGTGGTGTAGATTTGTCATTGAACCTAGCTTACAACGAGCCTTGGGGACAAATGCAGCCAGTTCGACACATATTGGGAGCTCTACTCCTTGAACAGGGACACGTTGAGGAAGCCGAAGAGGTATATCGTGCGGATATCGATCTTTGGAAAGACAACATGTGGGGCTTACTGGGTCTCAAACTATGTCTAGAAGCAAAGGGAGACTCAGGCGAAGAACTTGCAGAGGTAACTGCATTGTTCAATGAACGAAGCTCGCGTGCGGACATAGTGCCCGCTAAGACGTGTTTCTGTGCACAAAATGCGTTGAAAGAGAGTTGTTGTTAGGTACTCAGGACACATTGAAATTAGTATCTAATTTCTTTGTTATTGCCTCACAATCTTCCACAACTACGAACATTGTATTGTCAGAAGTGTAAATCAACAATTTGTCTTCTGAGTCTATCTCTTGATAGGCACAGATTGCATCCATTCTAATTCTCGTCATTCCCATTTCGGTCAAGGCCTTGATCCAGTTGGTCTTCATGGCCGCCGCCGACAACCTGACCTATTTGATTCAAACGGTTGGTTGGTAGAATATCTCTAGCCAGAATTATTTTTTTGCAGATATTGGAAACTTGTCAGAATTTTTTCTGTAGATTAGGCTCATAAAGGGGAGTCAGGTCGGCGGGATGCTTGGAGGGACAGTGATGGGAGTCATGAAGCACCTAGGTTCAGTTTGGAAGCAGCCTAAGCAAAACATCCCAGCAGCAGTTCGCCGTGATAGAATGGCTGGCTGGAGGCGCGAGCCAGTTTTCCAGCGAATTGAGCGCCCAACCCGCTTAGATGCAGCTCGCCGTGTAGGTTACAGAGCCAAGCAAGGAATCACCGTAGTGCGCACACGCGTGAGGCGTGGTGGACTGCGAAAGGGTAAGATCCACATGAAGAGAAAGCCATCCAAGGCCGGTCTCAAGAAAATCACCATGGCTAAGTCCATCCAGAGAATCGCTGAAGAGCGAACAAGCAAGCGCTATCCTAACCTTGAGGTTCTAAACTCATACTGGGTTGGCGAAGATGGAAAGAACAAATTCTTCGAAGTAATCATGGTTGATCCTCATCATCCAGCAATCAAGGCAGACAAGCAGTTAGGTTGGATCGCTGAAGGCAACAGCCACCGTGGCCGAGCCTTCAGAGGAAAAACCAGTGCTGGTAAGCGTGGCCGTGGATTGTACAACAAGGGTAAGGGAGCTGAGAAACTCCGCCCTTCCTTGAAGGCCCACAAGAACCTAGGAAAGTAGTCCTTCTCGGGAGTAACTTGATTTCTTGCTTCATAGCGGATGCTTTCGATGGCGGAGAGCGAAGTCAGTCGAATTCGGGATTTACCGGTCATCCTTCCAGATGGTCGGCTTCTCGGAACAGTCCACGATACTGTGGTCGAGACAGATTCTTGGACTTGTACGCATATCTTTGTTGCCGATCCTCCTGCTGATTTAGTTGAAGGTCGAATCCACGTTGCAGTTCCCTGGAATTGGGTACGTTCGGTAGGGGATGTCGTGGTTCTACGCTGGTTCCCACCTACTCCTATTCCTAGGGATGAATAATTATCCAAAATCTTTTGATTTGAATGATATTTCTCCGAACGTAAATGCGATACGATTCAAAAGGCAAGGGTGAACGCCTCCGTGATGCAACGTAGTTCGGTAGTGCTGATGGTATTGCTCTTACTGACCTCATCAGCCCCTGCAATTGACGCTGCTGGTAAGGGAGTAATTTCGTGTACTCCGGCTGATTTAGACATGCTACCAGCCAGTTGGGATATTGATGACGGGGCTTGCGTACGAATTGATCTCGGAGTCCTTTCCCCGGGTGATACATTGTCTTTCGACGTATCTGCTGATACTGATGTCGACATTTTGCTATTTTCCGCAAGTTCAATCTCTGTCTATCAGAATGAGCAGAATTACCGTTTAGATTCGGTTTGGCATTCTGATTCAGTATTCGAATCATTTCAAGGAGATGGCACCTGGCATTGGATGGCTCCCGATGATAGAGGAGATACTCGATGGTACCTAGTCCTCGATAACATGGCTCATCCACAAGATCAAGGCGAGGGAGCTCAAGGTGGTAGTCTTGCTACCGTAGTCCTAGACGTTGAGGAAGTCGATAGTCCAGTATTCGGAATAGTCGACACTATTGTTCGTCTAGATGGTGGAGAACATTCTGTACTCGCAGGCCCATTGGTCCTCGATGAAGGAACTCAAGTCAATATTTTCGCGACAACCATGCAAGGAGCTCCAGACATTTTCCTAGTCACTGGTACTCAAATGGAATTTTACGAACAAGGAACTACTGCTAATGGTATGGATGACAATAATGCAGACATGTTATTGGTGTTGGAAGAAAGGAGTATTTCATGGTCAGTAAATTCTGACTACGCAGGAAAAGAGCTGTACCTAATTGTGGATAATCGTCCAGGCCCTCCCGGTGGTGGAGCAGGTACTGGATTCGCGGCAACAACTGTAGTAATGGACCTGATTCCAATCTTACAGCCAACAATTACTAACTCCTCTGACCTAGCAATAATTGATGTTGGGGCCGAGGTAATCCTCGACGCTTCGAATACTCCAAACCTCTCAGATCAAATCGATAGCGAAACCGGCTTCCAATGGGATACCAACGGTGACGGTTTCTATGACGCATCAGGCTCTTCAATCACAATGAGTTGGGACGAACCTGCTGAGTTTACCATCGGTCTGAGGGCAGTTTCTCAGGACGGACGAAGCGCCACCGTGTATCTCAACACAACAATTCAGGATATCAGCCCACCAGAAGTTAGTTTGTCCGCTAGTGACACAATCCGCAAAGACTTCGATGACGAACTCTTGCTAACTGCCAATATTGACGATAATTGGGGAATTTACAGCGTCGAGTGGCTGGTCGATGAGACAGTAATTCAGAACTATAGTAGTTTGAATTGGGAGGATGGCAAAACATTCACTTTCCGTTTTGATTCAAGTTATTCAGCGGGCGATCGCGAGGTTAAGATTCGGGTAACTGACAAAGAAGGACAAGTAACCGAGCGTACTGCAATCATTGATTTGTACGATTCTACCCCTCCTTTGGTCCCTCAACAGACAATGGAGTTAACCGCTATTCTTGGCCAACCTGTCCAGTTAATGGCTGAGGCTATCGATGCCGAGTCTCCAACTCTAACTTATTTCTGGGATTTAGACACCAAGACAGATTCCAATTCAGATGGAATAATGGATAACGATATGGATGCTAGTGGCTCTGCAATTACTCAGAATTTCCAACAAAAGGGAACCTACGAAATTGTTTGTACAATAGTAAACGAGGCGGGGGCATCGACTCAAGTTACCTACTTGATATCAGTTCGCTCATCATCTGATGATGGCTCAGGATTAAGCCCTATTATGATTGGAATTATCGCAACCGTCCTCCTAATTATCATCATAGGCGGAATTGGTATGATTGCCTGGCGTCGAATGTCGAACGCCAGGCTTGAGGCACTGCTTGAAGAACAAGCCGCCGCAAAGGAAGAGAAGCCTCGAGAACTCAGCGTCGAGGAACAAAAGGCAATGTATGGAGCAGGTTCTGCTACTCTTGACCAGCCGACTTCGATGTCCACCACATCGCAATTTGGCCAATATGCAACAGGTATGTCTGGTGCTAGTGACCCAGAAGCCACGATTAGTGAGGATGCGGCGATGGGAGATACTGATTTAGAAGCACTATTGAGCACCCCAGAACCGATTACTACCTCAGATCAATCAAGTCCTGCATCGGAACTTCTTGCCGAGTTTTCAGAAGAAGAAACTCATATGGAGGATGATACAATAGAATTTTCACATGACGAGTTAGAAGCTAATTCTGAAGAAGGTTGGTCACCTGATGAGGCCGAGTCATTCAATGAAGAGGAGGGGCTACCTACTCCTCCACCTCCAGAACCAGAACCTGAAGTAGATACACTCCTCGATGAAGGAGATCTTCCCGTGCCACCATTACCACAAAGTGAGGAACCCTCTTCTCAGCCGGAGCTAGAAGTAATTGAGGAATCAGAATCTCTAGAAATTGATTCTGAACCAAAATCAAGAATTGTTCAGCAGGATTGCAGCCAGTGTCAGCAACGCTTTGAGGTGACCTTACCAGAGGGACATGATATTGCTCGAACTGCCTGCCCGTCCTGTGGTGCTATTGAGACAGTCCGCTTGTCCTAAATTGCGAATTTCTTCGCTTTCTTTTCTCTCAATAGACATACCTTTTCCTGCTCTTGTAGCCCAAGACCCTAAATCGCACCTCATAGAGGTGCGGCTATGGAGAAAGGTTCAGTGCGCTTGATTCGTGCTGCGCCAAAATCGAAAATTTCTCTACCGGTTCTACTTGTAATCCTCTTTTTCCTACCTACAATAGCACCGTTTGCAACCGTTAGCGGGGAGGCTAGGATAGAGTCACAAGATTTTCAGATTCTAGATGAATTGGGAAATGTTCTGAACCAAAGGGAAGAAGTAGTTCTAGGAGATTCTGTGAGTAATATTGCTGGTCCATTATTGGACCAAGTCCGAGTTGGGGTTCAGGACACCTCGGTGGCTGATCCTCTCCACGATATTGAGGAGGCTCTAGATGATGTATCAATAGTAGAAACCACAGCTCCTGCGGTAAATCATCCTGAACCTTACATCATTCTAACCGATGAAAGTAGTCGTCCCCCTGGAGAGGTCAGAACAATCTGGTCAACTCTGTTTAATTTGACAGATTATGTGATTTGGACTCGATATGTGGACACCGATGGCAACATTATCGAACAGGCTGAGACCATTACATTCCTAGCCAGTTTGCTTTCCCTTTTGGACCCCGAGACCGATTTCTTACTTCACCAAATGGATATTGATGACGATGGTGATGATGATATTCAAGTCGGGCTTACTGTTAATTTGAACAATATAGACTTAACCGGAACAACTCTTTCTGCATCTCCACAATTAGATTACCAAGTTAGTGTTCTTCCATCAAGCACAACGGATTCAGATTGGGATGATTTGCAAACCCTTGAGGTTAGTATTCTCAAAGCGTTTGCATACTCCGATGGGATTCTAAACGAAGGAGAATCTTATGTTTGGGTCATTGATTCAAAATTCACCCACGTCCCCTATGATTTTACTTTGGGCGTTGGTTTAGAGAGAATTACGTTTGATTTGTCAGAGGCCGGAAGTAGTCTAATTTTATCCATAGTTAACGCACTTACATTCGGGATTTTCAATGGTGGCGATGAATCAGGAATCAGTATCTCATCCATAGCAGCGCCATATCAAATTTCGATTGATAATTCAGGGCAAACTGAATGCCCGGCCCGTTACTCCCCAATCGAGCTGACAACTTTGCCTTCAAGCGAGATATCTTGTGGAGTGACTGCTGGATTTGGATATGTTCACTTTTCACCACCTGATTCTCAGGATAATAGAGAAGTTTGGGAAGTCGCATATATCGAGGCTACAATACATCCAAATAGACTTTCAACTACTATTCCTGAGCTTGTAGAAGTAACCATCCGAACCGATAGTACCCTTGCTGACGGAACTGGTAATCTAGGCGAAAATGGATTGGATACGTTGGAGTATTGGGCCGATGAGCGAGCCGATTTGCACATTCACTTCCATGAAAATAGAACAGGGGACCCTGGAGAAACTTCTGAAGGCAATTACGGCAATGTGACTGACTCAATGGGTTGGTTCCGAGGTATGCCGAAAGGAAGTCTGACTGCGGAAGAAATAGATCGTACATTCACGATGTTGGGATCTAAATCGCAACCGGAATTACCAGGAGGTCAACCAGACCGTCTAGGCTTGATAATAGCTGTAAAAAACTTCACCAGAGATAATTCTCAAAATGTCGATGATCCGTCTCTACCAGTTAACCCCGCGTATCCTCCCAAGACACTAGTCCTAGTTCGTTCAATACAATCTATAGAATCTGTAGAATACTATTCTTGGATGAAACGAGGGGGTGCGGAAGCAGACCATAGACGAATCCAAATTACTGCTAAAGAAATCCCTACTGCTATAGTATTCTTTGGTTCTTTTGAATTAGGAGGTGCCGATGAGGCGGACACCAGCTTTGATACGGGTCAGAATCTAGATTTCCTCTCTAGAATTTTAGATGTCGTTCTGATAAATATAGTAGACATATTCCTAGACATTGGTACTATATTGAACGGCATTCCATCAGCTGCTGTTGATGTAATTGGTGGAGGAATCGGCGGTTCTGGCGGTCTATCAGGTGAGACACTTCACCTACTAATGCACAATAATTGGAGAATAGATAGGGAAGCTCGCTCAATTTCCGAGGTAGGTCTTCAAATCGGCTCGAGCCCCCATCCAACAATGTCTGGTGATCATCTCATCTTGTCAAAAGATAGAGGATTAGACACTGTGGAAGGTCGGAACGGACCGCAGACTCCTTTGGTTCAGGTGGCTGCAAGTTTACGATTCAGTGGACTCAGTTCATTTACTCTGATAGACGAAATTGAAACTGACTCTCAGTCATTGTCTCTTCGTACCACTGCGGAAAAATCATTCACATTCCTCTACATCGACCATCAGCATTCCAATCTTGTAGATGCTGCACATCAGGGTTTATGGATTTCAGACATTCCTGACAATTTAACCGCAGATTTAACTCCAGAATTAGCCACATATTCTGCTAGTTCCACCATCGATAGGATTAGTTATACAGGAATTGAAGGAAATCAGAGACAAGCCGCACATATTCTGGATGTTCCAGCAGAATTTACTGTTGAATTTGGAGACACCACTAAGTGGACAGCATCTTCTCCTATTTCGACAATCCACGCGCAACTTACTGATTCCGAAAACCCAATCACGATGAGCGGAGATCACTTTCTTTTCCACCATCATCCGGAAGATGGAAGTTCAACAATTTCAACCAGAATTTCTGGTCTACAAGAGGTTGGTTGGAAAGCTCCTGCTGTACCTGGTGCAACCGGCGCGATGGGGCAAGGTACCGCCTTTATGTCCATAGCAGGAGATCGAACTATGAGTATCAATGTGGATCACGCACCAACTCAAGATGAAGGAGGCCTTTCTGCGTTGGTTCTTATCGATCCTCTTCCGTCAAATGTTTCAGTAGATATTCCAACCGGGGCCGAGGCGGGGAATAATTTGGTAATCCCAGAATTGAATACCTCGCAAGGGGTGTCTGGAGTTGCCTTTTTCCTTGGAGGATTTGCTGATTTGGGTCGCTCTGTCAATACTGTACTTTCTGGAGTGACAAGCGAAATTTCTACAGGTACAGCCGGAGGAAATGGTTCCTTTTCTTATGGCATGGAGCTAGATGCTGATAGCGAGTTTGACCTAATCTTCGAGGCCAGTCAAGGTAACGGGACAGCGGATGAACCAGCATGGGTTCATGGGATTTCGATGAATGCCGCCCCAACTGGAATTTCTGATGGCTTCCATATTCGAGGTTGGATTCCAAATCTACCCCCATTAATCGATATCACAGTCAGTCGTGTGCCTAACTCAAATGGAGAAGATTGGACAATTATGTTGGGTATGGAAGGGTGGCTTCCTGCAAGGAGTGAATTCATGCTAAATGCCAAAGGCGTTAATGGACAAGACTTGATGTTGACGTTACAAGGTTTGACTGTTGGTGAAGCAACTGACTTGGGTATTGACTCTCAATTCACCATTAAGGAAACTACTGGCGGAATTAATGAGGTTACTACCTCGACTCGTTTCGTACTATCCAACAGGCTGGATTGGATTCATGCTGAGCTCATCAATAGGGAAGCCGGTGCTAGAACAGAGATGCTAATCAACGATATACCTGAATCAATTGATTTACTAGCTAGCCTTGGTACTTCAATTTCGATTGACATGATTGTGCCTGAAGAATATCGTCGGGATGGCCCGGCGGTAGATTCCATCATGTTGCAACAGATGCAGTGGATGGAAGGCGCTTGGTGGCCTGCTACAGTTTTCTTAACCGATGTTCCAAACTCGATTAATCTGACCACACAAGCAGATTTTGATTATGACATTACCAAAACTCTAGCATTCCAAGGTACTCCTGTCCTTGATTTCTCAGCATCAGATAGTGGAATGTCGTTGTATATTGAGGCAAATGGTAGAGCCATAAACAATCGCGGTGACATAATATTGCTCGCTGAAGGATTGACAGACCGTATGGTGATTAAGCCAACCTCTGATTATGGTCTAGCAATTCGAAGCGGAGGTGACGGTGTTGAGAGAATCTACCTCAGAGCCTCCAATATGCCAACTACCCCTCCTGTGGTAATTGAGGAAGTAGAGGCACTTGGAGAAAATCTGAGAAGTGCAACAATTCGTGTTGTCGAGATTGCGGGGCCGTACAGCATCATAGAATTGGAAGATGTTCAAGGTGGGAAAATAATCGCTTCAGCCCGTGCCATCGCTGAGGTAGATGCCCTTGGGACCACCTTCGATCTGCGAGGGGTTCTCCTAGATGCTCAAACCACAGGAGGGGTCCCTACTGGAACCAGTATTGGAGTCAATGGATTAGCATCTGACCTGTCTCTTTTGAATTTGGTACCGGGTTTTGAGGGATCAACTCATCACATTATTGTCCCAGAACCATTTTCTTCTGGACTTCTGACTTTAGGTGCAACTTTCTTGGGGGGTGATTGATTTGGGATTGATGGATAAAATTCGCTCTCAAAATGAGGAGTTAGAAACTCCGGATGCAGCAACAGAACGAGCCCATGAGATTCTCCAAATCGTTGGTCAGCGAGTTGAGAAAGTCCGACCAAGTAGAGTAATTTTTGCCTCCGTGGCCGTATTACTGATACTGAGCGGAATCATGATTATTGGAACTTGGATTGTCCCATATGACAGAACTTCCGTGGATGTTGTCTATCTTCAGGGAGTCGGTGGCCATGTTGTTTTAGTTGAATTAGATAACAAAGGATCTCGTTCAATTACTGATGTCCAATTAGATATCAGATTTTTAGACGACGATAGTAACGAGATTTCAAAGTCTACCTTTGAAACCGATGAGATCGCCGCCCATACTTCGATTGCTGGCGATGATCTTGAACTAATTGCCCAAGGTCCATCGGTTTGGGAGAATTATACTATCGAGATTATCCTAGAATACACCTACAGCGGTAAAGAATATAATGAAAGATGGACGTATAATGTAGGTGGTTGGACTATGGAGATGTTTACCTATGACGCACCAATGCACTTCTTTTGACACGACCTATGGTCGTGAGACAATCACAATACAGTTTACCCTAATGCTGAAAGGCGACCCAATTGGGGGCTGATTCCATGGGACAGAGAATTGCAGTTGTGCTAATCGGGTTATTCCTAATATCTCTGATTCCGGCTGGTGATTTTTACATCAACCAATCCGAAGATTCAACTGAGGCTCTAGATTGGTCGGTCAAGCGTATAGAAATAGCCGCTGACCCTAATTCAATTCAAGACCTTGTATCGCCAAAAGTGACACAGGGATTTGAAAGGCTTAGAGATAGTACTGCTGATTCTAGTATTGGAGTGTACACCGAGTCTGGATTGATTCCATCCGTCCATCTGCCAAATTCTCTTACTCAGGCACGTTGGGATTTAGCGATGGTAATAGTAGACGGAGGCGTTGGAATTTGGGATGCTCGCTTAGAGGTTGAATCATCAGCTGAAGTTGAGATAAGAACGACCATACCTCCTTCGGGTTTCTTGGTTCAAGGAACAACCGAAGAATTGGATAAGTTGGCGGCGAACTCCGTAGTTGTTGCAGTCCATCCAGTCCCAACTGGACTGCTTGTCCACCCATTGCTGACAGTCGTCGATGAAGGCTCGATAATGGTAGAAATCCTCGGTTGGAAGGATGATAATCTACAGCGACATATGGAACCAGGTCTTGGATTGTCAGGTTCCCTTACAGATGTTGCAGGAAAGTGGCTTACCGACGGATGGAGTCCCGAGGAAGGTAGATATTGGGGTGAAATTGAACTTTCTAAACTAGCGGATATGATTGAAGATCCTGCTGTAGCCTATGTCGCCCCGTTGCCTGTTCTAGAATTAAAGAACGACAATGCTCGAACCCATATGGGAATAAATTCGGTTGAATCTTTCTTCATCACAAACATAGATGGCACTGGCCAAACTGTAGCTGTTGGTGACTCTGGAATAGATCACGATCATGGAGATTTCAATAACCGTATTTCAGGTAGAAATTCCGTTACACCGGGAGATTCCTCGACAGCCGATTTATCTGATGGACACGGAACTCATGTTGCCTGCACAGTACTAGGTTCTGGAATGAGAAGTAGTGGCACCTATGAGGGGGTAGCACCGGGGGCCGACCTATATTTCCAAGCGATGGAGGATGATGATACCGGTGCCCTATACAGTTACGGAATCAACAGTATGTTGAATTCTGCTTACAATGCAGGCGCTCGCCTACACACAAATAGTTGGGGCGCAGGCAGTGGTTTCGGATCTTACTCAACTCAATCTGAGGATGCAGACGACCGAACTTCCACTTGGGACCAATACTGGAATTATGATGGAATGACGGTACTCTTTGCAGCAGGAAATGAAAGAAACGATGGTGTTTCTCCACCGGGCACAGCGAAGAATGTAATCACCGTTGGAGGACACAAGAACCGATACAGTGGCTCTCCTGATGAGATGTACTATTGGAGCAGTCGAGGGCCTACAGATGATGGTCGCCTTAAGCCGGATTTAGTGGGTCCAGGTGATGGTGTTCGCTCATGTCTATCACAAGAGGCCGAGGAAGCATCTTCTGGTTGGTCAAATAATTGGTACATTGAGTATAGCGGTACTTCGATGGCAACCCCTGCTGCTGCGGGTGCCGCAACCCTCGTGCGACAATATCTCATGGATGTTGCAAATAGGCCCGCTCCCCAAGGAGCATTAGTAAAGGCACTACTAATCCTAGGTGCTCAGGATATGGGTGCTAGAAATATTCCAAACAATGACGAGGGCTGGGGTAGGGTCAATCTTGTCAATTCCCTTATTCCAGATAGCGATGAAGGTATTTTCGTCGATGACCGAAGTCGTATTTCTTCTGGTCAAACAAAGGAATACACATTCGATGTTACAAGAGGCGCAGAGCCACTGAAAGTGGTATTGGCATGGTCCGATTATCCCGGCTCTTCACAAAGTACCAATCAGTTACGTAATGATTTGAATCTAGAGGTGATTCATCCCAATGGAGGAACTTCCTTCAAAGGTAATGTTTTCAATGGCGGGAAATCAATTTCTGGTGGTAATTTCGATAATAAAAACAACGTCGAAGTAGTGCTAATTGATAATGCAGGCGTAGGTACATGGACAGTCCGTGTGACTGATGATTATCATGGCGGAAGTCGGACTTGGCAACCGTATGCTTTAGCCGTAAGAGGCGTAAATGTAAACGACCTTTCACCCGATCCCTCATTTGCTCCCGATGTTACTATCAACCCTCCAATTCCACAAATCGGAGACCCCGTACAAATTGGAGTTACTGTCCAAAACCTTGGTGCTGGGTCGGTATCAGATCTGGAGGTAATGGCAAGGGCAGATGGTAGCCTTATCTCCACTCAAACGATTTCACTGAGTCCCGGTGATTCGGTCGATGTTCAGTGGAATTGGAATCCATCGACTGAAGGTCTAGTCGATTTGTCCTTCCACATAGATCCGAATGATTTAGTGGAAGAATCAAATGAAGGAAATAACCTTCTTACACATACTATGGTAATAAGCGCACCCGGAGTTAGGGTAACTTCAGATGAACCATTCATGACTTTAGGGGAAACAGATGATAGTTCCACCTCATGGAATTTGGTTCTAACAAATACTGCATTATTCGAGACAAATGCAACAATCGTAGCAAGCTCACCTGTAAGGTTGAGTGATGGAGTTGAATTCGATTGGTATTCCTCACTTACTTCAAACACTTTTAATCTGCTAGAAGCAGAATCGGTAGAGGTAGGTCTCACACTTATCCATCCGGCTCCTCCAGAACCCGGAACTTATGTAATGACGGTCACTGGAACGGATATCGAGAATGACATTGAGTCTGAATTAGATTTGTATTTCGAAGTACCAATTTTAGCCTCTGCTGATGTACTGATTACATCAGGAAAAATTCCAGTCAGCCCTATTTCGCAATCTCAATTGCAAGTATTCGTATCCAACGAGGGTAACGGACCTCAAACCTATGATGTGGAATTAAGTTCTCCTGCTGGGTGGCACTTAGGGTTGGATGCCTTAGGGGCTTTTGAGGGGTCATCTCACGGTTCAACGGGGACTCTTGCGGTGGGGGAAAGTCGAGCAATCGACATCACCGTGAATCCTCCCGGTGCAATGATTCCAGCAGGTTCTATTTTCGATGCTGGCCTGACTGTACACTCTAGAGTTAGTAGTGATTCTTGGTCAATTCCTCTTACCCTAGAGGTGATGGCGATAGATCAACTATCTGCAACCCCGATAAGTGATGGAATTCAGTATGAGGTTGCTCCTGATGAAACCTTGAATCTCGAAATTGATTTCCTGAACACAGGAAACCGACACTTAACTATGACTCCATATCAAAGAGCTATACCATCAGGTTGGTCGATCGTTGGTGGCCTCGATACATTGGAAGCACCGGCTGGTGAAACCACAACTTGGTCGGTTACTTTGCAAGGTAATGGAAGAGCGACAAGTGGCGATTTCAAACTACGATTTGCTACTGAGGATGGTTTTTCGCTGGATTGGAATAGAACCATCGATGTTCTATCTGCAGCAATTCCCAGCCTTGCGTTCCACCAAGTTGTTTTGGCAGATGGAACCACATCTGAAACTCCGTTGGGAATAGGTGCTTATCCAGTTGGAACCGGCTTTGATTTGGCATGGAAGGTTGAGAATGAAGGTACCTCAACTTGGCGTCCAACGACTTCAATTATCGTACCTGATAATGGCGATTGGCAAGCGGATTGCCTCACTACACCATCAACGCTAGCGCCTGGAGCGAGTAGTATAATCTGGTGCACGGTTGCCATTCCTCTCTCAGAACAAGCGGGTTCCGAGCCAGCAGTTACTCTCAGGATGGAAGGAGAAGGAGTTGTAGTTGAAAATTCCATTTCGCTGCTTGTAGATTCATTTTCGGCAGTTGTATGGGATCTACGTACTGAAGACCCGATTGCCTATGAAAACTATCCAGTTCAGTTGACAATAGACGTTCAGAATATAGGGAATTCCCAAATAAATAACCGACTTGATGTGAATGCGCCAAGTGGTTGGAATGTATTCATTGATGATGAATTATTAGTAATCCTGAGCCCGGGGGAATCTAGATCAATCGTAATCGAATTTACCCCAGATAGCGGTAGTGATGGCACCATTGAGGTGCAATTGCGAAATGGAGAAACCATCCAAGATTCTTCCTTCAGTTTTGAGGTCGATGTCTTACCTGCAGTAGGGGAGAGTGACAGCATCGCTTCTACTCTGATTCCCATTCTTGTAATTCTCGTAATTGTGCTTCTAGCAGGAGGTGGATTCTATGTGTTCCAACAAAAGGGTGGTAGCTTGGAATCAATAATGTCCAACGAGGCCGTAAGTAAGATTACGCAGTCCCTAAATATCGCTGAAAAAGAAAGTGGTTCAGGCATTGAATGCTGGGTCTGTAGCGGGGATATTACTGTCGGTGCGGCCTTAGCTTGCGGCAGTTGTGGAGCCCGATATCATCGTCCTGGTCAAGTCGGTGGCTGTGATATTCTGTCTCTCGGGAAATGCCTCAACTGCAATGCGGATTGGGATGAATTAGTTGACGCATAAATCGCGACCCCTTAGGGTCGCGTAGCCCGAAGCCCTTAGAGGGGCCTGTTTGTCGGGCAAGCAATGAATCGTGCTGCAACAGCCCGTCTTCTGACGGTTTTACTGGTAATCACGATGTGTACTCCAATGGTTCAGGCCGAGATAGATCCTCGTCTGACTGCTAATCCAACTGCTCAGGAAGCAGATGCCGATAACCCGGCAGAATACACTATCACGGTTCACAATGATGGCGACGATGATATGACTGTCACATTGACCACCCAACAGGATTCTTCGGGATGCAATGGCTTTTCATCGACTATAGAACAGGTATCTGGTACCATTGGTGGAGGGGAATCTGAACAAGTAACTCTCACGGTCAGTGTTAATGAACAGGCTAACGGAGACTGTGAAACAACAGTCCAGGCAACAGCAACAGGAGGGCTCGGGTCTCCGCAGAATGCCGACGTAACAGTGACAACCACAGCAGGCGATGGCGGTGGTCTTTACGCGGTCACATTAACCACCGATCAGACAGATGTCGAATTTGATGGAAGTGACTCTGTAGTTTGGGAAGTTGATGTTGAAAATACGGGTGAACAGCAAGCAAATGTGCAACTTGAGATTACCAGTGATGATGATTGTGAATCGGATGACCTAACCGCTGAGGTTGATCCTACGGTGGTTCAATTGGATTCAGAGGGTACTGAAACAGTTGAGGTTACAGTTGATGTTCCGGATGGCAGTTCCACTGAGGCGGGCGAGCATTGCTTCATCCTCGTAGCTACGGTAACAAATGACCCAAACGCCGCAGACAGGGCCGAGGATAACCTAAGCCTCAGGTTGAGTGTTCCAGAAGTGAAGGAATGCGACGGCTCATTGCAGACCTCTTCCCACAATCTCGATCCTGGTCAAACTGCAACAAATAGGTTCGAGGTGGAAAATATTGGTAATACCGAATGGACGGTTCAAACTCAAGCTCAATCCCCTGGCACAGATATAACCGGATGGGTCGAATTTGATAGCCCACGTTCTGCCTTATTGGCTAAACCAGGAAATTCGGATGATAGTCATACATTCACTTTTTCAGTAACGCCTGACGATTCAGTTGAGGCTGGCTCACAGATTGAAATCAAGATACAGGGGCGTTCCAATCAGGGCGTTGGCTGCGAGCAAATACTCACAGTAACCATTGGTCAGGTCCACGAAGCCAGACTTACCCTAAGCACCTCGAAGTTATCGAATGTTGAACCGGGGACTTCTGATTCGGTCACCATAACTGTAGAAAATCGCGGCAATGGTTTAGACACTTTTTCTTTAACCACAATGGATCTTCCAGAAGGATGGCAAATTTCCTTTTCGCAATCCTCTGTGACCATTAACAGTAAGCATAATTCCAATAACGAAGCATCGCTAACCGCCACAGTAAATGTACCATCAAATGCGTTAGCAGGAGACAATACCGTTGAATTTGGTGTAACTGTGAGTGGTTCAACAACAATACTGCACAGCAGGGTGTTAACCGTATCTGTAGCAGCGAGGCACGACCTAACTGCAGACATACTTTCGACCCAGCAAACCGGTCGTTCTGGCCAAGTAGTTCAATTTCCAATTGATATTGTAAACACCGGGAATATTCGAGATACATTCAAGCTACAGGTTTGCGATCCTAACGATCAAACGGGTTGTAATTCCCCAATGTGGGCTGCATCATATTCCGATACATCCGGAAACTCAATTACTCAGATTGTACTCGATCCCGGAGAATCTAGGCGAGTTTTCCTCGATGTAACTGTTGAGGGTGAGGAAGATGCAGATTCAGTTACAATTCTGTCTCGCGTGGCAATTTTTGGGACAAGTGAAAAGGTAGAACAGACGATTAGCGTGATAGTCTCGAATTATGATTATGGCATGGCAATTTCTCCTGAAATGCCGGGGCCTATTTCGGGTCAAATGGATATTGTTCTTCCACCAGGAGGGACCAAAGAAATCAATTTCTGGGTAGAGAATACAGGCAACTTCCCGGGTGGGGATAGCGCAGTAATATCGATGACAGGAATGGAATCCTCGGTACTCCGACGAGTTCTTGTCAATGGTGTAGCTGTAGATGGAAATATAGCAGTCCCTTCGGGTGATAGAGTTCTGATTACAATTGAATTGGAAGTTCTAGAAGGTGTTTCCAGTGGGACTACTGGCATTGTTAAGGTCAGCGCATCATCGGAGAAGAACGCTGCCGAAAGCACCAGTGTAGACTTAATTTTTGAAGTTAGAACAATTCATGATTTACGATTTACTCTTGAAGGTGAAGATCTGCTTTCTACAGATGAAAAGAACAGCGTTGAATTTATTCTCCATGTTACAAACCACGGGAATATTGTTGAAACCGTCCAGATATTATCCAGTGACTCTCTCAGAGGCTGGACGGTCAATGTCATCGAAGACGAGTTCCAACTTTCTCCTGGCAACTCAAGAACGATTACCGTGAGGGTGACCCCTCCAGCGGGAATGGTACAAGATGACACCTATCGGTTTACCATCACAGTTCAACCAAAGGGCATGCCTGTAGCAGGTGAACCCCTTGACCTAGAAGTCACCGCAGAGGTGTCTTCCGGCCTAGGTTGGCTAAGCGAAGACAACGAACAGATTCTAATCTACGGATTAACCGCTATTGGAGGTTTATTGGTTGTAATTTTATTCTTCAGATCTCGTGCAGAAAACCGCAGAATTCTCGAAGCCTTAGACAATGAATCGAGTGACTGAGCCTAGTCGGCAATTGAAGACGATTCCAAACCGCCAATCTTTCCAATGTATTGTCTGCTATTGTCATCCTCAATGAACGCACGGTTATGCTTATGACCGTATTTTGGGTGGACAACTCTGCCGGTCCCTTTGGGACCGTCAGGTGTCAGCGATGTCGACGGTTCCAGAAGCTTATCTCGCGCTAGCTGTGATGACCCTTGTTGGCATAGGATTCCCAGTGATGAGTTTCGTCGCTTCTCGCTTCCTAAGACCAACTCCGAGCGCGCATGATAACAACAAATTGCGCTCTATTTTACTCCCGGGTTATGAGACTGATCAGAGCCTATACGTGAGGCGTGAAAGCACCTACGAGTGTGGTGCTGATCCAGTGGGGGACGCTCATATCAATTTCCACTTCCAATACTATTGGTATGCCATTATCTTCCTTGTATTCGATATAGCATTCATGTTCTTAGCATTTGGAGGAGTAATTGCGATTCAAGATGCTGGTAGCGACATCGATATTTGGTCAGCGATGATTACCCTAACCATATTCATCGTCTTGATGAGTCTTGGTGTATGGCACGTATTCCGAAAGCGCGGTCGAATTTACATCTGAGGTGATTGAATGAGCGAAGAACCCCCAAACTTCTCAGTTTTCAATAGTAGAATGCTCGTCGACACAGTAGGCGATGTAACCGATGAGGCCCTCAAGGCTAGTCGAATAAAGGAAGTAATCGGAGTACTTGGTGGCCGCCTATTCAACTGGGGTCAGCGAAAGTCCCTCTTCCCACTTCACCTTGGAATCAAATGCTGTGCCTTGGAAATGGCGGCGGCAGGAGCCAGTCGATTCGATGCAGAGCGATTTGGTGTTTTCTTCCGCTCTAGTCCAAGGCAGTGTGATGTTTTATTGGTCAATGGGCCTATTTCGAAGAAGTTTGCAGATCCAATTGTACGACTCTGGGAGCAAATGCCAGAGCCCAAATGGTGTATCGCAATGGGCGAATGTGCAATATCGGGAGGACCATATTTCCAGTCTTACAACATACTCGAAGGTGTCGACACAGTAATTCCGGTTGATGTGTATATTCCAGGATGCCCTCCACGCCCAGAGGCATTGATTGATGGCTTTGGAAAATTGCGTGAGAAGATTATCCGCATCGGTGGAGTGCCTAGTGAAGTTCGACCGATGAGCGAGGCACCGCTAATCGTCGGAGACGAGTGAAGGAGGATTTTGAATGGGTAAGAAAATCTCGGCAGCGGCTCAGCAGGAGGCAGCTGAGGAATTAGCAAAGGCAATGTCGTCCTTCGATGGGGTCTCTGCTGAAATCGATAGCCGCTCAAGCGGAACACAAGTTCGCCATACAGTAAGTGCAACATCTACTCCTGAATCATGGAGGCAATTAGCAGAGGCCCTAGTAACAGACTATGCTGTTGACTACTGTTCAATGATTACCGGAATTCACTGGCCAGAGGCAGCCGACAAGACATGGGAGGTAGTCTATCACCTAATGCGAACCGGAGTAAAAGATCCTGCAGCAATAGAAGGTGTAGTTCAACCAAATATCACCGATGCAGAAACTCTCACTGGTGCGGATATACCTATGGAGATTCAAATTAGCATATCACTACCTGATACACGAGAACCGATGGTCGCCTCTGTTCAAGACCTATGGGTTGGAGCCGATTGGAATGAGAAGGAAACTTGGGACCTAGTTGGAATCGACTTTGAGGGCCATCAAGGAATGCGCCGCGTCCTAAATCCACATGAAACTCCAGTAGGCTATCATCCATTACAGAAGCAACACAAGTTGCGCTATCATGGATTTGAAGAAATGTACGACGATGCTCAAGGATTCATGAGGAAACCAGCTGACGCTGGTAAGATCAAGTAAGGAGGAATTCAGATGGCAGAAATGTGGATTTCGATGGGCCCTCAACACCCCATGACTCATGGGCTTTGGACTTTGAAAGTCAAAGTCGATGGAGAAACTGTAGTCGATACTGAACCAGATTTGGGATACATCCATCGTGGTGTTGAGAAAATCTGTGAGGCACGAGACTTCACTCAGATTACGACCTATTGTGATAGACTATGTTACGCAAGTGCAAACACCTGGTCACACTCCTACATCTACGCCGC
The DNA here is from genome assembly GCA_023268715.1 of Candidatus Thalassarchaeaceae archaeon. GTDB lineage: Archaea > Thermoplasmatota > Poseidoniia > Poseidoniales > Thalassarchaeaceae > MGIIb-O1. The sequence goes on from JALRLV010000002.1 coordinate 32,554, forward strand.
AGAAGACCTACTCGGCGTAGAAGTCCCTGAGCGAGCCGAATACATTCGCCTCATCGCAGTCGAGTTACAAAGAATCGCTAGCCACCTAATGTGGCTTGGTGCGTACGGTCCAGACATAGGTAATCTTTCGATTATGGTGTGGTGCCTGCGTGAGCGCGAGATGATGATGGATTTACTTCAAGAGTTGGGTGGTTCAAGAATGCACTACAACTTCCCAAGAATAGGCGGAGTAAAACGAGATTTACCTCATGGATTCTCTCAGCGTGCTCAGGCGAAATTGAAGCTTTTCCTCAATCGAATCCAGGAATACGAGGCACTATTTGATGAAAGCACAGTATTCCTTGTTAGAAGTCAAGGAGTAGGCTACGCCAAGCCGGAGGAAATGATCAATCATGGAGTCACCGGACCCAATGTTCGAGCCGCCGGTGTTGATTACGATGTTCGCTGGGCTCACCCTTACTCAGTGTACAGCGAACTCGATTGGCAGCCATCCGTCGAGCGATCTTCAATCAAGGGTGCAGACTGTTACGACCGTTATCGAGTTCGAGTTGAAGAGATGCGAATGAGCGCATCAATGGTCCTCCAAGCACTCGATAAGATGCCGGGTGGCTCCGAGACATATCACGAACCAGGAGACCCGAAGATTATCGCCAAAGCACCATCAAGAGCCCCCGAGGGGACCTACGGAAGCCATCACTTCGAAGATAGTAGAGGTGAATCGATGTTCTATATCGCAGGAGGAGGCGAAGGTCGAGGAAAGATGCCTTATCGAGTTTCAATTCGTTCTCCAATGTTCATTACAATTCCTTATGCTGCAAAGTGTATGATTGGCTACAAAGTGGCCGACATTCCTGCGATTATGGGTTCATTCGACCCATGTATTGGAGAAACCGACAGGTGATTTACAATGGCAGGAACTAGCGATTGGTTAGACGTCCGTGGCTGGATGGAGTCTATCGTTGGTTGGTCGATGGACCAAGTTCATGACATACTACCCTCAGGTGATATTGGCTTAGGTCCATTAGGTTCTGTAAATTTCCAAGGAGAATTTGCAAGCATTCAAGGTGCTCTCGAAACTTTCCTATTCACCACTATAATGTGTACAATTGTATTTGCTACAATGATGCTCACCTTGATGGTAGTTCCATACATTGAGCGCAAATTCATAGCTAGATTAATGGACAGATTAGGTGCAACCACCAGCCTCCGAAGTTTGTGGATTGGCGAAGGCCATACGACCGCAGGCCAATGGTGGAATCAACTACCGTTTGGGATGGGTGCTCCAATTGGATGGGTAAACGGAATCCTGAACTCTAGCTTCGGAAACAAATCAAAGCACGTTGCAGTAGATCGCGTTCACAATAGAGGATACCACGGAATCTGGTTCCTATTCCCCGGTTTCTTCCAAGCGTTAGCCGACTTCCTAAAGTTCGCTACCAAGGAACACATGGTCCCAACAAAGGCCGACAGATTGGTTTTCGAAACCGCTCCTGTGATCATTATAGCAACGACAATCATGGTCTATGCATTCATCCCATTCGGACCACACATATGGGCTGCTAACCCAGAGTTGTCATTGGTATTCATGATGGCAATATTCGGAGTTGCACCACTAGGTGTTTTCTTCGCGGGGTGGTCGTCAAACAACAAATATACTCTCATCGGAGGAATGAGATCCGCGGCACAACTTACCGCTTACGAGATACCTCTTCTGATAAGCGTACTAGCTATTGCAGTAATTTCAGGCTCCTTCAACATTCTAGAAATAGTTGATTTCCAAATTGAGACAAGTAACACTTGGAATCTATTCATCATGCCCTTGGGTGCTGCATTATTCCTAATCACAATGATCGCCGAAGTTGAGCGTATTCCATTCGATATGCCGGAAGCAGAGGCTGAATTGGTTGAGGGTTGGTGGACAGAATATGGTGGAATCCGTTGGGGACTTATGTTCGCTGTCGAAATGATGCGAGCCTACGCGGCTTGCATTCTCTTTGCACTATTCTTCCTAGGTGGTTGGCAATTACCATTTGAGGATACTTTGATTGGCCTTCCGATTGTTGGCGTTCTCTTTGATATTCTAGCAAATGCCACACCAGGATTGGTTGTTCTACTACTCAAAGCATACCTACTGTTCGCATTCTTCGTATGGGTTCGTGCATCCCTACATCGTGTTCGTACCGACCAAATTCTTGAGTTTGGATGGCGCTGGCTCCTTCCAGCCTCGATGGTCAATCTTGCCGTAGCAATCTGGCTGCGCCTCGAGGTGTGGGATAGTACTGCAGCAGGAGGCTGGCCGATTTGGGCGGTACCAGTTCTATTCGGCTCGTTCATAGTTGCTTTCGTAGTCCTCGCCTTGGATGAGGATGAAGATGCGTTGGAACTGAACCGAAGGATGTACCACACACAGACCTTGGAGAAGGCCAGCCCTGGTACTCATAGAGATTAGATTGGAGGTGAATATATGGATAAATCACAGCAGTATAACACTGGACACCCACACGCGGCTCCTAACTTCCGCAACCTGATTATCAAGCCAATGTGGATGACGATGAAAACGGCATTGCGAACCGTTCCTTTCCTAGGAAGATCGGGACTATTGAAGAATAATTATCATGGCCAAGAAGTTACGATGACAGATGATTTTACTCAAGCTAGAATCGGGGGCGACCATCTTTCGGAAGGTCATACATATGCGGCTGATCGAGAGTCTACCGATTTACTTCCTTTCCTTGAGCGACCTGTTACTGTCATGTATCCCTATGAGCGACTAGAAGACATGGAGCCATGGTTATTTGTTCCAGGAAATTACAACGGTAGAATTGGAATTGTTTGGGAAACTTGTACCGCTTGCAAGGCATGTGTCAAGGCTTGCCCAAATGACTGCCTACACATGACTTCTGAAGTCAGAGTGAATGTACTTGACTTAGCCGAGGAAGACGATGAGTGGCATGGATATGGGTCAGAAGTCGAGGCTGGTGGGTACGCCGCGAAGCCAAAAGAAGAGTTCGAAGAAATTGAGGAATTCGACTTGGTCAACGAGCATGCTGCGGCACCACAACAATATGATTTCGCAGAAGTAATCGACATCTCCGGCGATACAGCAACCGTGCGTTGGATGGACGGATCAGGTATCGAAGACATCTCAACCGCTGAACTCAAGCCGGCGGAGACTGATATCGTCAGCGGCAGAATCGATATCGGCCGCTGTATGTTCTGTGGATTGTGTGCAGAAGCATGTCCGTTCGAATCATTCTTCATGACCAATGAGTATGATGGAATGTCTGGATACTCCCGTGAAGACCTATGGTTCGACGCAGATAGAACTCGTGTTCTTCCAGCCGTCCACCAAGAGCGAGTCGATATGGAACTTGCAAAGCGCGCGAAGAAAGAGAAGGATAAGCGCGAAAGAAAGGCAGCCAGAGCAGCCAAGGAAGCGGAGGCTTGATTCTAATGGCTATTGATTTCGAGGCCGTTGCATTCGTCATTATGGCGCTTGTTGCGATCCTCGGAGCCCTAGGGTGTGTCTATGCAAGAAGAGTAGCTCATTCTCTTCTCTCGCTGATGATGACATTCTTCGCCGTTGCTGGAGTAATGGTATTGGCTCATGCCGAGATGTTGGCGGCAATTCAGATTCTTGTTTACCTTGGTTCGGTAATGCTGGTGGTACAGTTTGGAGTTATGTTAACTCGACGCCAAATACAGGAAGGTGATGTTGAATGAGGGTAATTGGAATCATTGCCCGCTTAGGTGTATTCGCCTTCATTCTAATTCTATTAAGAGAAATAATGGATCACCCAATGTGGGGAGAATCGGCTGCTGGCGCTCCAACCACACTCGAATTTGCAGTATCAATACTCGATGACTGGGCTGTTGTTACTGTTGTTCTCGGAATATTACTCTCGATGGCTATGATTGGTGCATCTTACCTAGTTCGTGACGAGCGCCTCGTCAACCTACTCTATGACATGGGAGGCGATGAGTGATGATTGAAGCAAGTTGGATCGCCGGTCTTGGCGTCATTCTCTTTGGTATCGGTTTAATTGGAGCATTCAGCCGAAAGAATGCCATCGTCGTTTTGATGTGCATAGAGGTCATGTTGAACGCAGCCAATCTCAACTTCGTAGCCGGAGCCATGCATCATGGCTCCGTAGATGGATGGGTATTCACTGCTGTTGCAATCGCAATAGCTGCCGCAGAAGTTGCAATCGGGCTTGCAATTTTACTTTCCTTGTACAGTACACAGGAAACAATTTCGCTCGATGAAGCGACTTTATTGAGAAATTGAGGTGATGAAAATGGGAGAAAACAAGCAGGAGTGGGACAGACTACTCTTCATTTTGCCGTTTTTGGCAATCGTGCCATATCTCTACAGCACTGGAGAATCGTCAACCGATTATTGGTGGTTAATTATCGCCGCACCTTTGGTATTCTTCGCAACGATTGCGATCGCAGGTCAGATTTGGAACGGTGATGAATTCTGGGTAAATCGCTTGAAGGAAGGAGGAATCTTAGGACTTGGAGCACTCAGCGTATCCCTTTCCGCTTCGATTTGGCTGATTTACGATTATCTCGATGCTCACGGTCATATTGAATCTGGAGATCCATTCAGTTGGTTGACCTTCGATGTCCTAACCTACGATTCTGAGGGTTGGTCGATTGCCTCCGAAGGATTCAGTGGAATCGGACTAGGAATATACCTTGATGCAGTTAGCATAATGCTACTATTTGTTGCCACTTTCCTCTGCTTCCTCATCTGTTGGTTCGCAATCGGATACATGACTACCGATTCAATCAATGATAACTCAAACCATCGATTCTTCGCCGAATTCGTTCTATTCAGCATGGGTATGTTTGGAATGGTCCTCGCAGACAACTTCCTTTGGCTATTCATTTTCTGGGAAATAATGGGTCTTTGTTCCTATCTTCTTATCGGATTCTACTACTGGAAGGAAAGTGCTGCATACGCTGCAAAGAAGGCTTTCCTAACCACTCGCGTTGGCGATGTATTCCTAATGATTGGACTACTAATGCTCTATGACATATATGGCTCTCTAGACTTCGCTGTTGTCTTTGATGATCCATCCACAGGTGTAGGTGGAGCAGCGGTGGATGCTGCTATGTTACAAACTGCACTATTGATGCTATTCATTGGAGCTGTAGGTAAGTCCGCTCAGTTCCCATTGCACGTTTGGCTGCCGGACGCGATGGAGGGGCCAACTCCTGTATCGGCCCTTATCCACGCTGCCACCATGGTTAATGCTGGATTGTATCTAGTCGCTCGAATGGTACCATTCGTCGATGTTCATCATCATGGTGTGGCAGGAATGGAAGACCTAGGACTGATTGTTGCATGGGTCGGTGGAATTACCGCCTTTATGGCCGCAGCAATCGCTTTTGTGCAGAATGATATCAAGAAAGTGTTAGCATATTCCACGATGAGTCAACTGGCCTACATATTCACAGGACTTGGAGCAGCACTTTGGTTCTTCAATAACGATAAGCATCACGCAGGTGCTTTAATCTTCGGTGGTGCTCTATTCCACCTCTTCAATCACGCCATGGCAAAGGGAATGCTGTTTATGGCGAGTGGTTCAGTAATTCACGAAGTTCATCACGCTCACGACCATTTGCATCATGGTGATCATGGAGATCATGACTTCGACCCTCAAGACATGCGCAATATGGGTGGCTTGGCGAGCAAACTACCTGTAACAGCTACAGCGATGATGTTCGGGTCGATGTCAATTATTGGGATTCCGTTGATAGGTGGATTTTGGTCAAAGGAAATAATCGTTGGAAAGACATGGTATGCTTACTTCAACGGAGCAGACGCATTGCTTGGACCGGCTATACTAATTCTAGCAACTGCCGGTATGACCGGCTTCTACATGTCACGAATGTGGTTCATGACCTTCGCGGGTGAGCCAAAGAACGAACTCGTAGACCACGTCCATGAGGAGACTCCTTGGATCAAGACACCTCTTGTAATTCTTTCAATAATTACCGCCCTAGGTGGATTCGGACTTGCCCTCTATGGAATGGTGGATTGGCTATCTGGAGAGGCTGACCACCTATCTATTCACAAGGACACATTCGTCGATCAGGTGATTTACGAATTGGAGCATGCATTCCTACCTGAGGACGAACAAGTCCGAATGATTGGCTGGACCACTATCCTGCTTTCATTCATCATTGGTCCAATATTTGCCGCCCGAGTATACGGTGGTTCACTCAAAGAAGGCGAGAAAGCAACACCGATAGTTCACTGGCTAACTAGCCTGTCTGGCAAGTTTGGTAGCCAGAATGTCGATGAATTAGCAAACTCACAATTTGCCGAGGCATTACAGAACCGTCTGTATTTCGATGACCTGTACGAGTGGGTTCTAGGAAAGACCGTCCTTCCATTCTCGGCTTTCGCCGCTTGGTTTGATGCCAATGTAATCGATGGAGTAGTCAAGCAGATTGAATCCAATTCTGTTTTCGGTTCTGTACAAATTCGCAGAGTAACAACCGGTAGTGCCCGTGACTACATTCTGATGGCTGCCGTCGGGGCATTGTGTATATTCGCTCTAATTTGGGGGGTGAGCGCTTGATTCAGTCAGACCCTCTAACATTCATCACTCTGACACCACTTGCTGTCGGTTTAGCCCTATTGATTCTACCATACCTCGCTCCTGCAAGCATGGCGGATTTCACTCGAAAGATATCACGCTCGCTTTCGATGGGAGTTGCTTTGGCAATCTTCGCCATAACAACCGCGCTATTCCTCGGTCAAATTGGTAATATCGATTGGCTAAATATCACACAAGGTCAGTATGTTTTCCAAAATGATTCAGTAGTTCTGCTAGAAAGTATTGGTGTAAGTTGGGTAGTCGGGGTAGACGCATTGTCCTTCCCAATGGTTTGGCTTACAGCTCTATTAATTCCTATATCGATGTTGGTTGAATGGGATGCAAAGAAAGGACACCTTTTCCACCCGCTAATCCTAATCATGGAGGGTGCACTGATTGGTGTTTTCGTAATACTCGACTTATTCGTCTTTTACGTCTTCTGGGAATTGACTCTAATCCCGATGTTCTTCCTGATTTTGGTTTGGGGTGGAGACGACCGAAGATATGCTTCGATGAAATTCTTCATCTACACTTTCACAGCTAGTGTTCTGATGCTAATTGGTATCCTTGTGATGTACTTCCATACCGATCCAATTAGCGGTCTAGGGACCTTAACCGGCCATCATTTCGACTTGGTATCAATGACGGCCCAGGCATCTGGAAATGGATTAATTTCAGGAGAAGGTTTGCGCCACTTTGTTTGGCTTCTGTTGCTAATCGGATTTGCAACTAAGATGCCTAGTGTACCAGTTCACACATGGTTGCCAGACGCTCACGTTCAGGCACCAACCGCAGGGTCAATGTTGTTGGCTGGTGTCATGTTGAAGATGGGCGCATACGGATTCCTAAGAATTGCTGTAACGATCTTCCCTGAATCAACTGTCGTCTTCACTCCATTGTTGATTGTACTAGGAATGGCGAGCCTAGTGTACGGAGCCATTGTATGTATGGGTCAGACAAATCTCAAGCGAATGGTTGCTTACTCATCCGTATCTCACATGGGATTGATTTTCCTTGGAATAGCAACCATGCAACCACTGGGAATCGCTGGTGCCCTATTCATGATGTTTGCACACGGAATCATCAGCCCACTTCTCTTCGCCGTAGCTGGAGCCTTCAAGCACCACTACCACACTCTTGAGATTGGGTCGATGCGTGGAATCGCACATCACTCTCCATGGTTGGCTGGTCATATGATGCTAGGTTGGATGGCGAGCCTTGGGCTTCCGTTGTTGGCTGGATTCGTAGCCGAAATTGCAGTAATGATAGCCTTCTGGATGACATTTGGTTGGTTAGTGATTTGGCCAGCATTGACGCTAATAATTACTGCTGTATACTACTTAACCAGTATGCAGAGAACTATTTTCGAGGGCGGAGATCCTCATGTTGGTGTACTTCCAGATACCATGCATGGAGAAGAACCTCGAGATATTACTTGGCATGAGAATGCTGGAATGTTTGTTCTGGGAGCCCTCACAGTATTGTTTGGAATCATGCCATTCATCTTCTGGGACATGATGTCAGATTGGTCTACAGAATTCATGCTGGAGACATTAGTTGAGGCTATGAATAGTCAGGGGGTGAAGCCCTGATGTTGACCACTGAAGAAATGGAAATATTGCTACCTGAGTTGACTCTGGTTGCAGGTATTATTCTGGCTGTTTTAATCCCAAACCTTGGAGACTCAACTCTAAGAATTCCTCTAACCAGAACTCGCATTCCGGTCTTTATCGGTGGTACTCGCTTCAAGCGCACATCCGACCCCAGAGTTCCAGCCCGTATCGGAATCTCTGCTTTATTCGTAGCATTTGTGTTTTCTTTCCTAGAAATCGAATCTGCATCTGGTGAGGTTGGCGGAGTTATCGAAATCACTTCGTTTACCAGAATGATGTCGTTCGTATTCTATGGAGCACTCCTCCTAGCAGCGATTGCTACAGCCTACAGAATGCCTGCTCGACTTTCTGCTAGAGCTCCAACCGAGAAGGATTCTGAATCTCGAGCAGAGGCTCTTGTCGCCGCTTTGATGGATAATCGCCGTCAGGTAGATTTCCACATTCTTCTGATGATGGTTGGACTCGGAATGGGTCTTATGGCGATGGCTTCGAATCTTTTCTTCATGTTCGTTGCAATAGAGTTGGCGAGCCTCGCGGCATATGTATTGGTTGCATTCCACAAAGAAGAGGAAGTTGGAGGCGAGGCAGGTGCCAAGTACTTCATCGTCGGTTCAGTTGCTAGTGCTACTGGAATCTATGGAATGTCCTTGGTTTATCTTTGGTCAGGAGACCTTGATTTCGATGCACTAGCCGCCTCTTGGGCCGCTATGGATGGATTAGATCCATTCGCGGTCATTGGAGTTGGATTGATGTTGGTCGCTTTCGGATTCAAGGTCAGCGCTGCGCCTTTCCATCTCGCCGCACCCGACGCGTATGCTGGTGCCTCTTCACCCGTTGCGGGTGTGCTGGCTACTGCTTCCAAGGCGATGGGTTTTGTCGCCCTCTTCAGAGTTCTAATCGAGGTTACAATGCCCGAAGAGGGAGAGGCTCTTTGGTTTGGCATTCTTGCAATAATCGCTGTAATTACGATGACTTGGGGTAACCTAGCAGCGTTAACCAGTGAAAATCCAAAGAGGATGTTAGCCTATTCGAGCGTCGCCCACGCTGGATATATGTTGGCGGCAATGGCTGCTGTTGGTAGCGGATTAGGCGATTCATCAACAACCGAGCTAGTCTTGGTTGCTATCGTCTTCCATCTGACAATTTTGGTTCTATTCAAACTAGGTGCATTCCTAGTTCTTGGTATGCTTGAGACTGAAGGTCGAAGTCATCGCTTAGAAGACCTTCACGGTCTCGCTCAGCGAGACCCGTTGATTGCAGGTTCGATGTTTATCTTCATGCTAGCATTGGCTGGAGTTCCGCCATTATCGGGATTCCTTTCGAAATTATTGATGATCAACGGAATCGTAAATATCAGCGCTGGCACTGGTAGCACATCTGCAGATGCAATTATTCCTTGGGCCGAAACTGTCGACCCAGTTTTCTGGCTTGCAATTGCAATTGTATTGAACAGTGCTCTGTCTCTATTCTACTATCTTCGAATTGTCCTAGTTATGTTCTTCGAAGCTCCTGAAAACTCTAAGCCTCTCAGAGAGGCATTACATCTGCGTAACACCATCCTAGTTCTCACAGTACTAACGGTATTCTTCGGTATTGGTTCAGGTGCAGAGTATCTTCTAGACCTCGTTAAAACAGCGGTTTCTGATCTTTGATTCAGAACGGTTCATCACGAGGGTGAAATAACCGTAAAAAACTATGAATACCTCTCCAATTACAGCTTTTTATGAGGAAACTTTTGGCGCTCATTTTTGGCAATTCTAGCGAGAAGAATATCCAGAAAAATAATGGCGGCCAAGAATTATCTTCCACGAATAACTGGATTGGGCCAGATGGAACTGAGAGTGGCCCAGATGTCCCTGAAGATTGGTATTTGACGTACGATGGGCCTGCACCAATCGTAGAGGAGATTTACGATCAAAACTATGCAGTTGATAGGGGAAACGGAGTTGTTCCTATTGATTTTTACATCAAAAAATGGGGCGTTCCAGAGGGTTTTGGAAATACAGAACATGAGAAACTTTGGTCTATTGAATGAACCGATGTATATCTGCATTCAAATTTATATCGACATCAGAATTTGTTTCCCACGGTATATGTAGGCCATATAATCGCTGGAGAGTTAACCATAATCCCCCATTTCCTATCTAATCAACAAGGCATGGTTTCACATAGGGGTCTCTCGACCGACGCCCAATGGCGCGTCGAGAGGAGCGTGTGGACACAGAGTTGCTGGCGCAGCTTGAATCTGGTGCCGGCGACAAAATCCGCGTAACACTCCCGAATAAGAAAATCAACGAAATGTTCGCTATCGCAGACCAAATCCTTGGTGGTCGAAGAGTTAGAGCGGTTTGCGAAGATGGCGAGAGTCGTCTGGCGCGTATTCCAGGAAAGATGCGAAGACGCCAATGGGTCCGTGAGGGTGACCTAGTAATTGTTCAACCATGGGATTTCCAAGATTCAAGAGCAGATGTAAGGATGCGCTATACCAAAACTCAGTCAATCTACCTATCACGAAAGGGGGTCTTGCCCGAGATAGTCGACTTATTCGGAATGACCGATGATCAAATTCACGAACAGGATGAAGATTACGAAATTGTCGATTCCGGTGAAGTGGGAGAGGATACAGCAACCGAAGAGGCCGAAGAAGTCGAATCGGAAGAAGAAGAAGTTGTTGAAGAGCCGAAGAGATCGACTTTTGCTGATGATGACGATGATGATATCGACTCATTCTTCGGGTGAGGACGATGGCAAACCCCGACTGGGAAGATGTCGACCCAGACGCTCTAATGAGATCGGCGAAGCAACATGATTGGATGGCGGAGCCACGCTTCAAGCGAATGTTTGAGGAAATCGAAGACAATTTGCAAGGAGTTCTTGGTTCCGGTCAATATGATTGGGTCGATAGGCGAGTATTCGATGCTGTCTTCGATCGTTCCACTCTGATGTCTTTGCACAAATTGATGCAGGCAGGTGAGATAGAAACTGTAGATTATCCAATCGCTCGCGGTAAAGAGGCTCACGTATTTCACGCAACCACAAACCAAGGACCGGCTGCAGTGAAGATTTTCCATACTACAAATGCCGTCTTCAAAAGTCTTGCAAAATACATCGATGGCGACCCACGATTCGGTGGACTTAAGCGCCGCCATCGTGAATTGGTAAAGATCTGGGTTCGCAAGGAATACCGAAACCTACGGCGAATGCGGAAAGCCGGGATCAGAGTTCCAAGACCCAGAGCGATTCTAAACAACGTCTTGGTGATGGATTTAATCGGTGATGAAAGCGAACCTTCTCCTCGCCTGAAGGACATAACTATCGATGATCCGAAGGGAGTCTTCGACGACCTTCTTGAAATTCTTGCAGTTTGTTGGCAAACCTGTGATCTTGCCCATGCAGACTTTAGCGAATACAATATTCTCTGGTACGATGGCGAGCCATGGGTAATAGATGTCGGTCAAGCAGTAGTTAGTGCTCATCCTTCCTCAAATGAATTCCTAGTTCGAGACGTCACTCGCCTCGTTGAGTGGATTAATCGACAAGGACACGAGGTAAATCTCGCTGACTCTTTGTTAAGGGTGCTCGAGGAACCGGTTCCCACCTACCCGGCCCTTTCGGGCGGGGATTAAAACGGGACGGCGGGTCGCCCACTTTCGTGGAACTTCTAGCCCGCATACCCAAAGACCGCATAGCGGTGCTAATTGGCAAGGCTGGGCGTACTCGCAAGATGCTTGAGAAAGCAAGTGGCTCGAGTTTGGAAATCGATTCCCAAACCGGTGATGTTTCGGCTATTTGGGAAGTCGATGAAATAGATCCAATCGTGAAAATGAAAATGCCTGATGTAATCCGCGCGATTGGACGTGGACTAGCACCAAATCGCGCGGTAAAATTACTCGATGATGAGGTATTCCTTCGAATGTACGACATTCGTGAATGGGTAGGACGACAGCCAAACCAGACTCGCCGAATGCGAAGCCGATTAATCGGAAGGAACGGACGCATTCGTAGCTTAATCGAAGAGATGTCCCAAACCGAGATGGCAATCTATGGCTCTACAGTTTTGGTAATTGGGGACGAGGATGGTCTAGCATTAGCAACCCCTGCAATCGAGAATATTCTCAATGGAGCCGAACATGGAACAGTCCTGCACGGTTTAGAACAAGATCGCAAGCGTATGCGAATACAATCTCGTAGTCTTGACACATATGATACCGGTAAAGGATCATCCGATGCCTTTGACTCATTAGTTCCTGGACTCGCAGATGCCCGACGCCGACGTGAACGCAGATTCAAGTCTGCTCAAGTCGATCCAGATGATGAGAAAGAAGTCGCTGAGATGTTAGAATTGGCAGAAGACGAGTCAATAACTTACGGCGAAGAGTGATTTCTACAGCCGCCACGCCTAAGCGCAGGTGCTTTCTCGACAGGCCGTGAACGTGCTAGAGGAGTGGTACGATTACGAGCGTTTGGTAATCCAAGTGCTCGCCGTAATCATGACATTATTCTGTATTGGAGCATTCCTCGGTACAATGGATTTTTCTAATCCACTGTCTGATTTTGTCTACAAATATTATCTCGATCCAGTAATTGGAGAATCAACTGGAGATTCCGGTTACAACATGGTCAACACCATGACCTATGGAATCGTTCTGGCTATGTTCGTCGTAGCAATGTCGGGCTGGTTGAGGCATTTGGGAGTCGATGGTTCGGATAGAACGCTACTTGCATTACTTCCATTCGTCCTTTGGGCGGCGCTTGGAGAGATAGTGGAAGACGCAGAAATGTTTGGGGAATTCTTCTCGGCTTGGTTTGTAAGTCCAGGAGTTCACTTCCAGACCGCTGCTTGGGTAATTATCGCTGGCTGGTTTGGATATTCAATCCATAACTCGGATTCTAGCGATGAAGAAAAGGCCGAGAAGGTAAAATCTGCTTCGATGATTATCATCTTCACTCAATTTGTAATCTATGCCAATTCAATCGATGGTAAAACTGACTTCGATATTTCATTGATGCTATTCTTTAGCATAATTGCGTTTTTCTCCCCGCATTTTTTGCAATCCAGCGCTGATGGTTTTGATAATATTCAGCGCACAGTCTACTTTTCAGGAATCGGCGGTTGTCTTGTTCTGTTCGGAGCCATTGCATCCTATTTGTCCTCAATCGACATAACTCAAATTGACAATTATCCATACAATTTCGTTGCAGTGGTCGTAGTTATTGGATTCCCAGTAGTACTGTGCTGGTTCATGCTAGAACAAGGAAGAGAGGCCGCCGCAGAACTGGAATCTCAAGGAATAATTGCAGGAATTTTACCACCTGGAATGAACGAAGATGAATACATGGCACTCGAATCAGAGCAGAAGACTTTGATTGAATCCCTACGATTGAAGGCAACAATGGCATATCCGGTAGCATTCCTTCCCGTTGCCGGCCAGTTGATGGATGGTATTGCTACATATATCGGCATCGACTTCTTCGGATACACAGAGAAGCACATAGTATCGGAGGCAGTGGTGCAATTGTTCGATACCGCATTGACTTTTGCAGTCCTTAAGTTAGGAATTGGCGGAGTTGTATTCTGGTTCTATTCTATGGCCAACTTCGAGTATCGTCAACAGCACCTACGACTATTGATCGGCCTTGCACTAATGGTGGTTGGAATGGCACCTGGATTGCGTAATATCGGGCGATTGATGTTGGGTGTCTAATCACGACATCTACGATGTCGTATCCATTGGATTCAAGGTTCGCCGGTAGTCTCACGGGTTGATTGCGATGGACAGATTGCCGACCCGAGTCGACCGTTCCGGCCAAGATTGGCAGCGTAGAAGGGAGCAAAACCTTGCTTTAGCAGCGGACCTCAAGGAGCGATTGGAAGCAGTAAAACAGGGGGGTGGCGGGAAGTATGTCGAGAGACATCGCTCTCGAGGAAAGATGCTTCCTAGAGAGCGAATAGCAGAAATCTGCGATCCAGGAAGCCCTTTCTTGGAATTGTCGAGTTTGGCGGCGAATGAATTGTATGATGGTAAAGCTCAGTCGGCTGGAATCATCACCGGGATTGGTTTAGTCCATGGCCGAGAATGCCTTTTCGTGGCAAACGATGCAACCGTTAAGGGCGGTTCCTACTACCCTATGACGGTGAAGAAGCATATTCGAGCCCAAGATGTTGCAGATGCTAACAATCTACCATGCATCTACCTTGTCGATAGCGGAGGGGCATTCTTGCCAATGCAAGATGAGGTATTCCCCGACATTGGCCATTTTGGGCGCATCTTCAGAAATCAAGCCATGATGTCGGGCAAGGGAATTCCACAGGTAGCTGCAGTTCTAGGAAGTTGTACGGCAGGAGGCGCATACGTTCCAGCGATGTCTGATGAATCGATTATCGTCAAGGGTAATGGAACAATTTTCCTCGCCGGGCCACCACTGGTGAAGGCAGCGACAGGCGAGGAAGTCAGCGCGGAGGATCTAGGCGGCGCTGATGTTCACACCAGAGAATCTGGTGTAGCTGACCATTTCGCAGAAAATGAGGAGGAAGCCCTACGAATGGTTCGTAATGTTGTAGAGAATCTCAACATTGAGCCAAAGCAAAGATTGGACTTTAAGCCAGTAGAAGAACCCGCTCACGATGCTGAGGACTTGATGGGAATAATCCCCACCGACAATCGTACACCATTCGATGTTCGTGAAGTAATTGCTAGAATCGTCGACGGCTCTCGCTTCCACGAATTCAAACCACGATATGGCAATACCTTGGTTTGTGGCTTTGCCAGAATACATGGTTATCCTGTTGGAATCGTAGCAAACAATGGGATTCTATTCTCCGAATCATCTCTCAAAGGTGCTCACTTTGTCGAATTATGCGGTCAGCGTGGAGTGCCACTAATCTTCTTGCAGAATATTACTGGATTCATGGTTGGCCGTGACGCTGAGTCTGGTGGTATCGCAAAGGATGGTGCTAAACTCGTCACCGCTGTCTCTTGTGTTCCTGTTCCTAAATTTACGGTAATTATCGGTGGCTCTCACGGTGCTGGAAATTATGGTATGTGCGGCCGAGCATATGACCCACGATTCCTATTCATGTGGCCTAACGCAAGAATTTCGGTTATGGGTGGGCCACAAGCCGCTGACGTTCTTGCCACCGTTAAACAGGATCAAAGAGCCAGAGAAGGACTTTCTCCGATGTCGGGGGAAGAATTGGAGGAGTTCCGTCGACCAATTCTAGAGAAATATGAGACTGAAGGCTCGCCTTACTACTCAACCGCCCGGCTTTGGGACGATGGAGTAATTGATCCTCGTGACACTAGAGATGTCTTAGGGCTAGCAATATCTGCAAGTCTTAACGCTCCATTCCCAGATAACGGATATGGCGTATTCAGGATGTGAAATCATGCAAGTTACGAAAATGAGTGACGCAAAACCTGTAGCCGAACTTTGTAGCCTCGAGATAGATGGCGCTATTGCCAGGCTAACTCTACGCCGCTCAGATGTATTCAACGCCCTAAACGTACAGTTGATTTCAGAAATGGTCGAAGCGCTAAGTTGGACTGCTCAGAGATCCGTTGGGGTCACTCAATCTCTTCACGATTCTGACGGCGCAGAATATCTGCGTGTAATCGTTCTTCGCGGAGATGGAAAGCACTTCTGCGCCGGCGCGGACATCAATATGATGCGGGATGCTGGCGCGGCAACACCAGAAGAAAATCGAGCAGATTCAGAAAGGCTTGATCGCCTATTCTATTCACTATGGGCTCATCCTTGCTTTACCATTGGTGCAGTGCAAGGCGTAGCTCTTGGAGGAGGTGCAGGACTCGTAGCCTGCGTCGATCACGCGATTGGTGAACCACGTACAAGAATCGCTCTTTCCGAAGCCAAATTAGGAATTCTTCCAGCAGTAATTGGACCCTATGTGTATCGTAAGTTAGGCAGTGCCGAATTCCGCAGACTTTCGATGCTGGCTAGTAGAGTTGGCTCGGAAGAAGGCCTACGAATTGGTTGGCTAAACCAAGTAGTAGATTCCCCTATAGAATTCGATCAGGCTATCGGACGAGTAGTTGCAGATGTGATGACTACCGGACCAATGGCCGTGGCTGAATCCAAGAAGCTGGCCATGACCTTCGATATTTGGAAAGCAGGTGATGATGAACTACGACTTTGGACACTCGACAAGACGAGTCAAATGCGAGGGTCTAGGGAAGGTCAGGAAGGCCTCTCCTCCTTCCTTGAAAGAAGAAAGCCGGATTGGGCACCAGAAGAGTGAGTTGGTATAATGATTCCAGATTGGATGAGTTCAGCCCCTCGTCCATTTGATACGGTTTTGGTTGCAAATCGAGGGGAGATTGCGGTCAGAGTTTTACGGGCTGCAAAAGAATCAGGACTTCGAGGAATTGCGGTTTATTCCGACCCTGATGCAGGCTCTTTGCACGTCGAAAATGCAGATCAGGCTGTTCATCTTCCAGGTGCGACTCTAGCGGATACTTACCTCAATGGAGATGCCATTATCGAGGCCGCCCGCTCTACCGGTGCTCAAGCGATTCATCCGGGTTTCGGATTCCTTTCTGAGCGGGCTGATTTTGCAAATGCGGTCAAGGCTGCAGGTCTAATTTGGATTGGACCACCTGCAGATGCAATCGACACAATGGGTGACAAGATTTCTGCCCGCCGCTGTATGATAGAATCAGGAGTTCCGGTAATCCCTGGTGAAGAAATTTCCATTGGAGGTGATTCTGATCATCTAGGTGTTCTAGCTTCTGCAGCAGCTCGTGTTGGTTATCCTCTCTTGCTGAAAGCAAGCGCAGGTGGCGGAGGTAAGGGAATGCGTGCCGTGCACGAGCCCAAAATGCTGCGAACAGAATACGAAGCTGCGGCTAGAGAAGCAACTGCAGCATTCGGTGACGGCACGGTATATGTTGAGAGACTTCTGAAAGGTGCTCGTCACGTCGAAATCCAAGTTCTAGCAGATAGTCAAGGGAATTGTATTCACTTGAACGAAAGGGATTGTTCACTACAACGCCGACATCAGAAAGTCATCGAGGAAGCCCCGAGTCCAGCGGTCACTCCCACAATTAGAGAAGAGATGGGAGAAGCAGCTGTTCAGGCGGCAAAGGCTGTCGATTACGAAGGAGCAGGAACAGTTGAGTTCCTACTTTCTGACCGAGGCGAATTCTTCTTCTTAGAAATGAACACTCGTCTACAAGTAGAGCATCCGGTAACTGAGATGATTACTGGAATAGATATCGTACAGAAGCAATTTGAAGTTGCAGCAGGATTACCACTTGGATTATCTCAATCCGATATTGGAATCACTGGTCATTCTATGGAAGCCCGAATCTATGCAGAAGATCCCAGTAAAGGATTCCTGCCAGCAATTGGTGACCTAGCGATGTGGCGTGCACCAGCAGGTCCTGGAATTAGGGTCGACACTGGAGTTCGAGAAGGAGATGCTGTAACCGTCGACTTCGATCCGATGTTGGCCAAATTAATCGTTCACGCCCCAACAAGAACTGCAGCTGCAAGACGCCTAGATAATGCACTCTCTGACCTAAGGGCTCTTGGAGTAATAACAAACATTGGATTCCTTCGTCAGATGACTACCCATCCGGATTTTATTTCTGGTGGAATAACGACTGATTATTTGGATTCAAGAGATATTTCTGATTTCGCGGAGCCAGACCCAGATCCTGCTACTCTTGTGGCCATTGCCGCAGCAGCAAGTCGATTCGGACTTGACCGTGCAGTCTCAAGGTCAACTGAGTCGTTTGTCG
This sequence comes from Candidatus Thalassarchaeaceae archaeon, assembly GCA_023268715.1. Lineage (GTDB taxonomy): Archaea > Thermoplasmatota > Poseidoniia > Poseidoniales > Thalassarchaeaceae > MGIIb-O1. The sequence continues at coordinate 50,542 of JALRLV010000002.1, forward strand.
ATGAACATACAGGGCACAGCGGAGACCCATTCAGGACCTTGACGAGGTCATTTCCCTGAGGTGAAAAAAGATGGAGTGGAGTATTGGAGAATCGGGTGTTCGTTACACCGCCAAATTGTCCGATTCAGAGGGTACACTCAGCCTCACGGGACTGACTCGGGATGAACACGAAGCACCACATTCTGAAATTGGAATTACCCGAGATTCGCAAGGCGCTAGGCTCCTTGTCGACATAGACGGTTCCGCGCATATCGCCCACGTAGCAAAGGTTGGTGATGATTGGTGGATTCACATAAATGGGCGAATCCATGTCGTTCATGGTCACGAACCTGGAAGCGCTAATTCTACCGCAGGCGAAGGTGGTCTAACAGCACCGATGCCTGGAACTATTCTCGAGGTGCATGCAAAAGCCGGACAAAGAGTTCGCGAGGGCCAAACTTTGTTGGTAATGGAAGCGATGAAAATGGAGCACAGAATCCAAGCGCCGAAAGCCGGTGAAATACTTTCAGTGAATTTTTCAGAAGGCGACAGAGTCGATATGGGAGCGACTTTAGTTGAGCTCGGCGACTGAATTATGCCGGCAACGGATTCAATAGTGGCCGATGGTTCGCCATAAACGTGAACGAATTCGACATTATACTCGCATTATGTATGGGATTAGGCCTTGCTGCAGCCTCTGGATTCCGTGTTTTCCTACCGCCTTTCCTACTTTCTATAGCGGTCCGAGCCGACGCTGTAGAAGTCGATTTGACGAATACATCATTGGAATATTTCGATTCTAATGTTGCGGTTATTCTTCTAGGAGTCGCTACAATAGCCGAACTTGCAGCATACTATGTTCCATGGGTTGACAATATATTGGATTCAATTGCAAGTCCTGCAGCAATTGTTGCAGGTACCGGAATGACCGCAATCGTTCTAGGAGGAACAGACCCAGTAATTCAGTGGGCTCTAGCAATCATCGCTGGTGGTGGTGTAACAGCAGCGGTACAGGGTGCAACAGTTGTCACTAGAGGAGTATCTACAGCCATAACCGCTGGAATTGGTAACCCAGTTGTATCAACAGGTGAAAATATAGCAAGTCTGATACTATCAATAATGGCGATTTTCCTTGCTCCCTTGGCAGCACTCTTTGCCCTTATCCTACTCGCAATGATAGTCAAAGTGATGGTAAAGAAAGCCGATCCTTTGAGCGCCTAAATTCAATTTAGCGGTTTGAGAACTGTTTGACCGCCCATGTGTGGAACAAGAACATCAGGAACTCGCACTGTTCCATCTTCGTTCTGATATTGTTCCATAATCGCCACTAGAGCCCTGCTGGTCGCAACCGCAGTAGAATTCAGAGTATGAACTGCGGAATTTCCTTCGGCAGTGCGATATCTCATCCGTAGGCGATTAGCTTGGTAATCGGTGCAATTTGAGCATGAAACAACTTCTTTGAATTCATTTGCGCCAGGCAACCAAGCCTCTAGGTCGTATTTCTTCGAGGCAACAGTCCCCATGTCGCCTGTGCAGATATTTACTACTCTGTAATGCAGACCTAGGCTATCCCATAACTCAACTGCATTGGTGAGTAACTCCTCATGATGTTCCCAGGAATCATCTGGCTTGCAAATGACAATTTGTTCAATTTTGGTAAATTGGTGCACTCTCCAAATTCCTCGATCAGACAACCCATGTGCTCCTACTTCGCGTCGGAAGCAAGAAGACACACCAACCAACTTAATCGGTAATTCGGATGGTTCGATAATTTCGTCCATTCTCATCGCAGTGAGTGGATGCTCGCTAGTAGCGATGAGGTAGTATTTGTCTGGTTCAATACCATACATGACAGTCTCAAAGTCACCTAAGTCGGTGACGCCCTCGTAAGCCTCACGATTCATCATAAGCGGTGGTTGCACCAAGGTGTAGCCCCGTTCAATGAGGAAATTTGCGGAGTAACTCTGTAGAGCCATTTCTAATCGAGCGAGGTCACCCTGAAGGAAGTAGAAGCGAGAACCGGTTACCTTCGCGCCTCTAGCAAGGTCAACCCAATTATTCATCTCGATTAGGTCGTTATGATTACGCGCTTCGAATCCTAAAGTCGTCTTATCACCGTGTAAACTGTGTAGGGTATTTTTCTGGTCATCTTCTCCTACCGGAACTGATTCATGCAGGATATTTGGAACTCGCATTCTAATTGCATCTCTCTCTGCCAAACAGGAATCGACTTTTTCACTCAGAGTATCAATCTCTTGCCCGAGACTGGCAACCTCTGCTAAAATTGCGTCTGCAGCGGCGGAATCTCCCGATTTCTTAGCTTCTGCAATACCTCTAGCGGCCTCATTCCGCTTCTTCCTGAGTTGGTCGACATCAAATCTTGCTTGCCGCCATTCTTCATCGAGACGAATCACCTCGTCTATGTTGTCATGGGGCATCTCTCTCTTGTCATGGTCGGCCCTCAGCACACCAGCGTGCTCTCGGAACATGCTCATTTCTAGCATAGCAACCGAACCTTCGGGTTCAACACTTAGCCTTCAAAGAATCGGGGAATCTCACTCTTTCGAGCACGATGCGCTAGAGGAAGGTAATCGCCTGAAACAATTCTGCGGGCCCAACAGCATAGATTCCACTGATGATGTAACCCAAAATCGCCCCGCCGTTTAACAGTGGCAGCCCTGGTTGTGGATTTCCTTGGGCGACGAAGGTCATCAGGAGCAAATATCCAACTAGTCCTCCTATAAGTGTACCAATTGCTACAACGATTTGCGCCATATAGAAAGTACCGTATGGGTTCCAAATTTCTGGTCCCCAATCAGGTAGGAAGGAAATTGCTGAGATGACTAACATACCGGGGAAGATAACGTCTCCCAGACCCATGAATAAGGCATCCCGACTCTTCTTTTTCGGTTTCATTATCTCCTGTCTCCCAACTAGGTCTGCTTCCATTACTTCTGTAGGAGGGGGAGGGGAGTCTTGCATTATGTCTCCTTCTTGATCGAGGAATGAGTACCCCTTTTCCTTCGGAGCGACAAGTAAAACAGGCAGTTTTAGTCCAATCATCGTATCTGCAAGTTCAAGCATATGCTTGCTTTTGTGAACTGCCCAATAATCGTAAATTGCGGCTAGAACCATGAAAATTATGACGAGTGTAGGAACGAATGAGATTCCAATCATCACTATTACTCCCGAACCTACCATTACTCCAACTGAATTCACTACCCACCATTCTGGATAGCGATACAATGTGACCATGCTTCCGATGGTTATGACTAGAGCGGATAATCCGACAGAAGCTGCTGTAGCGAATCCAAGAATGTATAGAATTAACAAGGTAAATGGTTGGATTGCATAGAACAAGCTTAGTCCAAGGGCGAGCATTACTATACCTTTGATTAGGTAATCCAATCCCTTTCTCGCCAACCAAATAATTCCTACTGTGAAAATTCCGATCATCAATAGTTCAAACAAAATAAACCCAGATTTCGTAGTCCCTTCTTCCCCGAATGCTCTAGCTTCTGGAATATCATATAGCGGTTGAATGAACATACCGATTCCTATAGTCACAATGAACATTCCAGCCATGCCAAGCATCGATTCCCATTGCTCCATCATCATCTCGATGACACTTTCACTTCGGTCGGACACAATCTCCCCCAAGTTCAAGTTCCATATCACCTTGACCCGTACCCGCGCCCTGTAGGGGCGCGACGGTTGTGTAGCAATGGAAGACCGAGAATGGCTCATGGATAGGCGATTTGCCGGTATGAATCTCGGTTTGCAAAGAATAGAGTTGTTACTACAGAAGATGGATAATCCGCAATTGGATTTCCCATCGATTCATGTTGCTGGGACGAATGGAAAGGGAACTCTGTGTGCCTTTCTTTCCAGCGCAGCGGCAAATAGCGGTTTGAAGGTGGGTCTGTTTACTACCCCACATCTTGTTGTCATTGAAGAGAGGGTTCGTATCGACGGAGAGGTAATCGATTCGCGGACTTTCGATGAGCATCTTTCTGTGGTTCGTGCTGCTGCAGTAGAAGTTGGAAGAGAATTAGGCGAAGAACCAACTTTCTACGAATGTACATTTGCAATCGCCATGCTAGCCTTCTCTCACGCTGGCATAGATCGTGCAATAATCGAAACAGGATTAGGCGGAGAGGGCGATGCAACATGTTTGGTCGATGCAGACCTATGCGTCATTACCACAATTGGGCTCGATCATACCGAAATCCTCGGAAATACTCGTGAGCAAATCGCTCGCGCTAAAGCGGGAATTCATCGAGAGGGGGTGCCAATGGTGGTTTACCATCCCGGAGAAGAATCCGTTTTGGAAACGATTGCCGAGGTGGCTGGCGACGACTTGTATGTCCATGAGGGATCAGAGATTGACAATTATTGGGAAAATTGGTTCATTTTTGCAGGATATATCGCCACAACATTTGGATGGGAATTACCAACAAAGGATATCAATTGGCCTGGACGTTCTCCAAATTGGCCGCCAAAAGAATTGTTCAATTCCGAAATTAGAATTAGCGCTGCTCACAATGCCGATGGTTTACAGACCGAATTAATGTCAATTAAAGAGCCCACAATTCTTCTCATCGGAGTTACTCAAAAAGCCAATTTGGAAGAGGCTTTAGCCGATGTAACAAGTGAAGTTTGGCATATGCCAACATTCCGTCACATCATCGTTACAGAACCAACCACTGGAAGAAATCCAGCGGTGGATGCAGAGGAGCTCGCTGACCTGATTTTTTCAAATAGATTGGACGAACCAAAAATCGAAAGAGACCCGACAAAGGCTCTTGTCATCGCAGAAATCATGTCAAGGCAAGCGGGTTGTAGCATCTCCGTTATGGGTAGTGTATATCTAGTCGGGGATTTGCTAAAGTTTGCTGTAGAACGAAGCGATGGCGACCTTTGGGAGCATCTTCGCGTACATTCATGAGGGAATTCTCCATGTATTCAGAGGCAAACCGAGATAACGACCTTCCTTGTGGGCTGGTATAGTTGGTTAGATGAGTTTGAAATGGGATGCACGATTTCTTGACCTAGCGAAACATATCTCAGACTGGTCGAAGGATCCGTCTACTAAGGTCGGCTGTGTAGTAGTCGGAGAAGACAGAGAAGTCCGTTCGACTGGATTTAATGGGTTTCCAAGGGGAATCGAAGATACCGCTGCTAGGCTAAACGACCGTAGTCAGAAGTATCCGATGATTTGTCATGCCGAAGAAAATGCAATCATGCACGCGGCTCGAATCGGTATTTCACTCAAGGATTGTACTGCGTATGTTACTTGGCCACCTTGCTCACGATGCGCTCGTTCTTTGATTCAAGCCGGAGTTCGGGAAGTAGTATACCCTGAAGATTGTGAGATTCCAGAGCGCTGGGAGGAAGACTTCGCTATTGCAACCAGTATGTTTACTGAGTCCGGTGTAAACTATCGCTCAGCCTAACTTATTCAGAAAGCATAACCCAGAGTTCCTCTAAGTCTGAATGTAAATCCTCAAGGCTTCCATCGTTGACTAGTACGAGATCGGCGAGGGCCGCAGTTGCATTGAGGGCTTGACCAGATTCATCTTTTGCAACAGCTTCCTTCTCTTCATTTGCGAAGAAAGTCTCTCTGTCAACAATATCTCCAGTCCTTGCACGAGCCTGTGCTCTTTCCCAGCGCGCATCCATTCCCGCACGAACTTCGATTAGAATGAAATCATCTCGTTCCTGTAAGGCCTCTACTTCACCGGGAGTTCTAATCGAATCGATTACTGCATTCTTTCCGTCTAATCTCTTGAGTAGCATTTCCGCTAGAATCCCCGGTCCACCGCTTCTACGTAACTCGTTGCCACCATTAATTAGATTCTCTCGAGATTCTTCGATTCCTTTCTCTTTTAGATGAGCACGTATGGAATCCGAGCATGATTCACTAGCCAATCCCTTAGAAATTAGAAAGTTCACCACGGTTGATTTTCCCGAGGCATAGCGTCCAGTCAGACCGATTAGCACATGACCCCGAAAGGTCGGCATTCAATATCGCTTTCTAACTCCAATAGCGCCTAGTCTTTGCATATTGCAGTTCTGCATTATGTATGGCACGAAGTAATGCGACTCGATTTCCACGTGATAAACCTCTCAACAATCTAGTTGCAGTTTCTTCACCTACACCCCTTCCCATCAAAGCTAGAACGGCATCATGTCCGTGGGTTTGAATTAATTCGGCATTCTTCTGCATCCTTGCCCGTTCCTTTTGATCGTCGCTTGTTACCCATCCAGTTAGCATAGATTCCATGCGCTCTGGTGAGCAAGCCCGCATAGTGCCTCCACAATTTTTACATGGTTCGATACGCTGCCGCATACGCCCAACTCTGCTTCTAGACTTATCTTTGCAATTGAGGCAGATTAACACAGCTCTTTCTGCCATTAGTCGAGTCTCCAATCGCTCTCGCAGTTGTACATCAGACCATGCAGGGAGAAGTAAGTCACGCTCAGATTTCGGCGATAGTCCGAGTGGCCCATTAGGGGTGTGGAAAACCTCTACCTTCCCTTGTTGGATATCTCTAATTAGATCCATTGTTCCCTCAATGTCCATCCTTTCATGGAATAATTTCGACAGGGCTTCCTCAACAACTGGGGTGCCCCGATATCTTTGCATCAGACCTTGCATATTGACTCGACGCGGGTCTGCTGCCTTTTGCAAAACACCCATTTTTCGAGCAACTTGTACCATCCTCCACCGTAATGCTCTGCCATTTGGAATAGTCATTCTGAGGATGGCTTCAAGTGCATCTGGGGAAGTTGTTGTCAACCATTCAATAACATGAGCAGCAGTAGTTCCTGGGACTTGGAATGCGATTCTATACGGGTCGACCAGAGTGGTACCCATCCTTCCTTCCCGCATAGAACCCATTGCTTGGATAAAGTGCGCGAGAGTCTCGTTTATCCTACTGCCTCTGCAGGTATTCAATACCACAGCATTGTCTCTACTTTCGATAGTTAGGGTCGTATCCGTAGGCAAATTTTCCGTTGCATCTATGTGTTCTGCAACCGCGTTCAATAAGTCAGCTCTAGCGACTTCAGATAGAGGATAGTTTTCAAAATCGATATCTCCTTTCATCGCCTCCATTGCTCCAATTGCAGTAGCAGCACTTCTCCTCAATTTTCCAACTTCCATAGCAACTTCAATTGGCACAGGAGGTAATTCTCCAGCCCATACAGGTGCTTCTCCAGTGTCTTTCACAGGAGCAACCAACAATTCGCTTTGCTCTGGGTCAGCATCAACAATCATCCAAGTTCGGCCAGCCATGACGAATCTTCTCGGCCGCCCAGCATCGTCTTCACCTACATCGTTTAGAGATAGGACGAATGCTTCATCGACAGAACCCAAAACCCGCCTTGTAACAGCGTCACGAACCTTGTAGGCTATTTCGTCTGGAATCATTGAGATATGTTGAGTTCGATTTCTACCCAATTTCCCGGCGGGTGAAAACCAACCAGAACTGAGAGATTCCGGTAAGTGTTGAACCATTGCACGTCGCCAACGAGATTTCTGCGCCTCTTCGTGTTCTTCATCCCAAAGCGGTCTATCCTCCGGAACTAAATCTGCAGGCCTTGCATCCACATTGGCTTTCTTTGCCAACCCCTGCCATAATTTCGGATGCCAAATTGTTGGATCTGATTGTCGTGGCTGTTCGATTAATCGTAGTAGCCACCTATCGTCTAAGACTCGAAGAACAGCTAATGTATCCTCTTCAGCCCACTGTGGAAAGATTGTCGATCGCTTGAGTAATTCAGTAGCCTGTTGTATTGGGACAACCCCTCTCTCTGATGCCATTTGTAGAAATTGATTTGCAGCGACAATAGCCGGATTATACCTCCATTCGACGCCCTCCAGTTCACCGGCCATAGCGCGTCTTGCGATTACCGCACATTCTGCGATATCATCAATTTCCCATGCGAGGATATCGCCTCTTCCCGTTCCTCCCAAGTGATGCTCAGCTCGTCCAACACGTTGCAACATCCTGTCTACTGCTCTCGGACTGTTCAACTGGTGAACTCTTCGAATACTTCCGATATCGATTCCTAGTTCAAGACTAGATGTGCAAATTAATCCATGTAATTCGCCGGCTCGAAGAGCCTCTTCCATCTCTCGTCTAGTTTCGGCCGCTAGGCTTCCATGATGGACACCAACTTGGATTTCAGGAACGATCGAAGCCAACCTTTGTGCAACTGTTTCCGCAGTAGATCTAGAGTTTACGAAAACAAGCGAAGGCGAATCTTCAATCAGTGTATTTGCAAGATGACGAAATGCGGCAATCGACTTTGGAGAGATCGCCCATTCACCTGCTAATAGGTCATCTTCCGCTGTTGGAGTTTCTCGATGAACGGTAACTTTGGTAGTTCTTGGGGCCGGCCCAAAAATTGGTTTTGCACCCGCAGACATCCAATTAGCGACCTCCTCAGGATTACCCACAGTCGCTGAAAGTCCTACTCTCTGGAATCGGCCGCTAGTTCCTTCCAAGGCAGCAATTCTCTCAAGTCCAATCAACAATTGTGCTCCTCTCTCGCTAGCGGCCAAATCGTGAACCTCATCCAAAATAACGGCCTTTACTCCTGCTAGATGTTCTCTCAATCGACTTCCTAGCAACATAATCTGAGCAGTCTCAGGGGTTGTCACTAGCAAATTTGGAGGCTTCTTTGATTGCTTAGTCCTCTCTTTTTGACTGGTGTCACCGTGCCGTAGTCCAACACTTATGCCAAGAGGTTCGAGCAAGTTAGCCAACCGCCTGTCAATATCTCGATTTAATGCTCTAAGCGGTGTAATATAGAGTATTGATAGAGAATTCCAATCTTCTTTCAAGGCTCTCGAAGCAATTGGAAGAACAGCCGCTTCAGTTTTTCCACTACCCGTTGGCGCGACTAAAATTCGATCCTTCCCCTCGATCAAATCCGCGGTCGCGGCCTCTTGAACCGGAGTCAATTTCCAGCCTCGCTGCTCGACTAATTCCCGAACTTTCGGGTGTAGAAGTTCGAGTGCCTCGGCAGACATCGAGCCTTTGGCATAGCCCGACCAACATGAACCGATTGGTTAGATTGAAAAATCTGGAATTCGAAATCAGATTCCTGGATGAGGGGGTATTTCGTCGGACCAATGATCCATCTCATTGAGGGTGAGTGTAACATTGAGTATCTCTCCATTGCTCCAATAATCAACAGCGATGAAGGTTGGTCTATCGTCAAAAACTTCCCAACATTCTATGGCTCTGGTCAAGAGGAAATCGTAATCATTTACGTCAGATGATCTTACTGGATCAGCAAACCCCCAAGGTGTGCTTAGCCAGTTGTTTAGATGCCAAGCTTCTGCTTCACCGCTTCCTCTTCCGACCGTACATGACATCTGACTTTCTTCGTCCTCTCCATATGGCGTGTCCCAAGAATGAGTCCAAGCATGATGTAACCACGGCCATCTCTCATCATCGGAATAATCCCAGAAGACGACCAATGTTTTTCCATTCAGAACCAGATCACCAAGCATTGGCCATTCTTCTCCGACTTGATGGACCCAAGTTTTGTCTCTCATTCCGGTGACATTGAACAGATAATCTACATGTTCGCCGGGAACATAGTTTTCGATTAGTAGGGTAACAACATCACCCGAACTATTGTTCATCAGCGAGTTTAGGTGACTCAACCACGCAAAGGCATCTACTTCTGAATACATGCAAGGATGAGGAAACGCATCTGGACTGCCATGACAAAATCGCACATCTTCTTTTTCTGTATCATCATTGGTCAAATGATGAATGTCAATCATGAAGGCACGGATGCCTCCATCCCATTGTGCTTGTAAAGCCGTGTAGTGATTTATTGCCATCCAAGTTCCATCCTCTGTTGTGGAAAATGAATTATGGGTTTCTGGGAAGGTATGATTGTCGTATTGTCGTTCACAGAATTTTGCCTGACCTTGACAAATTAGCACATCTGAGGCATTTCTAGGGTCAAAACCACGCGCTAATTCCCAGCCGTTTGAAAGCCCGTCTCCGTCCTCATCCTGCAGAGGGTCGAGGGGCTTTTCAGTCTCTGAAGTGCATCCCGAGAGAAATAGGCTGAATGCGATCAACAAGGCACCCAAAGAGCGATTCATGGATTCACGAGGCTCGGTTTCAAACATGAATCCATTGGAACGTCAGGCGATAAGGGAGATAATCCATGAGCGTGACCCATATGGTGATGGCAGGTCCTTTCAAGCGACTGAGCAACACCTTTCGAAGATGGTGGATGGGTCAAAAGGACAACCATTTCAGAATAGTTTCATCTCTTACAATACTGTCTCTTGCAGCAACAATTTGGGGTCTACTTTTCTTGTTTGTTCTAGGTGGTACAACAGACGACTCAAAGGAAATGTGGGTGCCGTGGAGTTGGCTTGGTTTAATCGTTGGAGGAACTCTAGCCTTCTGGATAGTGCCGGAATTTTTTGTATATCTAGGTCACAAGGCGGCACTCGACGAAATACTCCTACTTGATTCACGTCCTGAGGTTCTCCGACGGCGCAAGGAAGCCGAGGAAGCCGCTGACATGCTCGGTCCAGTATACCAATCCCATCTTGTGAGGCTTTACAATGAATTGGGGATTAAAGTCGGTTCCAGATTTAGACACATTAAACCAGCAGGAGCAAGATCAATAGAATCCATGACTGAGATCACCGAAGTTTCCGTGGAAAGAGTATCTGAGCCTTGGGATAAAATTTCTTTAGAATCAAATACATACGATTCTTCCACACATTCTAACACTTGGTGGAATACCACAAACTCTCGATTGTCGACATTGCTTCCTGGGGCCAAGATTTTGCGGGATAGAGGTGCCAACCGTACAATTCTAGGTTTAACATCAATTTGTGCCGCCCTGTTACTTTACAACATGATTTTTGGCCTCGCTAAGCGGGGAGGTGGCCCCAGGGAATTCACCGTTGATCTAACCCTATGGCTTGCTGGAGATTCTTCGATTCACTCAACCGCTCCCCATTTTGATGGAGTTAGTCTTCTCCTCGCCACAGCCTCTTTGACCATGGTGTTTTTGACTAGACCTGCTAATCTGGAAGACTCATCTGATAATGGAAGTAGCAAGGCTTCGACTCGAATCGAGGAGGAGTGATTGTGGATATTCAAGTGCTCAAGCGAGAGGCAAGTCTTGCAATAGGATTGGTCATACTTCTATTGGGCTCGATGACTATTGCAACAGGCACTTATCCACCTATGGTCGTGGTCGAATCTGGTTCGATGATGCATGATCCCGAGCAAGGTTCTGTTGGAGCGATAGACCCCGGCGACTTAGTCCTAGTAATCTCTCCTGACCGCCACCAAATTATCACCTTTGCAGAGGCTACAGAAATTGGCGGTAAAAATGAGGGTTACGAAACTCATGGAATGCCCGGTGACGTGATTATCTTCAGGAAGAATGGTGGAAGTGATACTCCCGTAATCCATCGTGCTTTATTCAAAGTTGTGGAAAACCCTGACGGAGGTTGGGACGTACCTGGAACAGATATTGTAGCCGCAGAAACAATTACCGTGGAATTAGATTACGATTGCTACCATGGTAATTCAAAACTAACTGTTAGTAATTGGGTTCCTCAACATGAGGGCTACTTTACCACAGGAGATAATCGATGGAGCAACGGCTGCCAATACGATCAACAATCACTAACTGATGAAAATGGTAACTTGGTTACCGCGATCAAGGATGAGTGGATTATTGGTGTCGCTTCATTGGAAATTCCTTGGGTAGGTGCTGTCAAGCTCTATGCCAGTGGAACAGATGGTCAAGTAACTCCCAATTCTTGGAGCAACCTGGCGATTATGGTCGCTATAGTAATCGCCACCCCGGTAATCATTGAGATGATTACTGATCGAATAAATAGCAAGAATCAATCTCAATCAGATGAGGAAGAATAGCCCGTTCTCTCAACTTACCAATCGAGGTAAAATAATTGGGATAATTACAATGAATAACACTAGAAGGCTACTCATCGAACTCAACCTGTTTGCCGCATTCTCAATTCGGATTGGATCTCCACCTCGCATAATGAATCGCATGGTAGAATGCGTGGCGTCTCTGAATATGTGACCGCCATCGAATGGAATCATTGGGATTAGATTGGCGAATCCTAGAAGGAAGTTAATCCAAGCCAGCCAGAAAAGGAAATCGAAAGCCGCCAACATGCCTTCAGTTCCGATGTTTGAGGCAATTATCCCATCTCCGGCAGCCAACATTGCCCGTTCTTCTAGAGGCATTGTGTGACCATCATTTTGGATAGGTATCCCTAACAAAATCAAAGGCGACACCATCAAAATCAATCCTTTCTGAAGTCCACTTAAATCATCATCTGCTAAGAAGCTCCAACCATCCACTGCTGCTGTGTTTGAGCGGAGATTACTGACTCCAAGAAAAGCGTCGCCTTGTTCAATTCCTTGTGCCTCCATTAACATTCTAGTTTCCTCCATGTCACAACCGGTAGTTTGTTCACATTGATTCATATGATACTGCCAGCGATCTGTGAAAGTGATTTCGATTACCCTTGTTTCTGCATCACTTGCTTGAGAAGAAATGACCGTGAAATTGGCAACTTCCTCTGATGAATAATCTTTCATTGCTTCAGTAAAATCGTCACGATTAGCCACTACATTATCATCGATATGAGTAATGGTTTCGTACGCCATTAACCCAGCTTCCTGAGCCCCAGTTTCGGCAATAATCCCAGTTGCGTGAACTCCTGGATTTTTTGCGACAAATCCATTCGCTGTGGCGGATAACAAAACTAGGACGATAAATGTGGCAATCAGATTAATTGAAGGTCCAGCAGCGAACAATCGCATTCTTTCTCTTCTGGGTGCGCGAGACATTTCCTCATATTCAGGCTCAGCAAATGCTCCAACCGGAAGTAAACCAGCCAGGAGAAGTCCGAATGATCGAACTTGCATACCGTGTGCCCTAGCCTGTATTCCGTGACTATATTCGTGAATAACCAAGGCAATAATCAGAGCAATAATTGGCCACCAAAATGGAACAAAACTAGTCACACCCGGAATAAGGAGAAGATCGGATGCGGGTAAGACCTCTTGTTGTGCAGGAGCCGCAGCGGTCGCCAATGCGGCAGTTATTATCAATAGGATTACACCAAACATTACGATAAAACATAACCAAATAGACAATTCTCCGTACGCTCTCCAAAATTTCCGCGGTTTAGATATCTGTTCAAGAGCTAACTTACCTCTACCAGTTCTTACCATTAGGATGATTCCGAGAACTCTGGTTGCATTCCATTTGTCCAGTGTTCCTTTCTGTTCTAGATAGACCAAAGCGAAGTACCAACCCCCAATCAATACTAGAGCCCAAATTGGAGCCCAGCCTCTAACTCCAGCCCAAGCCAGCAATCCGACAAAGAGAATCTGATTCAGGCTCAGCCCTCTTTCCATGACTATTCGCCTTAACTGCTCCCACTTGAATACTCGTCAATGAATCCGCAACTGACTTGACCTGATGGCTACTCGGGAAAACATGGCTGAGCGGGGGGATATTCCCGAACGCAAACAATATCGAGAATTAGATAGCCTACGTCGTGACACAGCCGCAGTTGCTAGATTACTAAGGCAGGCTAAGTTGGATGAACTCCATCAGGAACTCGAACAGGCCAAGGCGCAACTCGATTATGCTGAATCGAGACTATCGAGTGATTCCACAGAGAGCGAATAATCACCTGAAGGACTGGTCTCAGAAAGACTACCGCTATCCTGTATTCTCCGGCTAATTTCCTCGAAGTTGGTAGATTTCTCGATAGCCCTTGCACCATCTGATCGACTGATTAATGCTAGAAACCTGTGTAATGGCATACCATCGTGCCAATTCAGGTATGGAGAACCATTTCTCGTAAGTGGAACATTCGGAATGCTTCGCGATAGTACTCGAAGCTTTCCGGTTAATCCTTCTACTGGTACTTTCATCACTCTCCAACTGTCACCTCTAACGCCTTTGAGCCGGAAGGCATACAGCGGTAGAAGACCGCATGTTTCTCCAGTTGTCTTCAAAGCATCGTACTGGTCTTTGGTACGACCAGAAAGGTAGATTTTGTCAGTTTTCGAGGTTTTTACTTCAATCGGCATGCACATATCGCCTCGAAGAGCAAGAATATCTCCAGTTCCTTCCGAACCACTTCCAGGTGCTCTTACGACCAAGAATGGTCTTTGACAGACCTGCATAGCCCGTGCCCGCTCAACTTCTGTACATGACCGAGTAATCGCGACTACACCCTTTCTCTCGCCCGCGAGCACCGAGCGTAATTCCCGCTCGTAGACCCCAGTCATGTGCATAGCGCATTGTCAGGGTTCTTGACGACATCGCTTGAGACCGCCGGGGAGTATAACGTTTTGAGGTATTCAAGATAATTCGGTGAATATTTTCTAAATGTAGGAAAATTGTAGGATTAGTGACCTACGAATGGCAACGATTGAAGACAGAGTGCGATTGTGTCTTATCGTGCCGGAGGTTGCAGTCCGTACGGATGATTTCCGTTTGGCCTACAGATTGTTAGATCGTTTGAGAGATTCTGGTATCAAACATATGCAACTCGAACCTGAACATCCCGTTCCAAATCGTGTTGATTTCTGGATAGCATCGCATGCCGAAGTTGGGGGCACTAAAGATGCAAGAGGAATTGGATGTGCAGTAGAAGAAATCGATTCAGTAATTTCTTCGATAATGAATAGAATTGCAGTAGGCGAAAAGGTCCAACGCATATGTTTCGGCATCGATCCCGGTCCACGTCCTGGGCTCTCTTGGATTGCTGATGGTCGTCCAGCGGGCTCTATTCAAATGGAATCAGTCGATGCTACTGTCGATCAAGTGATTGCTATTCTGAATGATTTCATGCCACCTGAATCCGTAGTTAGAATTGGTAATGGTTCACCTACGATATCTTCTAGAATTGCTAATGTTTGTTTGGCGAGGGGGCTTTCGGTACAATTTGTTGACGAAACTTCGACTTCCTCAGGCTCGCGTCACGACCATGTTTCGGCAGCCCGAGCAATTTGTACAAAGGAAGGAGTTCCAATTACTGAACGTCTACAGGTAATCCCAACAGAGGGAGAAGTACGCGAAATTCAGCGTCGAAGTCGTAGCATCTCTGAAGGTAGATTGACGATTCCCTCCCAACTTGCTCGAGCCGTTGCTGTTGGGAGGCTAACTCTCAGCGAAGCTGTAGAACTTCACATACAGACTCTCGAACGCTGAGGGTCAAAATCAAGGATATTTTCCTTTTCTATATGCACGAGTCTGGTCAAGGCCTGGAAATCGATCTTCCGATTCTCGATATACGGTTTTCATATTATTGAGGAAGTTATTATCGTCGGTAACGATTAGCACTTGGTCGACACCTGGGTCTTCCCCTTCATCCATCCATGCTAGTACTATTTCCATAGTCATCCTAGCTCCTTCGCGATGTGGATATGCGAAGACGTCCATACTAATTGGAGGCATAACTAGTGTCTTCCTTTTCTTCACCTTTTCAATCTGCTCAAACATCGATACGTATGATTGCTTCAACAAATCTCGTCTAAAATTATCTTGAGTTGGGCGGCGGCAATCTGGTCCAACAACATGGACTATATTCTCAAATGGCAAATTAAATCCAGGTGAAGTTACTGCTTCTCCAACTCCGCATGGTTGCAAATTTTCCTTTCGCCTTTCCACTGCGATTCCATGACAGAACTCTCGAAGTTCAGGCCCAGCCTTTTGCTGTATCTTTTCATCCAAACCTTCTCTTCCCGCGAGGCGATTATTGGCGGTTGTAACTATAAGATCCCCTTCTACTCGTAGAATGTTACCATACAGGACTCGGACATCACCATATTGGCATTGTCGGACAATGACAGTCTCCGCCATACAAGTGTGAGATGAGGCCGTCCGCTTTCACCTCTTCGTCTGCCAATTCCCTAATTTCCCTACCGACAAAGGGTTCATTCCCTCTAAGCCCTTGCATCAAAACACAATGTCAGTCGGGTATGTACTAATCAATGTCGAACCAGGTTCCGAATACGAGGTTTTCAATAAGGCCTCGGAATTACCTTTTGTGGTTGATGCCAATCTATTATTCGGAGACCACGATTTAATCCTCAAAATAGAGGCAGAAAATATGGGTTTAATTGCACGATTGGTAGTAGAAAACATACGCTCAATTGACGGTGTTCTAAACACAAAGACCCTTGCTTGTGCAGAATTGTGAGTTATTTTTTCGTACAAGAAAGCATCCTGAATTTACCCAAAAGGTGCCCACTGCCGCGCAGTAATGCGATTATTCGCCTCAAACTTCATAATCTCCCCGAGTCGCCGCGTTTGCGGAGGTGGATAATTCAATGTCTAAGAAATACTTCGTGTTGATGGAAGGCGGAAAGGATACTGCTCAGGTGTTTGTAAGCAAGCAACCACGCGGCGCCGCACTAAAAGCAGCTACACGTGGTCACACCGATATTCAGCTGCGCGAGCGCGGTACGAACAAGGTGCACATGTTCACAGGCTCGACCGCGATGGTCCCTAAGCCTGCGAATGGGCCAGCATGGCTTCCTGATAAGATCAAGAAAGCCAACGTCAAGAAGAATGGCATAAAGCACCTCTGATTAACTCAGAGTGCACTGACTTACGTAAACCCGTCCGCGATGCCCTAGAGGATGCGCGGACGGGTGATTTCAATTATTTCTTAATCCCCAACTTTCGAGCAATCATTGCCAATGGGTCATAATATTCTGTAACTACCCTTTCTTTCAGGGGTATGATTGCGTTATCTGTGATATTAATTCCAGCAGGACATACCTCTGTACAACACTTTGTGATGTTACAATATCCTATTCCGAAGTCTTCCTTGATTTCGGGAATACGATTTTCAGTGTCCAAAGGATGCATTTCCAAACCCGCTAATCTAACGAAGAACCTCGGGCCAGCGAATTCGTCAAACTTCTGGTGCTCCCGAAGAACGTGACAAGTGTTGACACAGAGCATACACTCAATACAGGCTCTGAATTCCTGTATGCGATCCGCTTCTTCTTGTTTGAATTCCCAATCGAGTTCTTCAGGTCCATTAACTGGAACCATTTTCTTGTTCATTTCATATGCCCAAGACAAATCGGTAACGAGGTCCTTGGTTATTGGAAAAGCCTGCATAGGCTTGACCGTCACGGGTTTTCCTTCAGGAGTCTCTTCCATGATATCCTCCATTCGTGTCATACACATCAATCGAGGCATTCCGTTGACTTCCGCGCTACAAGAGCCACATTTCCCGGCTTTGCAGTTCCATCTACATGATAGGTCAGGAGCATGTTCTGCCTGAATACGATGTATGACATCTAGTACAACCATACCCTCATCCATTTCGACGGTATAGTCAACCATCTTCCCGAGAGCTTCTCCATGGGAATCTCCAACCCCGCGGAATACTCTGAAGGTAACTTCCTTTGACATCCTCAATCCTCCTCCTCGTGTAAGTCATCTGCATCTAGTAGTGCTTTGAATTCTTCATCTATCGGTGGGTAGGTTGTATGTTCTATTTTCATTGAACCATCTTCGGAGAGAGAAATTACACTATTCACCTTGCCCCAATGGCTGTGATCTGGAACAGGGAAATCATCTCTAGTGTGTCCTCCGCGAGATTCTTCCCGTTCTAGCGCGGCTAAGGCACACATGCGAGATACATCAATCATAGCACCCAATTCTAGAGCTTGATGCCAACCCGGATTGTATATTCTTGATCCTCCAGGGCTAGTAATCGCTGCACGGGCCTCAAGTTCGTCCAAATCTTTGAGAGCTTCTTGCAACAATTTGCCGGTTCGTATGATTCCGACTTTTTCTTGCATCATTTCCCGTAGATCTTCTACAACGGCAGCAGGATTTTCTCCACCTTCCCTTGAGAACGGTGCGAGAGTTTCAAAAATTACATCAGCGATTTCATCTTCTGGTATGTCTGCAAATCCATCTATTCCAGCTGCTCTGGAAGCAGCGCTCTCTCCGGCAATCTTGCCGAATACGATAAGGTCGCTTAGGGAATTTCCTCCAAGTCGATTTGCGCCATGCAGGCCAGTAGCCGCTTCTCCGGCAGCATAGAGTCCAGAAACAGTTGATTCTTGGGATTCAGGATCGACTTTGACTCCTCCCATGACATAGTGAGCAGTTGGTCCGACTTCCATCTTGGTTGTGGTGATATCAACCGCAGCCAATTCCTTGAATTGATGATACATTCCTGGAAGTTTCTTCTTAATATCTTCTGGACTTCTCCATGAGATGTCTAAGTAAGCACCCCCATGTTCACTTGCTCTACCTGCATCACGCTCTGAGTTGATTGCCTTAGCGACAACATCTCTAGTCAGTAATTCCGGAGGTCTTCTCTTGGTAGCCAACTTTCCAGAAATAACTTCGTCAACCCATTCTAGAGCCTCTTTTTCGGTATCTGCGAACTCATCGGCATACATTTGAGGGATGTAATCGAACATGAATCTCTTTCCCTCTGAGTTGGTGAGCATTCCACCTTCACCACGGACTCCCTCTGTAACTAGAATTCCTTTCACGCTCGGTGGCCAAATCATCCCGGTTGGATGGAATTGAACAAACTCCATATCTCCAATTTCTGCTCCAGCCCAATATGCTAGAGCGTGACCTTCGCCGGTATATTCCCAAGAGCCGGAACAAACCGCCCAGCAACGAGTAATTCCTCCGGTTGCTAGAACGATTGATTTGGCCTTGAACAAATGGAGCGAACCATCGTTTCTATCATACGCAAAACAGCCTGTAACCTCGCCGTCTTTAGTGAATAATCTTCGAACTGTGTATTCCATGAATACGTCCATTCCCATGTGTACTCCCTTTTCTTGTAATGTGCGAATTAACTCCAGTCCAGTAGCATCACCAATGTGTGCTAGTCTAGGATAGGTGTGGCCACCGAAGTTTCTCTGACTTGTCAAGCCCTTCGGAGTTCTATCGAAGATGGCGCCCCAAGTCTCAAGCTCACGGATTCTATCAGGTGCTTGCTGAGCATGGATAACCGCCATTCTCCAATCATTGAGGTACTTCCCTCCCTTCATGGTGTCTCGGAAGTGAACCTTCCAACTATCTCGAGGATCCTTGTTTGCAAGGGCTGCCGCAGCACCTCCCTCAGCCATTACTGTGTGTGCTTTGCCTAGCATAGATTTGCAGACAAGAGCAACGCTTGCACCTTCTTGACTGGCGGCGATTGCAGCCCTCAAGCCAGCACCTCCCGCACCTATGACAAGAACATCGTGCTCATGGGTGGTGTAGGTCTCATCAGAGATATCGTAGCGCATTCACAAACCTCCCCAAATTATCATATCATTCCAGCCAAAGAATGGGTCCGTACATGCATAGATGTAAAAGTCAGCAAACATTACCCAGAACAGAGAATATAGAGCCCATTCTTTATGTTGCTCGTTTAGTTTAGTGGATAATTTCCAGAGTTTGTATTTCATTCGATTCATTGGCGTAGAAGTCCAATCTTGCGAGCCTCCCCCGACAACATGTCTGAACGCATGGCATCCGAATGTATACCCGGTAAGCATGATTACGTTGACTAGGAGAATTAGGCTACCAACTGTTACTCCGTAAGCATGAGCGTCGCCTTCGTGGAAATTTACTGCCATCCAAACATCAAACGAAAGTAGCGGAAGATAGGCGAGCATGACGTACATGAAATAACGATGTAGATTTTGTACGACTAGTATTCCAGTTTCTCCCGAATATTCATCCCAAGGTTTTGACACTGCACAACCGGTTGGTTGAGCCATGAAAGCACGATAGTATGCCTTTCGATAATAGTAGCATGTAGCACGGAATCCAGCGGGAAAAATTAGGATGAACATCGCTGGACTTAGCCACTGAAGTTGTTGAGGCACCCAAGATTGCTCTCCTGGTACAATCAGAGGTGAATAAAGAGGACTGAGTACATGAGATCCTGTGTCTTCAATTGCCATAGTTCCAGCGCCGTGTCCAACCCCCGCTGAAAGTCCGAAATCTGAGAAAATCCAAAAGTCAGCTTCCATGAATCCTCTCCATGTTGCATAGAGTATCATAAATCCCAGATATGCGGCCATGGCCGTGGGTCCTTTCCACCATTTGTCGACTCTATCTGTTGCTCCAAATCCCTTCTTCATCGGGAGTGGGAAAGTGATGCCCTGACTCATCTCCGCACCTGATGGCCTAAACGCGCAGTCCGACAGCAATAAGTAATTGCATTCCACCAGTTCAAGAGTCTCTTGCGAATGTTGAAAATCCATAGGTTCAATACGCCCTTCCCTGCTGGCTAATTGAGGGATTTAGCCGGATGATTGACGATTTAACCAGTTCTATTTGTCTGAATTGTGGATATATGCCAGGGGCATTCATGCCAGGTCTACCTTGCCCTGAATGTGGAGAGACAATTTTTCCTTAAAACTCTAGATTACAAAACACTCCTTCAAATGTGTGATACCCAACAAGGTATTATGGACGCAATGACATGTTTGCTGGTCTCTGACCCAAAAAGGAGAATGAAACGCTCTTCTGGATTGAAGAGAGGCTTACTCTGATTACCAAGGGAATTTCCAAACCCACAGTATTCCATCGTTTATGATTACTTGAATTCCAAGCATAGAAGCCCCAATTAGCGGCACTATCGAACTTCCGGATGCATCGCTTTGCCAAGCACTCCAGCTAAACAAAATTAGGAGCAAGTTTCCAGTCACGACAAGCCAGAGGCAACCGATAACTAACCACTGGGACCAAAGTGTATCCACCCGTATGTGGAAGGAAGTTAACTCGAGCCAAAACATTGAGGGAATTAGAACTAATAAGAATGCAATCAATAGTCTCTGATTTCCACCTTCAGAAACCTCTCCACTCCATGGCCAGCCTACACCTTCAACAACAGAAGCTTCCCATCCGAAAAGAAGTTGTTGAAAAACGATAAGGAATCCAATAGCTGAGATGAACATACAGGTGACATTTAGGGTTCTCCAAGATTCAGGGATACCGCCCCAAAGTGCCATCGGATCATCAGCCCTTCGTAATCCTATGACGTAGGATGCAAGTACCATTGGTCCGAGAACAAAGACAACTGTACGTACAAATTCTCTTGAAATTTCCAACCTAATTACCTCCTATTAAGCGAGGGAGCCGTAATCTGCGTCGGCCTCTTCCATCTCAATTTCGTCAACATCCATTTGAGCAAGTTGTAACTTTCCAGACAATTCATCGTTTACTGCATGCCAGTACGAGTATGCTTCAATTACCCAAATTCCGGACTCACGAGTTCCATTTCCGCTACCCTTGACCCCCCCGAATGGTAGGTGGGCTTCAGCTCCAGTTGTCGAGTTGTTGATTCCAGTCATACCGGCCTTGATGCCCGTTTTGTATCGATAGGCCTCGAGTCTATCATTGGTGTAAATTGCAGAGGACAACCCATAGGGTGAAGCATTTGCAAGATGCAATGCATGATCGAAATCTCGGGCCTTGACAATAGTTACCAGTGGCCCGAAAATCTCTTCGTGGAAACATTCCATATCTTCTGTGACATCTACATAGACATGAGGCCATATGTAGATGCCTTCGCTAGCATCTCCTTGGAAAGTATCTGGCTTGTTGTCATTTGTAATTCGCCCTTCACCCCATATTTTCTTGGCACCGCTATTTTCACACATCTCGACACCTTTCATGAAATCAACTGCGTATCTCTCGGATAGCATTGGGCCATACAGCACTCCATCATGACGCATCGAATCACCAATAGAAGTGGATTTCACCTTCTCCATTAATCGTTCAACAAACTCATCATAGATATCTTCGTGAATAATCAAATTCCCTAGGCTTGTACAACGCTGTCCGGCAGTTCCGAAACCGGCCCAGTAGGCACCCTCGACAGCATTTTCCATATTAGCTGAAGGCATGATTACAAGCGGATTCTTTCCTCCTAATTCTAGGGAAGCGCTAACAAGATTACGACCACAAGTTTCTCCAATCATCTTACCGACTGCTGTACTACCTGTGAATGAAATTTTGTCTACCATCCCTAAATCGGCTGAATCTACCAGAGCTTGACCTGCTCCGCTACCATTCCCGTGTACCAGATTAATTACACCATCAGGCAATCCTGCTTCGTGCATTACACGCGCAAGTGCGAAAGAAAGTAGGGGTGAGTCTTGAGGGGACTTCCACACACAGGTATTGCCGCACATAATTGCTGGAATCATCTTCCAGAACGGGACTGCTGAAGGGAAGTTACAAGAATTGATTATTCCACAAACCCCTAATGGTCTACGGTAGGTAAACAACTCTTTGTTCGGTAACTCTGAGTTGACAGTTTGACCATAGAGTCTGCGACCCTCTGATTGGAAAAAGAGACATGTGTCAATAGCCTCTTGAATTTCACCACCACATTCTTTCAGAGTCTTACCAATTTCACGAGCTTGTAGGCGAACAAGATCGTCTTTATGCTCCATCAATAATCTACCCATGTTGCCAATAACTTGCCCGCGAGTTGGAGCAGGGGTTGCAGCCCAATCGGGGAATGCTGAACGAGCTGCTCTCAAAGCGTCGTGCACATCTTCTTTGGTTGAAAGGGGGAACTCTCCGAGGCAATCATCTAACCATGCAGGGTTTGTGCTTTCGTAAGTCCCGCCATCGCTAGCCAAAGTTAGTTCACCGTTGATAATATTGTAACCCCTAATCTTTGGCGATCCATTGGGGTTATTTGCTTCCATGTATTCGAATCCAGTCTCGAGAACGTGGGTCATGCTTCGTGCGAAGCGAATAGTAGCAATGAAACCACCGCATCGCTATTTGTGATTCCGATAATTGAATTGCCAGATTTGACAATTCTCGATTGGGGGGTTTAACTACCTCCGATGTTGACAAGGTGCTACAAGGAGGGGTAATATGGCAGAGGAATCTGACAAAGAATTGAAACTTAGAGTAGCCAAAGCAATCCCAAGCGACGTCGGTCATGGCAGAGCAAGAGTGCCATTTGACAACGAATTGAACCTAAAACCCGGCGATATAATCGAGATTGAGGGTGAACGTTCTACCGCCGCAATCGTTTGGAGGTGCAGACCTGAAGATGCGAACCTTGGAGTTATTCGAATTGACGGAATTATCCGAAAAAATGCAAGTGTTTCTCTCGGCGATCGAGTTACGGTAAGGAAAGTCGAAGCTCAGCCATGTACGCGACTCGTACTAAGTCCAGTTATGGCTAAGCAACAGAAGGTTAGATTTGGACCTGGAATTGAAGGATTTGCCCGTCGTGGACTAAACAAGAGACCAGTGGTTTCAGGCGATAGAATATTCATTCCTGGAATGACTCTGTTTGCTGAAGCATTACCATTCCAGATTGTCCAAACTAGCCCAAAGGGAACAGTTCAGGTTTTGCCAGACACTGAGATAATCATCAAGGAAGAAGCAGTTGATGAGGATGAAGATGCCGAGATATCAAGTATCACTTACGAGGATATTGGAGGCATTGGAGATCAATTGCAAAAAGTTCGTGAGATGATTGAACTTCCATTGAAACACCCCGTTCTATTCCGCAGACTTGGGATTGACCCTCCGAGAGGTGTTCTATTACACGGCCCACCTGGTACCGGTAAGACTCTGATTGCGAAAGCAGTTGCATCTGAAACACAGGCACATTTTACTTCGATAAATGGGCCTGAAATAATTTCGAAATATTATGGAGAGAGTGAAAAACAACTGCGGGAGATATTCGACGAAGCCACCGCCAATGCCCCCGCAATCATATTCATCGATGAATTGGATTCAATCGCTCCAAAGCGTGAAGACGTCTCAGGTGAGGTTGAACGCAGAGTTGTCGCACAACTTCTCACACTTCTAGATGGAATGCAGGGACGTGACAATGTTGTTGTAATCGGTGCAACAAATCGACGCGACGCAATAGATCCTGCTTTGAGGCGCCCAGGTCGATTTGACAGGGAATTGGAAATTGGTGTTCCTGACAAAAATGGTCGAGAGGAGATCATCAACATACATA
This sequence comes from Candidatus Thalassarchaeaceae archaeon, assembly GCA_023268715.1. GTDB lineage: Archaea > Thermoplasmatota > Poseidoniia > Poseidoniales > Thalassarchaeaceae > MGIIb-O1. The sequence goes on from JALRLV010000002.1 coordinate 74,579, forward strand.
CCAGAGGTATGCCAATAAGTGATGATTTCGACATGGATTGGTTACTGGATAATTCCTATGGATTCGTCGGCGCAGATATCTCTGCCTTGGTCCGAGAAGCGGCCATGAAGGCCTTACGTCGCTACTTGCCAGAAATCGATTTGGACGAGGAACAGATACCTGCCGAAGTCCTAGAAAAGATGGAAGTAAAAATGATTGATTTCCGTGAGGCAATCAAGGAGATTGAACCAAGCGCTCTGCGTGAAATCTACGTAGAGGTTCCTGAGGTATCTTGGGAACAAGTTGGAGGCTTAGAAGAAGTCAAGGAGCGCTTGAAAGAAAGTATCGAATGGCCACTAACTCAGCCCGAGATGTTCGAACATTTCGGAATCAATCCACCTCGTGGAATCGTACTATTTGGAGCCCCTGGTACTGGAAAAACATTGATTGCTAAGGCAATTGCCAACGAGGCTAAAGCTAATTTCATATCAATCAAAGGTCCTGAAATGGTATCCAAATGGGTCGGCGAATCAGAAAGAGCGGTACGAGAGGTCTTCAAGAAGGCCAAACAATCCAGCCCTTCGATAATTTTCCTAGATGAATTTGAGAGTATTGCTGGGGTTAGGCGCAATATGTCAGGTGAAGGTTCAGATGTGATGAATAGAGTTGTCAATCAATTACTATCCAGCATGGATGGTGTAGAAACAATGGAGGGTGTAATCGTAGTTGCTGCGACAAACCGACCAGAGATGATTGACCCTGCTCTTCTCAGAAGTGGTCGCTTCGAGAGAGTATTACACATTCCTCCACCTGATGCAGACTCACGAAAGCAGATACTCCGCATTCACACCAAAGATATGCCATTAGGTAAATTCTCCCTCGATGAATTAGCCGGCCAACTTGATAATTACACTGGGGCCGATATCGAATCTATTTGTCGAGAGGCAGCATTAATCTCTATGCGAGCCGGTAAGAAATCAGTCTCGAAGAAATCGTTTGAGGAAGCAATCGCTAGAGTTAGACCTACAATTACCGATGAGATGATGGAGTACTACGGTCGCATGGAAGGTATGCTAACCAGTGGTCTCGAATCGGTGCGACGCCGACCGGACACACTTTCCGGAATCGAAGCAGTTTGAGGTGGAAAAATGCCGACGACTTTCGGCCGAGAAATTCTTGGACGAAATGTCGTCGATCAAGCATCTGACAAGCTTGGAATTCTAGCAGATTTTAGAATCGATATGTCTAGTGGACGAATCACTGCTCTACTGGTAGCTCTCGAGAATGACTTGGATCCAGCAATGCTACCATGGCCGACCGTAGAAGGCCTACTCTCAGTTCCAGTTGAAGAGATTGCAGAGGTCGGAGTGAATATCCAACTTGCCCGTTGAGGCGATGCAAGCCCCGTTCAGCGGTGAATAACGGTCTTAAGTCGCAGTTGAGGCTCGTCAGACGTTCCGTAGGAACGGTGGCTTGCAGCATGGCGGATTCAGGCGTTTGGATGAGGAGGCTAACGTCGAGGCAGTCTCGACGTCTTGCAATCACCACCGCGTTCTGGTTAATGTTAGGAATTCTACTCTTTTCAATTCTACAAACATACATCATCACCGGTGAAAAACAGCAGTCTGCTTACGGTGATGATTGGAATGATTTGAACGGATTTAGAGATGAAGTATCGGATCTAGGAATTGAAACCACGGCATTAATCTCAAGTCCATTATTGCTAACAGAAATTGATGATCCTGAACAGGCAATTTTTGTTATCTCGGGCGTTGAAAGAGATACGATTTCTTTACCAAAATTTACAGGAGATGAAAGCATTGTCGATTTCCGAGAGGCTGATGGATACACCAGTTCCGAAATATCTGCAATCAGGGATTTTGTTGACGCTGGCGGTACTCTTCTATTGATGGATGATTTTGGTTACTCCGCGAGTCTCGCAGACGAATATGGCTTGACCTACTCGGGCCATCACCTCTACGATGGTGAAGCGTGGGCTAAAGAACTAGACTTCAATTTCGTTTGGGTGAACGAAACTTCTGCATTCAATTTTACTTCGACTTCTGGTTCAGTTGCAATGGCGATGCATCCGTGTCTGCGAGATGTGGATCTTGATGGAGTAATAGATTTACTTGACGACGAACCATATGACCCGAATGTAGGTGGCGTGATTACAGAGCAAAATGTTGGACTGTGTGCCCATAGGTGGGATCCAGAAACCGGTGAATGGGACTTTACAGAAAACTACAATCTATTGACAAATTCCCCATCAGCATTTGAAAAGGATGGAGCGTTCAATCCCGCTGAGAATCGTTATGCCATTAGTGCAAGTACTCTTGATTCATATCTAGATACCAACGATGATGGTAACCTTACAGTCGGCTTTGAGGCGGCAGGAATAGCAGGGGATGAACAAGGTCCATTTGCTGTTTATGTCAGATACTGTGTAGATAGAATGTGTTTAGATTCTGATTCCGGACGAGTTCATTTTGTCAGCGATGGTTCGGTACTAATTAATTCACTTTACAGGGCAGGGCCTGATAGCCCGTACGCCGACTCCGTCCCCTTAAACGATAATCGCAAGTGGGCTCTAGACATTATCGCTGAAGCTCTACTTCTAGGAAATACGAGCACAAATGCGGGTGAAGAAGCCATCATTATTTTCGATGAATCTCGACATCAACAAGAAACTCCAATGGGTGATACCTACAATCTACTATACTACATTCTAGTTTACTTCACCAACGACTGGATGGCCATGCTGATTCTATTCCTAACTCTCTTTATCGTATTAGAAGCGGTCCTGATTCGCAAGGATGATCCGGAGGATTGGCGTCATGTATTCCGAATTATTTACTACGGATTCGGCGATGCTCGAAGGTATGACTACTATCAGAGACCTCAGAAAATAAGGCAGGTGTTATTGACGAGAGTTCGTAACCTCAATACTATGTCTCGAGAGGAATTCGATGCGCTACCTGCTGCTGAATTACAGCGTATTGTCGATGATCCTGTGTTAGTCCAATTTATCTTCGAAGATAGACGATATAAGCCAGATGAGTTGGTTGGAATAATCAAACGAATCAAGGCATGGGGTCAAACTACAGAGGAGAGTGATGCCTAATGTGGACACGTAAGGCAGCAATCATGCTGACCAGTGGTATTTCTCTAATATTGATTGGAATGATGATATCTCATTTCCAATTGATGATAATCGGTCTGACCTTCATCGCTTTCTTAGTAATTAATGGCTGGGTGACGGGTCACTCAGACCTCGAGATTACTAGAAATATTTCAGCTCAAAACGTGTATAAGGGAGACGATATCTTAGTTGAAGTCAGCGTCACGAACAACTCGTATCGTAGAACTCAATTGCTAGAGGTATTCGACAATGTCCCTCATGAGATGAAAATGAGGCGGGGAATCAATCAGATGAGAATGAATCTCGGTCCCGGACAATCCGCTACAATGCGATATACTGTTCGTTGCCCACTCCGTGGTCATTACACCGTGGGGCCAGTTTCTGTCCGTCATCGTAACGCATTCAATCTCTTTGTCAATGAATCAAAAGTTGACGATAGAACCGACATTACGGTTTTTCCACAAGTTCGTGAAGTTGAGGAAGCCCTACTTCGGTCCAATGTGCCAAAAATGTATACCGGGGCAACAACTCTGAAAACTCCTGGCCAAGGAATGGAATTCTATTCGCTGCGTGAGTACCTGCCCGGAGATTCCTTCCGAATGATTAACTGGAAGGCATTTGCTAGAACTGGAGAATTGATGGTCAATGAAAAGACTCGTGACGCTGTTACAGACGTGTTCATCATTCTTGACACTAGAGACGTTGCAAGGATAGGAACAGTCCTCAAGAATCCATTGGAGATGGGTACTGTAGCGGCTGCTTCGATTGCAAATTATTTCATTCGCCGCCGTGATTCTGTTTCGATAGTCACCTATGGTGATAGGATGAACTACCTTCCACCAGAAACGGGTGATAAACAGTACTACAAGACTCTGAGTATGCTTGCTGGCGTAACTTCCAAAGGCAGTATGCCATTGCAAGCGGTGACCAATGCAATGAGTTCTCGAATCAGTCGAGGATCTCCGGTATTCATCATAAGTAGCCTTGAAGGTGATGGAACAACACTCCCTGCAATCCGAAACCTTGCGGGTAAAGGCCACGAGGTCATCGTTCTGTCACCATCAAGCATCGACCTTGAGAGATTGGTAAGTAGAATACCAAGAATGTCCTATGAGGTACTCAAACTGGAGAGACAGAACAGATTAACGGCAATTTCAGGATATGGAGCAAAGGTCATCGATTGGATGCCAGATATTGAGTTATCACAGGCTTTGCTACAGGTTAAGTCGGCATGAGGGTGTGAAGATATGGCAATGGAAACAGTACCACCAAGTCAGACATTACATATTCCTCGTTTACGCCGTCGCTGGCAAATTCTATGCCTACAGATAATCGCTACAGCCGCTCTACTTGCTTTATTTTTCAGGATGACTGAAGTATACGGCCCGTGTGATGATGGATTCCTAGAAGACGGCAACAATTGGTGTCCTTCTTACGAACATACTAGAGGTCTAATGTGGGTTAATGACCAAACCTCTTTCCAAAATAATGCACTCTCGGGAAGTGATGGTTTGATTCTACCCCGAGGATTGACTGGAATCGACTCAACAGGCTTTGCAAGTCAGGTTGCTCCACTTACTATGTGCTTCCTTATTGCAGGATTGTGGATGCTCTATCAAGCTAGAGATGAAAAGGTAAAGCAGTGGACTCGCAGAGGTTTTACCGGGGCTATCGTACTATGGGCCCTCGTTCCATTCATCCTAGATTGGTTTGATGAGATTGGAGTTATCGGTTTTCATCTTCCATTGCAGCACATAGGTTCTCTATTCCAACCACTACAATTAGCAATTGAGCTATTCTTCGTTGGGATTGTCTTCGCACCCATATTGGCCGGGTTAATCGGTATCTGGAGCCTATCTCGTAGGGCACTTACTTGGTCAGTTGGCTTCTTTTTGATGGTTATCGGAGTACACGCGTTACTTACCTTCCAAGGAATAACAGATACAGTGGCCGGTATTGGCCTCAAGCCGCTGCCAGCGCAAATTGGCGAAGCGACCCTGTATGGTGGACTTATTTCTCCATTAACGCTTGATTTACTAGGAATAGCTATTCTGATACTGCTATTTCACGAGGCCGGCAATGCCGTTATTGTTCATCTTGAGTATGCGGTGATGTTACCAGATGCTAGTAAGTCCGATCCAGAATATGTACGTCAATTCAACAATGTAGTGAATAGTCACCTGTTGCATACAGTTGCAATTATTGGCGGTGTAGCCATTACTACTGCACTCGCACTCGAGTTTGATGCACTAATGCTCGATATATTGGCAGTAATGGAAGGTGGGCAATGGAGTGGACAAGTTTCCGAGTCCCTTGAGTTGCAATTGACATACGGGAAGGTTATCTCAGCTGGGTTATTCCTATTGGCGGTGGCTGGAATGAGATATGTGGTGCCATGGCAGAGGGTTAGCGGTCTAATCGAAACTGGAATTGCTAGTCTCCGCGGTACAAGATTGGATTCCTAAATCCCTCATCTAATTCCGAGTAAATTCTCAAAAATTAGAACTATTTGATTAGAAATATAGAGGGTGGCTAATCCAAGGATAATGAAAGCAACCGGGTTAGCCCACCACCCTATTTGAGGTTCAATAGCAGAAACCACCTCGTTACTTATTTGCCAAGCCCCGAATATACAAGCAAAGAGGACGAATCTATCCATCCAAGGCGAGGTCTTCTTTCCGGCTTTATTTGCCCTATTGGGTAGGTTGCCAACCTCGCTCATGGTTAGGTTGTGAAAAATATCGCCAATATATGCACCGATTGGCCTTATTCCTATTCTACATGCAATATCAGTTGGGTTCAAGCCACAGAGGTCAGCCCGCAGGTTATGGCCGCAGGTATCGACATAGAGGCATGCAGTCGCTGTGACAAGCCCGCTATATTGCACCAAGAATACAGCGGCCAACACTTCTGCGCCTATCACCTGAGGCAATCGATTAGAAAGCGAGTGTCCAAAGATTTGCGTAGTCAATTGGTCTTGCCCAAAAACGCCAATCACGAGGATGGTCGGCCATTCACAATTCTGGCCTGCGTCTCCGGTGGTAAGGATTCTGCAGTGTTATTGGATATGCTGGTGGATATTATTGGAAAGCGACGCGATGTGAAAATCATCGCCGGTTGTGTTGATGAGGGAATAGATGGATACAGATCACCTTCATTGGAATGTGCAAGGGAATTAGCCGAATCCTTGTCAATCGATTTTGTTACTTTATCTTATGAAGAAATGGGTTATGAAAGAATGGACAAAGTCGTACAAAGAATGCCGATTATTGCCAATAATCATGATGAGGCGAAAGGAATGATGCCTTGCTCATATTGTGGTGTTTTTCGCAGGCAAAGTCTCAACGCCCTTGCCGAAAAAGTACAAGCAGATGTTATGGCGCTAGGGCATAACCTCGACGATATGGCTCAATCGATATTGATGAATTTGCAAAAGGGCGAGATAGAGCGAAGTGTAAGACTCGCCCCACACACAGACACTCCAATCGAAGGACTAGCGCCGCGGATAGTTCCGTTACGTTGGGTGCCTGAACAGGAAATTCATGCTTATGCCTTCTCCAAGGGACTTCCAATTCATCATGGAGATTGTCCTCATGCACCTGGAGCAATGAGACAACAAAGCCGGGCAATTGTAGCCTCTTTGGAGGCCCAAAGTCCGGGTGCTCGTCACGGATTGCTTCACGCTTTGGAACAGATTAGGCAGTTATACCGAGAGGCAAGAGGGAGCCATCAGTCGGATGTTACAAACTGTCAACAATGTGGGGAAATAACAAGTCGCCCAATCTGCCAATCCTGTATCATGAAAGAATGGTTAGCGGAATCCTCTCTGTGATTTTTCAAGTGTGGAATCTATGAGGGCTGGATACGTGATTTATTCCTGCGGTAGAATCTACCATGCCTCGTTCGATAGAATGTTTATCAGATAACGCCTGTTTGATTGAATTTACAGGGGCGCATGGAATACCATCGAGTAAAGCTTCCAATTCACTAGACGCGAACTCAATTACAGATTTTGAAATTAATTCATCTACCGATGCTCTATCTTCAACACGTTGAGCATTTTTGGACCAATTAGACTCTTCCGGAATTTCTAATCTCAATGCCTCGACCAATTTCATCCATTGCTCATCTGAGCCTACTGCAATAACAAAATCACCGTCTAAAGTTGAATAAGCTCGATATGGCACTAGATTTGGATGCGAAGTCCCCATCGTTGTAGGATTAATTCCAGAAATTATTGCGTTCTGAGCTTGATTAACCAGCAAATCCAAAGCACAATCCCAGAGGGATAAGGTCAGTTTAGCACCAATTCCTTGTTTCTCTCTTCTGTAAAGGGCTGCAAGAATTGCGGAACTAGCATGCAAACCGGTTGCAACATCAATTACTGCAACTCCAACTTTAGCGGTATTCCCATTTTCGTCCCCTGTAATAGACATCAATCCACTACGTGCCTGCATTACAATGTCGTAACCACCTTCTGTAGATCTTGGACCGTCATTTCCGTAGGCGCTAATGCTGCAAACAATCGCATTTTCTGGCCATGACTCAAACCATTCTTCGAATTTACCAGGGCGGAAATTTTCGATAATTATGTCTGAATCGGAAATCAAATTCCTGACATCTTCCAAATCGCTTTGAATCTTGAGATTTTTTCTAATTACTGATTTTCCTAAATTAACAGAAGTCCAATATGCTGCGACTTGGTCATTTTCTATCTCTGTAAATGGAGGTCCCCATCCTCTGGTATCATCACCCCAAGGTGCTTCAACTCTCAGAACAGTTGCTCCTAAATCAGAAAGTAACTTTGCAGTATAAGGTCCAGCTAATACTCTGGATAAATCGAGAACCCTTACACCCTCTAAAGGTCTAAACATATATTCCGCTTGATGAGAAAGTGCATCAATAGTTGTATGCTGATGGCTTGTAAATGCACTAATTTTCAGTAGAATTTGACTTCCACTTCCATCTCTTGACTAACCGATTTGTGAACAGGACAGGCCAAGCCTCGCTTGATTAACCACTCCCTGTCTTCACTATTCAGGTCTGTAGGTAAGGAGATTTCAACCTCCAACTTCGATACTCTACGGGGGCTTGAAGCCATATGTTTCTCTACCGAACCACTCATTCCGCTGATGTCTAATTCTCTGGAATCTGCAGCTATAGCGATAATCGTCATCATGCAATTCAACATAGATGTAGCCAAAAGATCAGTCGGGGAAAAGGACTGACCCTTTCCCATATTGTCCACTGGAGCATCAGTGACCAAGGTTTGACCTGAGGGTATGTGTGTTGCAGAGCATCTCAGATTGCCGTCATAGACCGCTTCTATTCTGACCATCCGCAGGCCTCACAAGATTGATTGGGCCAATTCTTCAATCGATTGAGAGCGACCGCAATATGAGCACCTTAGGTCAAGTGGATCAGCGGAAATCACTCGCAACCTGTGAGGCAGTGGTTCTCGTGAGTTTTGGGTTATACAATTCCAGAATGAACACCGAGCGATATTTAACAATTCTGAACCGAGTTCGATTTGGCGTTTTTCAGCTACGCTGTAATTTCGTATAATCGCAACTGAAGCGTTTGGAGCAATCAGTGCTAGTCTATCCAACTCTTCCTGAGTTAATTCGCGGTCTTCGATTTTCAATACATCCTTTCGACCAGCCTTTCCACTTGGAACATTCATTACCAAACTAATTGGATTAGATCGGCCAATGTCCACTCTCAGCATTTGCATTACTTGCAACGCCTTTCCTGCTGGAATATGGTCGACTACTGTTCCATTGCATATTGCAGTAACACGTCTCATCTCACTCATTCGCCAACCTCCTCTGGAACTTCAACACCGAGACTTCTGCAAAGGAGAGCCATTCTTGTTGGAACACCATTGAAGGCTTGTTGGAAATATCTAGCGTGTTGTGTCGAGTCGACGCTCGGGTGTATTTCGTCGACTCGAGGAAGTGGGTGCATAACAATCATCCCTGCTTTGGCTAAAGTCAAGTCATCTGCGGTCATTTTGTAGATTCCCGCGACCTTGGCATATTCATCTTCATCAGGAAATCTCTCTTTTTGGATTCGGGTCATGTAGATGACATCCGCATCTGCAATTGCTCCGGCCAAATTCTCACTTTCGACAACATCTGAACCGTGTGATTGCAAATCGCCAACGATTTCAGTCGGCATCCGTAGACTTTCGGGGGATACTAGAGTTAAACTGGCTCCGAATCTAACTAGTGCGTGGGACAAGGAGTGAGTAGTTCTTCCATAGCGGAGGTCGCCAACTAATACAACATTCAATCCTTCTAGACTTCCATGAGCTTGTCGAATTGTGAAAAGGTCAAGCATTGTCTGAGTGGGATGGTTTCCTGCTCCATCCCCTGCGTTTAGAACTGGGATTCCAATTGCGTCTGCACTATATTGTGCAGCGCCTTGTCGAGGATGACGAATTACTGCTATGTCTGAGTAGCCATCAACCATTTGCATAGTGTCGTATAGCGTCTCCCCCTTGGCTACACTGGAGCCTACTGAACTAAGGTTAACCACCTCACCCCCAAGTCTTTTCATGGCTGATTCAAAGGACATTCTAGTCCGGGTTGAATTCTCGAAAAATAGGTTGCCAAGTACCTTTCCTTGTAGTAATGGAGCGTATATATCTCCATTCGCAACTGGTAACAACCTTTCAGCCGCATCAAGTATTTCCAAGATCTCGTCGTTGGTTAGATCGTCCATGGTAATCAGGTCGCTCATACCTTGTCCTCCGACGAATCCCAACGCCGCCATTTGATAGCCCTTACCCTTGGTAAAATTAGCTCAAACCGTTCTCCGTTGTCTTGAAGTCGGATGCTTGCGCCGAATAGTCGATGATTATCTCGCGTACGCCAGTACGGGTGTCTTTCTGCGGAGGTGGAACCGATCTTGACTGGTTCGCTAATTCTGAGAAAAACGGTGGACGTGTCATCTCTTTGGCGTTAAATCGTTACATCCATGTAACTGTAAATGCTCGATTTGATGACATGGTCCGAGTTTCGTACTCAAAAATGGAATTGGTCGATAATTTTGAGAAAATTGAACACGAACTAGTCCGTGAAGCAATGAGAATGACCGGAGTTACTTCCGGAGTGGAGATCACCACCATCGCTGACATACCATCTCGCGGAACAGGATTGGGTTCCTCATCCACCGTAACTGTGGGTCTTCTAAATGCTCTTCACCACTTTGCAGGAAGAGAAGTTTCTGCAAGACAATTAGCCGAAGAAGCTTGTAAAATTGAGATAGATATTCTTGGCCAACCAATAGGGCGGCAAGACCAGTACGCTGCGGCTTTTGGCGGTGTCAATTCGATTTCATTTGGGTCTGATGGAGTCCTTGTCGAGCCGCTCGATTTGACGAATGATATTATCCAGCGCCTTGAATCAGAATTCACGCTTGTATTCACTGGTATGAGTCGTCGGGCGAGTTCGGTGCTGTCGGAATCACCCGAAGATGAGGCAGATAGACTTGCAAGGCTGCGCGCCATTCGTGAACAGGCAGACGAGGCCCAAGCCCACCTAGAACGCGGAGACCTGGAAGGGCTTGGTGCGCTACTAGAGGCCGCTTGGCAGGCCAAGCGCGGAATTACTGTTAGTGTTTCAAACGAGGAATTAGATACTCTCCACGACCGAATTCTCGCACTTGGCGCCAGCGGGACGAAACTCCTCGGCGCCGGTGGAGGTGGCTTCTTCCTGGCTCATGGTGATGCTGGATTACGAGCCCAACTTACCGCCGAACTAGGAGATAGTCATCGAATTATTCCACTAGCCATCGACTTCGATGGCTCAACAATCATCCATCCCGGAAGTGAATGAATGAATCGAACCACACTCGCAATACTGTTGACGACTCTGATGTTGACCCCACTCCTTCCAGCAGCGGGTGCGGATGCGCACGATATTCCAGAGAACCTCGACCCATACGACGGTTGGGCGACACTGGAAATCCATGATCCAATCTTGGCAAACTCGAACATCACTGCGACTTGGACTCTAAACTTCACCATATCCGATTACCACGGAACAGAACATCTTATCGATCCAGGATTAGGTATTCGTAAGCAAATAGATATGTATCTAGGGGACGGAGATGACTATCTTAACCAGAGTGAAATTGACCTATTCACTCCATTTTTAGAGAATCGCGCATGGAATAATTCCGAGCATGCGGGATGTTGCATGCTTGACCACGAGGCATTCGAACCAACCAATATTACAATCATCACAAACCCACCAAGCCCGGGTCCTGTCATGTTCCAAAATGGTTCGTGGGGCTGGACCGAAGTAGTAGAGTTAGTAGGCGCTACCGACGGTCGCAGTACTCGCCTGCTGGACCTGCCGCGGACTGGCGCGGCAGTCGAAGAAGTTCCTCTCACAATCTTCCTTCCGAGCCCATATGAATACCGCTATTCAGCGATGGCAGATGTAATCGAGGGCTCGCCCGGCGAGTTCACAGTCAATCGCTCCGCCGTTCCAGTAGCAAGCGATATCAGAATCAGTTTGGGTGAAAACTCGCCACCGAATATCGTAGCAAACCGTTTGAGTAGTAGTACACAACTCGCATTAGAGAGGTCTACGACTTACGAGGTAAACTGTATTGATAGTCACCTCGATGATACTGAGATAAATTGGACTTTCAGCAATAATGGCTCAGTTGTGCTGAGCAGCGACCTGCCTTTTGTTTCCATCACTCCATCTGAATTCAATTTCAGTCACGGAGATGTACTAAGTACGGTTGTAAAATGTACAGATCAATTTGGGTCAACTAGTCAATGGTTCGAAAATGTCGTAATCGATGGAGAATCTCCTATCTGGGAAGCATCCTTCATTGCCCAAACAACTGATAATGGAGAGGTTGGGATAGACGTTAGCGATGGGATTATAGAAATCGGAAGCGAGGATATTTTGCAGATTAACATCTCTGCTTCAGATGAATCTGGATTGGATACAACAATTGAGATTACAAGTAATCGAAGCAGTGAATGGAGACATATAGATTGGAATCAGATGTTCGCTCAAAGTCGCTTCCCACAAGGTGAAAATGTAAACAGCATGAATCTAGAGATTGCAGACCGTCATCAGTCAAAACCTGCAACAACCTACTCTCTTCATCTGACGGTTGCAGATGATGCAGGCAACATCGTACACCATGATTGGGTAATTTTGGTGCTTGACGGTGCTGGTCCGACAATTCTCCCAGATATTTACTCAAATGGTGTTATGATTTCTGCTGAACAACCCGCTAGGGCTGATGAACTAATTACTCTAAACTTAAGCAACTCTTACGATGATTTGGATTCTATTTATGACACCAGATGGACATTCATATTGAATCAAGAAGCACAATTTGAAAACCAATCATTTGCGGATATAGAAACTTTTGAAATCGAACCATTGGAAGCTGGTAGCCATTGGTTTATCTTGATGTCTTGGGATTCAAAAGACAACATGAACATGCTCTCTTTTTCAATTGCGGTACAACCAGCTCCGGGCGCTAACATCAGCATTTGGAACGTAAGTTATGATGGTACTCTGACAGTTGGAGATACCATCGAATTATACGTAATAGTACAGAATATTGGTGGAGATCCGGCGGTAGGTAGACTGTGCAGTGGAGAACTTTGTTCAGATTACATCAACATACCCTTTGCAACCTCTGTAGGCCCAGGTGTGGTTGGAATTTCATTGGTAATTCCACTTGAAAGAGCCGGAGAATTACCCCTTCGCTTGGAATGGGAAAATAGCGAACAGAAGGACAATTCAATTGCTATTGATTCCAATATTATCGTCAACCCTGACTCGGGGCCACTTCAAGTGATTCTCGGTGTTTTCCTAGTTATCGCTGGCTTATCCATCGGTGCCCGAATGTTGTGGGGACCACAGCGTTTTGAAGACTAAATTAACCCCAAAGTAGCATTTCCTCTGGGTACAAACAACCGCTCGACTCTTGACCTATGCGCCTTGGTCTAGGGGTATGGTTCTACCACCCGACCACGCTGATCGGGTAATCGCCCAGCATCGCTCAAGGGTTGAGAAGGTAGCAATGGCAGGAACTTTGTTACTGATTACCTCTGCTGGTTGGTGGTTATTACCAGCTATGGATGGTAGTGTAGAACTCCTGCCTAGAATGGGTCCTGTGATAGCTATCTTCGTTGCAGCTTTAATGTTGATTGATCTAATCGACCATGGGCCGGTGGAGCGCTCAAGAATTGCCATCGCAAGCGGTCTTGCTTGGCCAATGGTTATCGCTATGGCAATCGATTCATTTGGAGATGGAGACAAAGCAATTGCTTCTCTGATATTGATTATTGTAGCGACGAGTCTTCTGCTGCATTGGCGAAATGCCCTAGGTAGTTCTCTTTCCACGAGGAGATTACGAGCGTTTTCCGGCCTAGCAGGAACTGCTTTAGGTATTGCAATAGTAATATCTCTAAATCTTGACTTAATGATTGCAGGAGTTTTTGCAGTTGCTTGTATTGCGATGCTTTTCCCTGACTTATTGGCTAAAGACGATGTTCACGAAGAAAGGAAAAAATTTGCCAATGAATTAGACCAAGCCGAAGCAAGAATGCTTGAGTTACGCTCAAAGAATTCTGGCTTAGAACAGGCCTCCTCTTTAATTCAACAAGCACGCGATGAGGGTTGGAAAAATCCGGCACGAGGAATGGTTCTAATCGAGGAGGCGGATAGAGAAGCAAAGCGAATCATGGAAATGGCAGTAGATATCGATGCAATTCGCAGTGATTCGCTTTCAGCCGTCGAAAAGTCAGAAGAAATTGCCCCTGTAGTTCAAGGCCCCCGAAAGGCCTTCGAAATGGGAGATAGAGAGGCAGGACACGGTTCTCTTAGAGAGGCTGAGACCCTTTATCGACTAGCAAAAACAAAAGCAGCAGCTATAGAAAAATATTGGCAAGAAGCAGCCAATTCCATAGCCACCGCTGAGAAGGCTATAGCGGCTAAGTCCGGTTCTGGATCCGACGCGGTTAGAGGCATTCTGAGAGCAGCAAAGGAAGCGATGGATGCAGAAGAACCAGCCGATGCGCTACATATTGCAAATTCGATTCCAGCTCATATCGACAGTCTAGAGGCCTCTAGTGACGAGGCAGAGATTGCAATTGCGGATGCCGAAGCTGCACTAAATTCGGCAGAAGGCGAATTGGCATTAAACAATGCAGAACGCCTAGCAGAAGCAAAGGAAGCCTTCGCTAAGGGTGACGCGCCTCTAGCCAAGGGTCTTGCAGATAGTTTAGCACGCGAAGTCAGAGAAACTTCGGATGCTATGCAAGAAGTCCAGCGGGCATTACGACAGAAGAAACAGATTTCAGAAAGATTTCCAACTGGCCAAGCCAGTCAAATTTGGCAATCAAGGCTTGAGGAGGTGGAAACTGCTGCTTCATTTGGTGAATGGGTTAACGCATCACAATCTCTAGCCTTGTTAACCAACGATTTAGCATCCTATGAGTCAGAGGCTAGTGAAACAAGAGAATTGTTGGACTTTGTCCAATCTGAATGGTCGGAACTTCGACGTCGTCTCGATTCAAGTTCTATTGGCCCCACGGATGAGTCTCGTAGAGCAACCGAGGCGGCGGTGAAGAAAGCGGCTGAAGCTTTAGATTCCGGAGAAATACAAGAATGTTTGACCGCTTTAGGAAATGCAGACGAGTTACTTGAGAACCTACGTCGTAGGGTAATTTGAGATTAATTCGAGGCTGGAACTAGCCCCAATTCCCTCTCTCTATTTGTGATTTCTGCGAATAGGTCAGACACGAATTGTTCCAAAGAAACGCCGTTGCACTGGTCACCATTTCGTGCTCGAATCGAGACGGTTTGATTCGCCGCCTCGTCCTCACCAAGAATCAACATGTAAGCGGGACGCATTTTTCGGTGCATTCGGATTTTCTTACCAATGGTAGCATCAGAATGATCAACTTTGACACGGACTCCAGCAGATTCCAAAGCGGTTTTTACTTCTGCGGCATATTCAATTTGCTTTTCTGAAATAGTAATTACCTGAACCTGTATTGGCGATAACCAAGTAGGGAAATTACCAATCCAATGCTCAGTAAGGAAAGCAACAAATCGCTCGTGAGTCGATAGAGGCGCCCGATGAATTACGAAGACCTCACCATTTTCCTCACCATTCTCATCCTTGTAGCTCAATTCGAAGCGGTCCTTCGCAGCGAAATCTAACTGTATCGTCGACATAGATTCCTCGCGCCCGAGAGCGGTCGTAAACTGAATGTCGATTTTCGGACCGTAGAAAGCCGCCTCGCCTACCTCCTCGACGAAAGGTATACCCATGTCGACTAGAATCGATCGCAAGTGCTCCTGAGTCGACTCCCAAATTTTGGCATCGCCGATATACTTCTCAGTATTCTCAGGGTCCCACAAGGATAGGCGCAAGTGAAAGTTCTCAAATCCGAAAGTTCGATAGTAATCGTTGACCATCTGAACATTCGCACGCACCTCATCACCTACCTGGTCCAGTGTACAGTAGATGTGAGCATCATTCATCGAAAGCATGCGAACTCGGAGCAGTCCAGCGAGAGTTCCTGATAGTTCGTTACGATAGACGGTGCCATATTCAGCAATACGGATTGGAAGTTCTCGGTAACTCCTCTTCTTATTTCTGAAAACAAGGTGGTGCATTGGACAGTTCATCGCCTTGAGGTAATATGTCCCATCATCCATTTCCATTGGCGGATACATACCATCTGCATAATGAGGAAGGTGACCGCTGCATTGGAACAATTCCTGCTTTGCCAAAACTGGAGTTGTAACTCTTTGATACCCATAAGCTTCCTCAGTCTCGATGGCATAACGCTCGATTTCAGACTTGAGAATCTCTCCATGAGGCAGCCATACTGGTAGCCCCTTTCCAATCAATTCATCGATCATGTAGAGTTCCATTTCTTTGCCAATTTTCTTGTGGTCTCGTTTTTCTGCTTCCTGAATTTGCCTCTGACGTTCTTTCAGCCCTTCTTTGCTAGCATAGCACATTCCATAGATTCTGACAAGTGATTCTCGCTTGCTATCAGCACGCCAATATGCTGTACTTGTGCTAGTGAGTTTGAACCATCGCAAATGAGACGTCGAAGGGACGTGAGGGCCTCGACATAGGTCTACAAAGTCACCCTGTCGATAGACTGAGGAGCCAACATCATGGCCTACTTTATCATCCATTATTTCGATTTTGAATTTATTTTCTGAGAACATTTCTCTTAGAGTTTGATTGTCATATTCCTCACGAATCATTGCGTGATTTGCTCGAATGTGTTGATTCATTTTTTTCTCGATTGCCTTTAATTCCTCATCACCAATCGAGTCCATATGGAAATCGTAGTAGAAACCATGGTCGATAGGTGGTCCAATAGTAGGCTTGGCATCAGGGAACATCTCGACAACAGCTTGAGCCAGAAGGTGAGCGCAAGAATGGCGCAGAATGTACAATCCTTCCTCGCTCTCGCCGTTTATTGGCTCGAGGCTACAATCAGAATCTAGAACGTGAGAAAAGTCGCGCTCGACACCGTCGATTAGGGCCGCCACGGCTCCAGAGCGCTTTCCATGAACGTTGAGAATAACCTCTCCTGCAGTGATTCCAGAGGCATATTCGTGGGTTCCATCTTCACCCAACTCTACCGTAATCATGCTCATGCCGTGTCTCTCTGTCGGCTACGCCGACGAATCGCCTCTATGAAGGGGTTGGCTAAATTTCCTGATTACAAAGCGCAAATTAACTACAGAACCGTTGGTCAAGAAAGCAGTCGATAACGGCAGAATCCAGCAATTTCCGAATCCAATTATTTATCCCCCGAATTGATTTAGTGAGGATATGGATGAGGATGATGACCACTATGGTAGCATTGTCCTAGGTATTTCTGATGCTCTCATCGAAATGACTGGAGTCTTAGCTGGGCTAACTTTTGCTTTGAAGGATCTGAAACTAGTAGCATTATCCGGACTTGTGACTGGTATTGCTGCCTCACTTAGTATGGGTGCATCTGAATTTCTTTCCAAGAGGGCTGAATCTCGATATAGTATACCGATTAAGGCAGCATTTTACACCTTGGCTTCTTACTTGTTTGTAGTTACTCTACTGATATCCCCCTATCTTCTAATTGAGCAAGGAAGATTTGGTCTTGAACCACATATCTTGTCTCTGAGTTTGACTTTATGCATGGGGGTATTTGTCGTTGCAGGATTCAATAAATGGATTTCAGTAAAGCAAAATCAACCCTTCTTTAGTCGATTTTTGGAAATGCTTGGAATCCTTGCAATCGTTACAGCGGTGTCCTATGCAATAGGAATGGGTCTTGCATCTGTCATCGATGTTTGATTTACTTTTCAATTACAAATTGAGTTCCAGCACTTCCCGCTACCATAGCTGGTAAATCTGCTAATGCTCCAATCACTGCTCGCTGGCCAGTTCTTCTGACAAAGTCGCAGGCAGCCTCTACTTTCGGTCCCATAGAGCCAGCCTCAAATTGATGTGTCTCAATTTCATCTGGAGTGGTAGTGGATATTTTCTCAGCAGAATCAGTCCCCCAATTCAGGTAGACTCCATCAGCATCGGTGGCCATGATTAGCAAATCCGCTTCTAGTTCGAATGCGAGCAAAGAACTTGCTCTATCCTTGTCGATGACTACCTCAACTCCCTCTAGATTTCCTTCGCTATTGAAAATCGTAGGGATTCCACCACCACCAGCACAGATGACTATTGTTCCCTTTTCCAATAACCAATGTATAGGTCTCATTTCGAAAATTCTGTGTGGTTCGGGAGAAGGCACAACTCTCCGCCAAAATTCTCCATCAGGCTTCATTGTCCATCCCTTCTCAGCCTCCAGAAGCTTAGCATCTTCATTTGTGTAAATAGGCCCGATTGGTTTTGTTGGGTTTTGGAAGGCTGAGTCTTCTGGATCAACTTCAACCATTGTTAGGATTGTAGCAAATGGTACTTCTATTGGAAGCAAGTTTCCAAGTTCTTGCTCAATCATGTAACCAATCATTCCCTCCGTCTGTGCACCCAGCACATCCAATGGGTAAGCCTCCACTTCTTCGTAAGCTGCGGATTGTAGTGCGAGAAGTCCAACTTGTGGCCCATTTCCATGACTGATAACCAACTGATTACCTTCAGTGATTGGTTCCAGAGCCTTGGCTGCAATTCGAACATTTTCTCTCTGGTTTTCAGCAGTCATCGGTTGCCCTCGTCTAAGCAGAGCATTACCCCCTAGTGCCACAACGATTCTCATTTCAGTAATCGCTGATACTGTGGAGATATTAACGCCTGCCTGCTGCGCGAGGTATGACGCGCATTGGGCTACTTGTCAACCCTGATGCAGGGCTTGGAGGTAGACTGGGTCTGAAGGGTTCAGATGGGCAGGCAGAATACGCCCGTTCACAGGGTGCAGAAGACAGAGCAGGGCCTAGAGTCAAGGATGCTTTGGCACATTTTGCTAGGATAAGGAAAGACACCTCAAATTTGCATTGGGTAACTAGTGATGGTCGAATGGGTTCAGACTGGATAGACTCAGATATCGGTAGTATATCCACAATACATCAGTCATCTGGATTAACGTCCGCTGAAGATACTGACGGCTTAGTAAAGACCTTGCTAGAGGATGAAATCGAATTACTGGTCTATGGCGGAGGAGATGGAACTACTCGAGATATTGTAGCAGCCTTAGAAAAAGCAGGGCGGGGTAAATTACCACTGATTGGAGTTCCTTGTGGAGTTAAGATGCATTCTGGATGTTTCGCGGCCTCACCTAAGGCAGCAGCTGAAGTTCTCTCCGCATGGCTCGATGGAGAGTTATTGGTGGCAAATACCGAAGTTCTAGATCTCGATGAAGAAATCTACCGTGAAGGACGTTGGGTTGTGCGAATGTTTGCAGAGGCGATGACCCCTGCAAGCCCTCGATGGATGCAGGGAACCAAGCAACGAGTGGAAGCATCTGGTGAAGAAGAAATCGTTGAAGGTCTAGCAGACCATATTCGTGAAATTCTCATGGACGACAATCGCCTACTCATCTGGGGTTCAGGTGGAACACTTCGAACGATAGGAGAAATGGTTGGGATTAAGCCCACCGTTCTTGGAATAGACGCTAGTATTGGTAGTGAGCAAATTGGAACAGATTTGAATGAATCAGATTTATTCAAATTGCTTTCTGAACATGATGGTGATGTGACCATTCTTCTTTCTCCAATGGGCGGACAAGGCTTCCTAATTGGTAGAGGGAATTTACAACTCTCACCTGATGTTTTGAGAACTGCAGGAATTGATTCAGTATTGGGAATTTGTACTCCGGCTAAGTTACTAACAGTACGTAGACTACGAATAGAAACCGGAGATTCAGATCTGGATGCGGAATTTGCTGCAAAGCGCTACATGAAAGTATTACAGGGATATCGTACCACTAGAGTTCTACCTGTATCAGTTGACTGAATCATAGGGTACCGATGGAATTAGTACCAAATCATAGGTATCGGATTACCCCTGTGACTCAAAATCAAACTACAGATACTACTAGATTCTTAATAACCTTCAATACCCAATTACCTACTCGTAGCCCATGGATAACGAATCCTTGTTCATACTACTAACAACTGGAATTGGCGGCTATCTAGGATTAAACGGCTCAAGCGAAGGAGTAAACGAAGCGTGTGGTGTTAGTGACGTTTGCCAGTTAGCCATAGCAAATGGGACATATGAAATTCCCAGAGTTCTAATGGAGGCACACGTAGGGACTGTTTCTGCACTTTCTGGCTTAATTATGGGTCTTCTTGCAGGCACAATTTTGGTGGGAGTCTACAAACTTGCACAACTGTCTCAATCAAAAAACACCGACTGACTGGTAAGCGTCTCTTTCGCTAGGGTGGTGGATGCCTAAGAGTGCAAGGGATACTTGGTTACAGAATCGTCATCATCCTACCAAAACATACCCGATTATACCTAAGACAATTAATTGTGAAACTATCAGAAATGCCTTTCCTATTGGTGGCATCATTTTGAATAATTCAATCCATTGTTTTGGGCTCAGGGATATGGATCCGCCTTCATCATTCTCCATGCAATTGGTAGTCTGAGTCCCTCTATTATCTATGCGTAAACATCGGTACCCTTCATGTTAGTGCCATATCACAGGGGGTATACCCTACCCCTGTGACAAGTCAAATTGTCAATGGGTTCAGAGAACTAACCGTATGTGTTAGATCTGGAACAAACTAACCGATAGATTCCAACGCATCTCATTCGCTAGCCATTGAGTCACGGACGCATGAATAATTTGTAGTTTAACAGATGCCTGAATTGATGAAAAATTCGCCTAAATTCTAGGGTTAACATCATCCAAAACAACATTGCAATACGGCTAATCCCAATGTTGAGTAGGGGGAGTAAGCCGGGATATGGCCTATGTTCAAACCCTGCCTTGAGCAATGTCGATTGGAGGCGAACATCTCGGGTATACGAAAAGAGTGGTCCCCCTCCACACCGCTCCAGTAATTTATGTGTCAGCCCCCTCCCTCTGTGATTAGGATCGACCACTACGCTGTTGATTTCGAAATTTCCCCATCGGTTAGATAATGCGGCATGAGCAATTGGTGCCCCCGACTCATCATGCATCAAAATACTGTTTTCACCTATTTTCGCAAGTGAGGGCGGTCGCAAATCCAATTCTTGACGGAACATTTGCTTTAGCCAGACTATGTCCTCCATCGGATGGTACTAGCGCCCAGTCCATTTGAACGTGGCCCAATATAGGTAGGTCTGCTAATAAGGGGTTGAATAGAGGCTACCCTTTGATTCGCCTTTTTTTTTGAATTTCCGGAATAAGTTTCATTTTTGAATCAGCGAACGAAGTAACATGCTCGAAACTTCTGTTGAAGGCTTCTCAATCGAAAATCAATCGGCAACTCATTCAAAAAATTCACAATCTCCCTTCGAAATTCTCTTTGGAATCATTTGTTTAGTTCTACTGATTCCTGCAACATTCGTTGCTTTTGGGGAATTTAGAGATATTATCGATTATTTCGAATACGGCGGCGACATGAGTGATGTACGAAGTTGGATTTTGTATTCTACAACAATCCTTTCGATATTGTTAATCTCAGGATTGCACTTTATCGGAATGATCAAATCGACTTCTTGGAAAATAGTTTCTGGAGGATTTATTATCGCAATTTCAATCATGAATCTATTCTCTAGATTTTCTGATTTCGGTAAGGAAAGAAGGGAATGGGGTATCGATGAATTTTGGTTAGATTTTCTTTATTGGCCGAGTACACATGAAAGATTAGAATTGGTATTCCTTGGAATTATCATAGGATTTTTTGTTATCAAAAAATAGTAACCCCTTATCTCATATTCTTGGTGATTGACCAAATCCCCAATGCAGCAGCGGCAAACCAAGCAACCTCGAGAATGAAGAATGCCCACTCATCGATCAAGTATGCCCTTACTGCGAGGAGTCCAGAACCTAGTGCCATGAGAACTAGATATGGCCACTCTTTACTGTTCAAAATATCTCGAGTTTCCAGGAAAAAGGCGCTTAGAATCAGTATCATTCCTGCATATGCTACAATTTCATTGTGAGCTAAGTCAACGATTTGCTCCCACATCTAATCGCCTCTTGAGAAATCATATTTCTTGTCCAACAGCCGCCTTTAGCAGACCTAGGAAAGGAGGACTAGGGCGGTTTGGTCTTGACTTGAATTCAGGGTGATATTGAGTTCCAACATAATATGGATGATTCTCCAACTCCATGATTTCACACCTCTGTCCGGTCTCATCTTTACCGACATAAACCAGACCTTCGGCTTCAATTCTCTCAATCAAATCAGGGTTTACTTCGTAGCGATGTCGATGCCTTTCATCGACGTGTTTAGCACCTCCATACAGTCGCTTCATTTTGCAATCATCGACAAGGAATGGAGTTGGTTTCGTTCCAAGTCTCATAGTTCCACCCATGTGGGTTTTGGAAATTTCTGGCATGAAGACAACCGCTGGATTCGGTGTGTTTTCATCAAACTCTGTAGAGTTTGCATTTTCGAGACCCAAGACATTGCGACAGAACTCTATGGTTGCAATTTGCAAACCAAGACATACTCCTAGGTAGGGTACGTTGTTTATCCGAGCATAATTTGCTGCGGCGATTTTCCCTTCAACCCCTCGGTTACCAAATCCGCCAGGAACCAGAATTCCATCTGCTGCTTTTAGTAAATCCCATGCCTCATCATGCTTTTCAGTAACATAATGAGGATCTAAATCAGTTGACTCAATCCAGTCAATTACCAGTTTCCTATCAACTGCATATGCGCTGTGTTGTAAGGCCTTGATAACAGAAAGATAAGAGTCAGAGAGGCCGGTATATTTGCCTACCATAGCGATGTGAACTTCCTCCTCTAATCGGTCTACCTTGTCTGCCATTTCTTTCCAATCCTCAAGCATTGGTAGAGTATCTGGAACCTCAAATCCAAGATGTTCTGAGACCTTACTCAATACTGATTGTTCGTAAAGAGAGATCGGAATTTGGTAGAGGTTTGAAACATCATGCGCTGAAACAACAGCGTCTGTACCAACGTGACAGAATGCTGCAAGTTTTTCCCTAGTCTCATCTTCCAATGGCACTTCTGATCTACAAACCAGGATATCTGGAATAATTCCTAGACCTCGTAGTTCTTTGACGGTATGTTGAGTAGGTTTTGTCTTTTGTTCGCCAACTGGTCCCATTACTGGAACAAGGCTGACGTGAACAAAGCAAACATTATCTTGTCCAACTCTAAATTGGAATTGCCTCAATGCTTCAATGAATGGAGCACTTTCGATATCACCTACAGTGCCTCCTAATTCGATTACACAAGCATCAGGAGTTTCACCCGATCCATCTGCGCTGACGTGTGCCACACGCTCAATCCAGTCCTGAATTTCATTGGTTATGTGAGGCACAACCTGCACAGTCTTTCCGAGATAATCGCCTCTACGTTCCTTCTCAATGACATTTGCATATACCTTACCAGTTGTGATATTATTTTCCCGAGTTAGAGCGACATCGAGGAATCGTTCGTAGTTCCCGAGATCAAGGTCAACTTCTCCACCATCATCCAATACGAAAACTTCTCCGTGTTCGAATGGAGACATGGTCCCAGCATCGCTATTCAGATAGGGATCTATCTTTACTGAAGTTAGGCGCAGTCCTGCAGATTTCAGTAAAACTCCAATGCTTGAGGCTGTGATTCCTTTACCTAGTCCGGATAGGACTCCGCCCGTGACTACGACATACTTCATACAATCAACGGGGTTTGAAGCCGACATGTCTCGCATATCAACATTGGCTCTATGGATTACAAAATTACTCGCAAAAGCGCCCATCTCGCAAGTCTAAGTATCGTCTGACTCCCGGGGAGTCATGGTCGGTGCTACCAACTCCAGGATTTTAGTTACCGGGGCACTCGGCCAGATTGGTACTGAATTGGTTGAAGCATTGCGCGCTCGCCATGGCGCAGATGCTGTTGTTGCTAGCGATGTGCGAGATATTCCCGATCACCCATGTGTAGTTGGAGGCCCATACAGGCATCTGAGTGTAATTGACGCCAATGCCTTTGATGAGGTAGTAATTGAGGAATCGATTGGGACCGTATATCACTTGGCTGCTATTCTCAGCGCAACGGGAGAAAAGAATCCCGATTTATGTGAAAGAATCAATGTGGGAGGGACAGTTACCGTTTTGGAAGCTGCTCGAAAACATGGATTGAGAGTTTATGCTCCATCATCAATTGCAGTTTTTGGCCCAGATGCTCCAAAACATGCTCCTCAAGTTTGTCCACTCAACCCTACAACCATGTATGGTAAAACCAAAGTAACTGGGGAACGCTTGGCAATGAATTATTGGAAGCAATACGGCGTTGATGTTCGAGGAATTAGATATCCGGGTTTGATTTCCTACAAGGCTCCCGCTGGTGGAGGAACTACCGATTATGCAGTAGATATCTTTCACGCCGCGCTTGAAAATGGCCACTACGATTGCTTCGTTCGGGCAGACACTCGCCTTCCAATGATGTACATGGATGATGCAATACGTGCGACTATCGCCCTGATGGATGCTCCAGTCGAATCAATTGGTGATGCACGTGGAGGCTACAACCTTTCGGGTTGTTCATTTATGGCCGCTGAAATCGCAGATGCGGTTGCAGCAAGAGTTCCTGGATTCACTTGTGATTTTAAGCCGGATGTTAGGCAAGAGTATGCTGATTCTTGGCCCGATTCGGTTGAAGATTCTGCAGCCAAGCAGGATTGGGGGTGGAAGGCCGAGTATGATTTGGAAGCGCTTTGCGATGCAATGATTTTGGGAATTCAATCTTCATCAATCTGATTCGACCAATCGGGAGTACTCGGCTCAACATTTGCCCATAGAACATCATCTATCCGGAGTACTGTGATAGCCGCTTCCGTTGCACCAGTCAAGGCTTGACGAGCTACGAAAAGAGGGTCATGAATACCTAATTCAGCCATATCTGCCTTTTCTCCACTCATCGCATCAAGCCCGAACCATGAACCATGTTCTACTTGTGCCGCTGAAAGGGCTAATATCTCATCGATTGGATCAAGTCCTGCATTTTCTGCAAGCACACGAGGGATTACTTCTAGGGCGTCTGCAAACCCCTCAATCGCCAATTGCTCTCTACCTTTCTGAGTGGTAGCATAGGAACGTAAGTGGCGAGCCAAGTGAGTTTGAGTTCCTCCTCCACCAGGAAGTACCTTCGGCTCACGAACTAATCTGAACGCTACACCAAGAGCATCATCGAAAGCTCTGCTAACCTCTTCTCGCATGGTGGATGTAGTTCCACGTAGAAGAGCCGTCATAGCACGACCTTCACCATCGATTCTAAGATACCAAGCATCGTCTATCTTTTCCGCAGCATAATTGGTGTAACTTCCTACATCCTCGGTAGACATCCGATTCGCCTCTCGAACCATCTTTGCTCCAGTAATAATCGATAATCTTTCCAAATCTTCTCTTTCGAATCTTCGATAGGCGGTAATTCCAGCGCTTTTCAACAGCGAAACCGCCTCATCGGCTATTCCGTCTCTGACACAAAGTAGGTCAATACCCAGTGAAGATAGGCTGTCAACCTGTTCGGCTAATTTCGCCCTCTTCCTCTCTTGGAACCCGGAAAGCAGACCAGTGCTTCGAATCTCAATTTGTGCATCCAACTCTAATTCTCGATTTTCAAACCCACCATCAATTATGGCGATTTTACCACCATCAGAATGAGTCACTGTGGTAAAATCGAGTCGTTGTTTCTTCAGCATTAAGCCGTGAATGATTTCTGATTCTGCAGCTCCACCACCAGTCATCTGCAAACGCTTTACTCGAATTCTCTCAAGGTCATCACCACCTTCTTCATTTTCCAATGCATGAGCGGCTTCAAGCGCTAAACTAGTCATTTTCTTAGCCAAGACAGTGTCGATCTTTCCAGCCATCGTTGTCGAAGTAGTAGCAATCAAATCATCATCTGAAGCATCTCTGCAAATTTCTTCCAATTGAGATAGTGATTCTTCCACCGCAATACGATATCCATTCACTATTATCGTCGGATGAACTCCAATTCTGGATAATTCGAGTGCGTTACGCAATAGTTCTGCTGTAAGGAGGACTGAAGTTGTAGTTCCATCTCTAGCAATTCTATCCTGAGCGGAACTAGTAGCGATGAGAAGATTAGCGGTCGGGTGCTCTACCTTTGCAGTCTCAAGAACGGTAACCCCGTCGTTGGTTACGACAATCTCTCCATTCTCGTCAACTAGCATTTTGTCCGAGCCTCTAGGACCTAAGGTCGACCTCACAGCACCTGCAAGGGCGAGAGCCGCGTTGGTGTTGTTTACCAGAGCCGAGCGCCCTTCTATGCGGTCGGTATCCTCCAAAGCAACATCCTGCTCCGACTCAACCATGTGCATAGCGAATCAAAGGCTCGCTTTCAATGCGATGTTGTGTGTAAATCGCGATGTACCCCCACGTTACCCATGCACTTGCTAGCACACAGGCGAGTGTACTATTCACCGTTTGATTCAAATAAGGCAGAATGGTCCGACTATACAACCTCAGGTTGAGTAGTGGTATAATGAGCACATCAGAAAGAGACGAATTCGAGGAGAAAATGCTCGAACAAATGGCCAAAATGTTCGCGGACATGGGTATGCCGATTGACGTCGAATTACTTCAGAATATGATGCGCCAAGTCCGCAACCAATTTGAGGAGATGGGACTCGATCCTGATCGAATGGCCTCCACTGAAATAAAGATGGGGACAGATGTAGATCCGGAAGAGTTCCGCAAGCAGATGGAATCCATGCTCAACGGCCCAGGCGGAATGGGCGAGATGTTCCGAAATATGGGCATAAAGGTACAATTTGAAGGCAATAACCCTGCCGAGGTACCAGAGATTGAGGTTGAGGAAGAAGTAACGGAAGAGCCAGATAATAATCTTCCATTAGAAGACGTATTCATCCATGAAGACAGGATGTGTATTACAGTAGACATATCCAGATTCACAGATCTCCATCAAGAAGAGGTCGAGCTTAACTTAACCAGTGGTGGTGAAATTCTGCAATTGATGAAGACCACACAAATGCGCCCTTTGAAGCGCTACACACTTCCACATTCGGCGGAGAATATTGTCGAATGGGATCTAAACAACGGAATTCTTGATGTCAAATTCGACATCAACTCGGAAGCTACAACAGCTGACGAAAACGAATGAAATGAAAATGGAGTGAAATAAATGAGCACCGCAGTAATTGGAATAGACCTTGGAACGACGAATAGTTGTGTTGCTACCTTAGAGGGTGGCAAGGCCACAGTAATACCGAACTCAGAAGGAAGCCGAACTACTCCTTCGGTAGTGGCTTTCACAAAGGACGGAGACCGCCTTGTAGGAATCACCGCAAAGAGACAAGCGGTTACCAACTCAGAACGCACAATCATGTCCGTAAAGAGAGAAATGGGTACCGATTGGAAGCAAACAATCGGTGATGAGGAGTACACTCCTCAAGAGATTTCAGCATTCGTACTACAGAAGCTGAAAGCAGATGCTGAGGCATACCTCGGACAAGAGGTTACTCAGGCAGTTATTACATGTCCAGCATACTTTACCGATGCTCAGAGAAAAGCAACCCGTGACGCGGGCAGAATTGCCGGTTTAGAGGTACTACGGATAATCAACGAACCTACCGCTGCCGCACTGGCTTATGGTGTCGACAAGGATGATGACCAGACTATTTTGGTATACGACCTTGGTGGCGGTACATTCGATGTCTCGATCCTAGAAATTTACCTAGTTGACGAGCAACCCCAAATCGAAGTAAAGGCAACCAGCGGAGATAATAGATTGGGCGGTGACGACTTCGACGAGGTAGTCATCGAGTGGATTCTATCAGAATTCAAGAAGACCACTGGAATAGATTTGTCCGGCGACATGCAGGCAATGAGTCGCTTAAGAGAGGCTGCTGAGAAGGCAAAGATCGAGTTATCAGGAACTGGAACAACCCAGATTAACTTACCATTCATCACCATGCGTGATGGACAGCCGGAACATCTTGACCTATCGCTTTCAAGGTCAAAATTCGAGGAATTAATCGCAGATTTAATTGAACGAACAATGGCTCCTACTCGTCAAGCGATGAAGGATGCAGGCGTCTCAAAGGGAGAGGTCGACAAAGTCATTCTAGTAGGAGGCTCAACACGCGTTCCTGCAGTACAAACTGCGATTGAGAAGGAAGTAGGCAAGGCTCCATTCAAGGGCATCAACCCCGATGAGGCGGTTGCTGTAGGAGCTGCACTTCAGGCAGGAATAATCGTTGGTGATGAAGGAGTAACCGACGTCCTACTTCTTGATGTCACTCCACTTACTCTCGGAATCGAGACCCTAGGTGGTGTAACTACAATGATGATCGAGCGTAATACTACAATCCCGAGTCGCCGCTCAGAAGTATTCTCTACCGCATCTGATAACCAACCAGCTGTAGAGGTTCATGTCTTGCAAGGAGAGCGAGAGTTCTCCAAAGACAATACTACACTGGGAAGATTCCATCTAATGGGTATCCCGCCAGCTCCTCGCGGAATTCCACAGATTGAGGTGACCTTCGATATTGATGCAAATGGAATTGTGAATGTATCGGCCAAGGATCTCGGTACAGGGACCGAACAATCGATTAAGATTGAAAGTCAAACTTCTTTATCTGAAGATGAGATTCAATCAAAGATTGCAGAGGCCGAGGAATTTGCAGAGGAAGACAAGCGCCGTAAGGCTAGAGTGGACCTACGCAACCAGGCAGATAGTATCGTTTACCAAACTCGAAAGATGATGGAGGATTCAGGAGAGAAGTTGTCTGACGATGACAAGGCTCCTGTGAATGAGAAATTGGATGAACTTGAAGCCCTGATTATGGATGAAGATCAGCCTATTGATTTCGAAGAACTTGACGAGGCTGCAATTCAAGCCAAGATGGGTGAATTGGAAGAGGTCATGCACGGTGTCTCCACCAAACTATACGAGGCTGCTGCTGCGGAAATGGCTGAACAACAGGCTGCTAACGAAGCAGCTGCCGATGGCGATGGTGTCGTCGAAGCAGACTTTGAAGTGGTCGATGGCGACGATGCCGACGAGTGAATCATCCCTGAGTAATCAAGTGATGCAAGGTTCGCACGTGAACCCCCGTTCCCCCGTGAGCGACGCATGCGTTGGTGTCTACATTCCAAGCGGTTCCTGCTATGTCTAGATGAGCCCATGGAATTTCTGACTTATCGCCATTTTCGTCCTCTCGATCCTGAATGAATTGCTTGAGGAAAGCGGCTGCGGTATTGGCCCCGCCATAACGTCCCTTACCGCCATTTCTGACATCTGCAAATTTGGAACTGGTCATTTCCTTCTCAAAGGCAGGTAGAAGTGGCATAGGCCAAGCCAATTCGTCTACTGAATTACCGGCTTGATGAATACGTTCTCTCAAGTTGTCATCATTAGACCAAAGTCCAGAAGCCTCTTGTCCCAAAGCAACAACACAAGCCCCTGTTAAGGTAGCAAGATCAACAATGTATGAGGGGTTTAGTTCAGCCGCCTTCCAAAGTCCATCAGACAGTACATTTCGACCCTCTGCATCGGTGCTAAAAATTTCAATCGTCTTTCCTGAATATGTATCAATAACATCTCCTGGTCTGTAGGCTTCTGCGCTAGGCATATTTTCGGCCATACAGGTGATTCCATTAACTCGACCTTCATATCCCGTAGCCCAAAGTGCTTGAAATAGTCCGAAAACGGTTGCTGAACCGTGCATATCGTACTTCATATCCCACATACCTTGACTAGGTTTAATCGAAATTCCACCTGTGTCAAAGGTGATACCTTTTCCGACAATACAAGGCACCTGCTCGCCTGATTGTACATTTGGATTTAATCGGAAGAATACCATACAGGGTTTGCGAATGCTACCTTTTCCGACAGCGATTACACCATGCATTCCTTCCTTCTGTAGGCGTGCATAATCCCATACTTCAACCTCGACATTATCCTTGCCTTCAGCCCATTCAAGGGCTCTACGACCGAACTCTTCAGGGTATAATCGGTTTGCTGGTTCATTTGCTAGGTCCCGACTTAGGTGAACACCAGTTGTAACAAGACTTGCTTTCTCAATTGATTCACTCAATGCTTCGAGATGGCGGTCATGTGCCTGACATTCTAATGTCCAACCTTCGTGATTATTTTCTTCGTCCTTTTTCTGATATTTATCAAACTGATAATCTCGTAGCATCATACCCTCAGCAAAAGCGGCCATGTTTTCTGTAGACCATCCCGAAGTAAATCGGATTACAATATCATTGCCTAAGTCCTTAGATAGACTCGCAAGACACTTCGCGCCAGTATCCCGAGCGACTTTGTGAGTAAGTTTGCCTTTCTTTCCAACACCTATGAAAATAACCGTGCAGCGCTTGGTCCAAACACTGAGTGATTCCCCAACCTTTCCAGAAATTGCATCACTTGCAGCTGCGGCCTTCACAGCAATGCTTGGCCCCCGACCGAGGCCAACAGTGGTATTGTTCGGGGCCTTATCAAAGTCCTTGAATACAGGAATAATCATTATGTCCCCAGTTCGGTCAAAATTAGCACAACTCACCTTCATTGGTAGTGGGAAAAAGTTCCGATATACAAATAATTTCAAAAGAAATTCTTAATTTCAATGGGTTTTTTTGAAGCGAAAAGTCATTTTTCACTCAAAAATCAATATTTTTTCTTCTTCCTGCAAAAGCCGCCAATAGTATCGAAAATAGGTGAATAAACATAGAGGGAGCGGGTAGTAATCCTTCTTTAATCTTCGAGATTTCTACTACAGAGTCGTCAATATTTTCTTCTACCCATTGACTAGCATCGATTACTCTCTTTTGGTAGTATATACTCCAGTTTCCATCCTCGATTATGGTCAGATTTTGAGCGTCTAAGGTGATCTTGGTTTGATTAGTAGCGTTTACTCCAAATAGGGATGAATTCCATAGCACTCGGCCACTTGAATCAGAATATTGTAAGGTGATATTTGACGTACTCGCTCTTCCAAGATTTACTACATGAGCATCGATTTCATTACCATTTATCTCGATGCTTTCCACAACCAGCCGAGCACGCCAATACCAAACATTCTCGATGAGATAAATCATTACATCGAGTTCTTCACCGAGCCTTTGGGATAGCGGCTCTATGGTTCCAAGGAGGAATTGCTCGTCATCAGTCTCGAAGGTGAAGGTCGGATAACCCATTACTCCATATCCATAATCACGACTGGTTCCACAATTAGGGTATAGTCCTTGGTTAGCGTTACGAATAGGGATATCTGAAATGTTTGAATTTACTTCATCTCTAATGTGATGATACATTTCCCAATCCGATGGCTGTTCTGGCCATTTACCCCACGGATAGAGCATGATCCAAACACCGGTATGCATGGTGATGTATAGGTCGGCATGGGGAACAACTTCATTCATGTAGATCGAATTTGCCAAAGTTTCAGATTCGCTAAAGGCACTACTTCCAGGTTGGGTAGTAGGGCAGGTATTCCAATAGTGGTCGTAATTTCTGTTGAGGTCAACTTGATTGATATTCCATCTTGTATCGAAGTCATTACCATCCGCATTTAGCATAATCAGAATATGTAGTTCAGTATTGGCTAATACATCGAGAACGTCCTGTTGTCCGTTAGCCCAACCTTCGATGTAATACTCAGCAACTAGGAATGCGAGCTCGGTTCCAAGATGTTCGTTACCATGATGTCCTCCATCGATGTAAACAACGTCTTTTTCGCTTCCATCGGGTTTGGTTTCTTGACTCCAATCAGAAATTTGTAACATCCAAAGATTCCTTCCCATCTCTGTTTGACCCACGACTAGAAGATTGACGACTTCCGGGTAGTCATCCGCCCATTCGTTTACGTCTAGGGTTAGAGTTGCGTAGGAATGATACCAATGCTCTTGGATAATGTCCGGTTGACCAATCTGTGCGGTAGCCGTAGGTGAGGTTGATACAGCGAGCATTGATGCTACAATCAATACTGTCAGCCAGCGGCGCATGCGCCGCTGTAGAGGTGATTGCATAGAATCATTCCTATGATAAATTTACAAAATCTGAATCAAATCTGATTGGCAATATGTGCAGCAATAATCTTCGTTGCGATTAATGCTGCATTGAATTGCGTTACACGATCATCGCCGGGAGCAATTTCATTCACATCGGCTCCAATTATCTCAGCACTGCTGGCAAATAGCCCCTCGATAATTTCCACCGCGCCCCAATGAGTCAGACCACCGGGAACAGGTGTGCCTGTATCGGGAACCAATGAACCATCTAATCCATCTATATCAAAAGTCAACCAAATAGGTCCACTCAATTGGCTAATTCTTTCAATTAGAGAGTTCCAAATAGTCATTCCAGCAGAAGGACTGAAGAGGTTTTGAGCATAGAACGTCTCAATTCGATCATCGTTTTCCACAAACCTTGCTTCGTCGAGTGAGTATGCCCGAATTCCAATCTGCAAAAGACTGCCGATTCCACAATCCAAAGCTCGCCTTGCAGCCGTACCATGGCTGAATCGCTCACCATTAAGCGAATCTCTAAGGTCAGCATGAGCATCGATTTGAACTATTGTGAGTTTGGCCAGATCACCGGTGACAGCGGGGTGATTCTGCAGAGCTTCCACTACTGGTGGTAACAACCCATGCTCTCCACCTAGAACAATAGGAAATTGTTCAGAGTTAAACCACGGAACAAGATAATCCCGAATAGAATCTAGTTGTTCCCTTAGGGTCCCTGCCTCAGAACTCCAAGGCTGGGCTGTATGAAATGCTAGCCCACAAGGTAATTCCTCTTCCAATAGTGGGTCGTATAATTCGACCTGCGAACTCGCCTCGATAGCGGCCGCAGGTCCATGTTCAGTCCCCTCACCCCAACTAGTTGTCATCTCAAACGGAATGGGAAGGATCACCACATCCCATGGCCCTTCTTTTGACTCTGATATCCCAAGGAAGGTTGGGTTAGCCTCACCGTCCATGCGTTGTGCCGAGTCATTATTCGATTAACCACTTCGGGTCTAATCCGCATGAATCGTGGACTCGATGTGCGATTGTTGATAAAGAACGGGCTTCCATATTCTACCACAGGAGGGAGACGCGATGGGTATGACACTAGCAGAGTTAACTCAGGCTATCCGCCGTAAAGTCGATTCTGAAATGGAAGTAATCGTCGCAGAATCGATTGCTGAACACGCCTTGGGTTTCTTCGGTTTCTCAAATCGTATTATCGACAATGCACTAGAACCCACAGATCGTAACCTCTTCTATCAATTACAAGACTATGAATTGCTTACTACAGAATCTGAGGAAACAACGCTTTGGGACGGTCGCGAATGGAGAATTCACTATTGGAAATTCAAACCCGACGCTAGGGAGTTTGCTAGGAGAGCAATGTCCGAGGCTGAAAATAAGGAAGACGAAGACCCCTACGCAGGAATTTACGATGACGTCCCCACTTCTCTATGGCGAGAGAGAATGACCGATGAGGACGAGGAAGACGATTGGGAAGAACCTCTATTCTGAGTCCAATAACCCTATCGTGAATGGCAAATATACAAACAATATCACTAAACGGTGTAAATGTGGACAACCGATTCCAGAGCGCCTTGTTGCTGACGCTATTACTTCTCGCACCAATGGCTGGCATTGCTGGAGCTGACGAAGTTGAGCCCGCTCAATCATGTGAAATTCTTGTTGATTGGGAATATGATTGGGCCCTCGATGAAAACGGAACATGGCAAGAAATGGTAATTCATAGATACAGAACCACCTACGAGCCGGCTTTCCAGAATGGCACTTCACCAAGCGGAGTAACAATCGACGTTCAACACATCAGAGAAGGACAAATCATCGCTACTGAGGCTGACTCTAGCTATGTCATAGCGGGTGGCGAAATCGATATTGTGCTATCCGATGAGCCGGCATTCCTTGACCAGGTATTTATCGAAGTCAGTTCGACTGAAGCTGCTTGTTCGCGATCCTTGGATATGACAATTTGGAACCAACCTTCTGCCGACCACGAAATCACCCGTGAAACCACTTGGGAGTTACAAAATGAGGCTGAAGGAGGTTCGAGCCTATATTTTGAAGGAAGAGGTTGGCAGAAGCGAACTGGTGAAAGTTTGAGTTCCAGCGAACTAGGAAACGGCTCCCTAGTACTTGATTTAGACACAGGAACCGACCAGATGTATCTGACTCTTGATTTGCATAACGTATGGATGAATGAGACCTATGATGGTACAGAAATAACCCGCCAAATTTTCGAAATGCGTGGCTCAGGCAGCCTAGAATTCGTTAGTGATTCAGAGGACTCTCTAATCGATGTAGAGGCCGATGTATACCAAGCATACATACTCAGAGATTGGGAAGATGGAATATTGACAGAGCGACTAACTTTGGAAGCCAATGGAGACATTTCCTACAACGGGGGTTCAAACAATAGTACTGAAGGTGGCTATGGAGAACTATCTGTATTCTACATTGAAACTTGGGATGAAGATGGCGTTCGTCGTTTATCGGACACTCAAATTGAAGCTAACCTGAGTATTCGCCTTCAGACCCAAGATGAAGCATTCTCAATCGAATTGGACGAATTCCGAACTAGAGAAAAGTGGCTCGACGGAGTTCGCGAAGAACAATCACTGAAAATCAAGGGTTCTGGAGAATTTGGTTTCCTTATCGAAGATAGTCAATTCCAGGTTCAAGTAAATGGAACCGTTCCAGACATTCACTATGAGGTAGTTGGTGGAGAGGTCGTACAGGATCGCATAATAGTCGATGGCCAATACTCTGGCGATGCGAGTGGTTCGTTTGGATATGTTCGCCAAATAGACAAATCTCTGATTCAAGCGAATGCTACTGGAGAAGAATTCGAAGTTGATGTGATTGAAAATGAATTATGGCTCAATATTTCAGGAACTCCTATCGGTCCGATTGGACAAGAAATTGAAGCAGAACATAATTTGACCTACGAATACACTGTTCCTCAAACAGATTGGGAGAACCGAACAGTTCGCTACCTCTATGTTGAAGATAATGGTACTACAACCAATGAATATCCAGAAAATTCTCCTATAATCTTGGAGCCCGAGAGGCCTCAGTACGATGGCGACCTGAATGTCACGGGCTTCAGAGAAACTGGTATTGTACCCGACAAATATGTGATCGGAGATAATTTCCCTACATCAAGCGATGGCAATGGCTCGAGGATAGAAATCATTGGAATTAGGATGGGTATGGCCGATGGACATGAGGTCGAATTGGCTGAGTGGCAGGATACAGAATCCCTAGATAATTTCACTGCTTATGGGACGGTAATCAACGAGGGATTGCTAGCTGGTATGCTTCATGAAGTATATCGAATAATCGATGTTGGTCTTCCAATAGGTGGCGAAAATGATAACGAATCAGAAGCCGTTAGAGTCTTCGAACATCAGACGCTTGAGAGGGTACTCTATCCCTCGGTAATCACCGCCGCAGAAAATACTCCTCCCGCCTTGCTTAATCTGAGATTTAGAGAAGGGATTCTATTCACTGAAGGTGGTTTTGCTCACCTCGAAGCAGTGATTGAAGATGTCGATACCGATGTGGTCGGTGTGATGGTCGATTTGAGTGAATTTGGTCTAGGAATAATCACTCTTTCAGACTCTGGCTTAAACGGCGACGAGGTAATTCAAGACTCAATTTGGACGGGAAGGATAATTCACGATGGTCTAGAGTTTGGAAACTTATCCGTTCCAGTAAAGATGGATGATCTCTGGACCGATGTCCAAACCACTGCTTATGTTGAAATTTCAAATGCTGCCCCTCGAATAACTTCGCGCGTCTACACTCCTGACTTTGCATATCGAGGTGAAGTAATCTCTGCAAGTCTCAAGGTAGAGGATGGGCATGGCGTGAAATCAGTTGCAATCGATCTATTAAGTGCCGGTGGAGAACTTACTCCACTATCATTAGATTCCGATGGTGATAGATGGACTGGCCAGTTCATCCTACCTGATTCTGTAGCACCTGGATTGCGGACGATTCCTATTCAGGTCGAAGATAACCAAGGTGCTAGTGCTATCATAGATGGCGGTTCGGTAGTACAGGTCTTGAACGAAGCTCCAGAGATAACCAACGTATCTTTCTATGATGAGGGCGAATGGGTAGCAGTAATCGAGATTCCTAAATCTGGTGAGAAAACATACACCATGGAAGTATCAGTTTCCGATCCTGATGGAGTATCTTCTGCCCAAGCGAAAATTGGTCGTCTTGCACCAATTGGCAAATCTGAAACATGGCTATTGTTGAACGACGATGGCCAATATGGTGACAGAGTCGCAGGAGATGGGATATTTTCCATACAAATCGATGTCCGCTCTAGTTTATCTGAGGGCGAGATCAATTACCTTGTTCGAGGGTCGGATATATTCCAGTCTATCACACCAACACAGTCTCAGACATATACAATCGAATTAGTTGATGAGAAGGCTTCTGGAGGAGTGGGGACAAATTGGATTGCAGAAAATTCCACCACTCTGGTGCTGATTGGCTTGCTAATGTTGCTCGCCTTAGGGGCTACAGCAATAGTTGTGACAATGCGAAATGCTGATTTCGACTAAAATGCCATAAATTGAGATAATATTTCATGGTACGAGTGCCGGGATTTGAACCCGGGTTCAGGCGTTGGCAACGCCCGGTGATAACCACTACACTACACTCGTGCGAAACTGGGGAATCAAGACTCACTTTTCTAAGCGTCGGTGGTCTATGCAGAAAGTCTCTCCAGGTTTTCGATGATTGTATCCCGGGTACTTCGATAAACATCAATAGGTAATCCAACTGGGTCCTCAAGCCCCCAATCTTCTGCAATAGGAAGCATTGGGCATTCAACTCCACATCCCATGCTGATTATCATGTCCCAGCCTTCTGTTTCTATATCATCTACAGATTTTGGTCTTAGACCAGATGTGCCAACTCCCATTTCCTCTAATACAGTTAGTGAGTTTGCAGCCACGTTTGGTCCGGGGTGTGTTCCTGCAGATGCTGCCTCATGGCCAAAATGTCGAGCTAGCGCTTCCGCCATTTGGCTTCGACACGTATTCCCCACACATACAAACAGCAGACGCATGTATGATGAGTGGCAGCCAACCTACTTGAAGGAAACACCAATTGAGTACAGCCCCGAGGGCTGATTTTTGACCCAATTTTGTTTTATTTTCACCACGCAGGCTTGAAGTAGGCCTCACCTCGCCCTTTCTATCAATGTCAGATTCGCCAATCTCCCACCACCCGGGCGGTGGTCTCCCGATGGCCGATTCACAAGGTACCTCAGAGGAAGCATCTGCTTCACCGGAACAGAAGGCGCAAATGGAGCAAGCATACGCCCAGATGCGCCGAAAGATGCGGATGACTCAGTTAGACGAGGAGATCAAACACAAGGTCATGGTCCTATCTGGAAAGGGTGGAGTGGGCAAATCTACAGTGTCGGTAGGACTAGCTCTTTCGCTTGCTCGACAAGGAAAGAAAGTTGGACTAATGGATATCGACATCACCGGTCCCAATGTACCAAAGATGCTGGGTATCGAGGATGCTGAATTGCACGTTGAAGACGGTCAAATTTTCCCAGCAATTGGACCTCATGGACTGAAGGTAATTTCCATGGCTTTCCTTATCGAAGACCCGGATAAGCCGGTAATTTGGCGCGGACCAATCAAACTTGGAGCAATTCAACAATTCATTGGAGACGTTGCATGGGGAGAATTAGATGCCCTAATCATCGACTTCCCACCCGGAACCAGTGACGAACCTCTTACCGTATCACAGAGCCTTCCAGGTATTGATGGAGTTGTAATAGTAACAACACCTCAAGACGTTGCTTTACTAGATTCTCGTAAGTCGATTAATTTCGCCAAAACCATTTCTCTACCGTGCTTAGGTGTTGTCGAAAATATGAGTGGATATACACTCCATGGAAAGGCTGAGCCTAACTCTCAAATCAGTATCATGGGACCTACTGGAACCGCTATCGAATCAACTACCGATGAAAATGGAGATTGGTCTGTTACCCTAGACGTATTCAAGTCGGGTGGCGGAGAGGCCGCAGCCGTCGAACTTGAAGTCCCATTCCTTGGTGCCTTACCATTCGACCCAGGCATTGTCAGAGGCGGCGACGATGGTGTACATCGCATTATTGCCGAACCTGATGGTGCTACAGCCGCGGCCTTCGATGCGGTTGTGAATAATGTACTGGTCGAGTTAGAGGGAAGTAGTGGTCCAACTGTCCGAATCTCTTAGATTCAGACGAATTAGAGGAGTTTTTACTCTCGATTTCGTTAGGGGTGGATTCTTGAGATATTGGTTGCCCCGGTGATTTAGGGAGTGGAGACCAGTATGGCGGGTGGCTCTGGAATCTACATATCTTGGCTGATGGGCGCTATTCTGCTATCCGTTGCTCTCATGCCTTTGATGAAGCCGCCTTGGGCAAAAATCAGAATTCAAGGTTTCATCGATATGTTCCGTCGGTACTGGGCTCACATGTTTGTAGTATTCTCAGTATATCTTTGGAAAGATATTCTTGACCAACTTGATCGTATCTTGATGGCTAATACTCAACTCGATATGACCCCATATGTCTACGCTATCGAGGGGGATATTGTACTGTGGATTCAGGATGCTTTCCAAAATGAATTACTGTCAATTGCTCTGACTCACTTTTATGTCATGGGGTTCATGACAGCAACCTTCGCATCATTCGTCTACCCAATATATTTCGATGACCGTCATATGGCAGACAGAGTCTCATTGTCTATGTTCTGGGTCTATGTATTGGCAATTCCATTTTACTTATTTTTCAATGTAAGAGTGACTGGAGATCACATCCCAGCCATGGAAACAATCGCCTATGATTTAACACCAGAAATACACAATTGGTTCACCAGAATAGACCCGTTTACAAACGGTATGCCTAGTCTCCACATTGGCCTGCCATTTGCAGTATGGTTGACTTATCTAAAGTGGGATGACGATGGTCGTTGGGCCAAATTTAGAACCGCACTAATGATTTTCATATTGTTAACTGGATTTACAATCCTGTATCTTGGAATTCATTGGGTGGTTGACATAATTGGTGGAATTCTAGTCGCAACACTCGCCGTCAACCTAACCGAAAGAACTCAAGAGCCAGTTTGGAGGTTTGCAGACGAGCGTCTCTTCACTCGTCGATTAGCTAGATTCATGAAAGATCCCAAAGCATGGTTTGTAGGGGTTAAGAACTCAATTAACGCACTAATTGATCCATACAGAGAACCCTCGAAAACCCAAACAGGGGCGTTGATTGTTGCCATTCTTCTTGGGACCGGTCTTGTTCTACTTTGGGACGCAACACACCAAGATTTCCCCGTGGAGGGAGTTACCCCAACCTACACAGCGGGGTCAGGTGATTGGTTGGTTACCGTACAAGAAAATGATAACGAAACGGTCGACTTTATTTGTTGGAGTTCTCAAACCAGGAAGTCGGAAACAATTACTACAATAATTCTCGGTGAAGAAGGATGGACTTCTGTTCCCAGGGTTGCTGCATCAGAAAAAGGGGTTGCCCTATTTGACTCATTTAAGTTACAATTCTGGTCATACAACAATGCTTCGAAGACATTCAGTCTAAATTGGTGGACGAAAATCAATCCTGAATCTGAGCCAATAATCGATGTTCTATTGGCTGAAAATGCCAATCAAGAAGCCGTAATTGCAGTGGTTTACTCAAATGACCTAATCTATCGAAATTCAGATGGGGTTATTGTTGATTATGTTTCACCTGATGGGCCATTTTCCATAGTGGCATCATCCGGTTCCTTAATTGCAAGTGCTAATTCAACTGCGAATGGTCCTGTGCTTGATATTGTCTCTCTTTCCACTCAATTGAATCTTAGAATTGACATTACAAATACAACTGACGAAGATGTAGACAATCATTTAGGCGATGTATTTGGAGAAGAGGTAAATTACTCTAATTCTCAAATTGTTGAACTAGCAATGGATGGAAATGACATCGTTGCGGTTGTTGATGTAGGACCAGTAAATCGGACAATACTTATCGACACAATTAGTGGCTCTCAATTATTACTTTCAAACCCACTTTGGCCTTCCTCATCACCCAGCATTTCCGGTGAAAATGTTGCATTTCTCCAAATCCCTCGATTCGACCCAACAGCGGAACCAGACGATTTGTTGACAGCTAGAGATGTTTTTCTTCACAATATAGAAGAAAATATAACATTACAATTGACCATTAACGATGATGTAGACCAGTATAATCCTCAGGTTTTGGAATCTAATTTGGCATGGACAGAAAGTCTAGATGATGGTACTTTGGAAATTCGTATGTATGCTTTAGAGGAAACCTTCGAACCCTATTCTTCGGTGGTATTACAATCTTCGATAGTACTTCTAATTCCGATGATGATTCTCTATGCTTTCCAATCGGCAAATGGTTCATCGAAAGCCAATGGGCGTAAAGAGAATTAATCATTCAGCAAGCCTGAACATTTCGTCTAAACTTCTTTGCGCACGCTGTATAATTTCATCATCGAGTTCAATGATTTGATCCGGGTGAGGTTTTCGTAGTGCCTGAAGTATATCTTCCAATTGAGTCATTTTCATGTAACGGCACATAACACAAGTTCCAATTAGATTCAGCTCATTTTCCGATTCTGCTCTAACCCGATCAGCAGTTCCACATTCTGTAATTAGCATAATATCGGATTTTCCTTCTGAACCAAGTCTCAAAGCTTCTTCTCGAAGTACTTCACTGCTACCGACAATATCGCTCTCTGCGATTACGTCCGCATCGCATTCTGGATGACTCAGTACTTGTAATTCGATTCCCTGCTCCGCGGTCCTGTCTCTCCATGAGCGTATTTTTTCTCCAGTAAAGGTAGCGTGAACATAACATTCGCCTTCGTAATTGATGACTTCCTTCCTTCCAGCGAGATGTTCAGCAAGATGTTTACCCATTAATTGGTCAGGTACGAAGATTATTCGATCACCAGGGAGTCTTTCACAAATTTTGAGATAATTGCTACTTGTTACGCAGACATCAACCTCAGCCTTTACTTCGGCAGTTGTGTTGATGTAACATGCGACTGGAACTCCCGGATATCTCGACTTTAGATCGCGAACATCCTGTGCAGTTATGCTATCTGAAAGTGTACAGCCGGCATCCGGAGATGGGTGTAAAACGGTCTTGTGAGGACTGACGATTTTCGCAGTCTCGGCCATGAATCTTACGCTAGAAAATAAAATAGTTTGCTGCGGTGCATCTCTAGCGGCCTTAGATAATGTGTAACTATCTGATACCGAGTCCGCTACTCCGTACACAATATCAGGAGTTTGATAAGAGTGAGCGATGAGAAAAACATCGTTCTCTTTCTTTAATTGATTAATTTCGAGAGTTAATGGTGCAATTGTTTTGCAAGTTTCAATGTCCCAAAGTGCACCTTGATTTATCACCCTCTGTAGCCTCTTAGCCTCTGCATCTATCTCTTCCTTTGAATACGACTTTGGAGTCAAAAGACCCCTAGGTAGCGGGGCCGAAGGCATCTGCAATGTCATCTGAACTCGCTACCTCGTCATGTGCAACCGCTTTCAAGGCATCTCACCTCGGAAGGGCATGGATGAAGGGTCGATTCCGATGTGGATTGAGGACACGGTCCTTCACATCGGGGCAGAGGCAACTGCAATTTCAGGCTCTTGGATGGGGCGAAAAGCAGTTCTCAAAAAGAGGGAACCAAGAGCCTATAGGCACCCTTCATTAGATAGGAAATTAACTCGTCAAAGATTGGCTGCAGAGGCTAGGATTCTATCGCGTTTACAATCTATTGATTTTCCTTCTCCATCACTACTGGATTTAGATGCAGATGGAGGATGGATGTTACTTTCAAGAATAGATGGAGTGCCTTTGTATGAAGCATTACAGAATGGGGATGCAGGGCCTGAAGAAATTCGTAAGTTTGGAAAATTGATTCGAAAATTGCATGAATCTGATATCGCTCATGGAGATTTAACTACACACAATGTGCTAATTGATGATGATGGAAACTTGACTCTAATCGACTTTGGCCTCGCCAGAATTGCTCCAGAAATTGAACAACTCGGCTTAGATTTACAGGTTCTGAATGAATGCCTAACTGCCAGCCATTATAATTTTGAATCAGCAGTTGAAACAATGGTTGAAGGCTATTTATCGGCGGAATCTGGCGAATCTTCTGCCGTATCTCATTTGTCTGCAAAGGAAGTTGTTGAGAGATTCAATGCGATCCGTGGCCGAGTTAGATATCATGCCTGAGTTGAGAAAATGAGAATTCTCTTTGCAACAGGAAATGAAAACAAAATTGTAGAAGCTCGAGAGGTGTTAGGGCCTCTGGGACACAGTGTGGAGGGCCTGGTAATCAACGGACTGAGGCCTAATTTTGATGAGCCAAAGCATCTCGGATTGGACGGTGTAGCAGAATCGAAAATCCGACAAGCAATGGATTTAATTCAAGGAAGCAAATTAGAAGGTAGCGCAATTCTTGTAGAAGATTCAGGTATTTTCCTTGATTCATTTCCTGAATGGCCGGGTGCAGAATCTTCGGATGTAGAGAAAGAAATTGGTCTTTATGGGATTATCGAGAAAGTCAAAGAATCCGGAAATAGCGGTGCAGAATATCGGGCGGTAGCAATTCTCTCAAATGGAAATCGAGTTTGGAAATCAAGTGGTATCTGCCGCGGTAAAATATCTGACCATCCACGGGGCAAAAATGGCTTCGGATATGACCCAATTTTCATTCCTGAGGAAGGCGACGGAGGGACCTTTGGAGAATTAGGCAATGAGATTAAAAATCAGATATCTCACAGGAAAAAAGCCATGCTAGAACTATCAAATCTTCTCAAATCCCCGTCAAGGTGAATAGAGACTAGCCACTGTGATAGCTTGAGGGACAGACATGGTTTCGTACACACGGCTCTTGCTTCTAGTCCTTTTAGGACTAGGAATGCCGCTTTTCCTACTGTTCCAAGGTTCGATGAATCTTGCTCAACAAATTGCAGCGGGAACAGTGCTGTTGGCCTTCCTTTCTCTATTGGTATTTTCCGGTAGAAGGCCACTACCCTCGACTCCAAAAGCCCCTCTGGTCAAGATTGAAGAAGAGGAGGATGAAGCAGAACCAGACCTAGCACTTGAAGAGGTTGAGATGGAACAGCAAGAAGTTCGCCGTAGCCGCCGCCGAGTCGCTGCTCCTGTTACAGCACCTCCAACATTACCTCCTCCTCCTATCGCTATGCCAAGCCCCGATGACCCAATGCCCGCACCAAGTATACCAATGCCACCTCCAATGCCTTCCCCCCAAGCACCAACTGTTGCTGGAGATGGAGAGAATATTGCTCAGCGTCTAGTGGTTTCCCGAGATGCCCAGTCTGAAATGGAAACCGAAATCGAGAGTTATGTTGAGGAACAAAGAGAGAAAAGAGCGGTAATTAGAGGAAAGATAGACCGACGTCGTCGAATGGCATTAGCAGAGAGAAGGGCTGCTAAGGTCAGAATGTGGACAGAATTAGAGGACGGTGAAGACCTCGGAGCTTTACTAAATCAAGAAAATCATGGGTTGACTGTAATTGAAGAAGATGAAAGCCCTGATGATACCTCTCCATTGGGCGTATCATATGTCCGAATTGACGAGTCTAGAATACTCAAAATCAGAGTTCCATTGAAGATTCCAGAGAAGGCAGTAAGCAAACCTGCTGAAGAATTACCGGAGGTTGATGATAT
Organism: Candidatus Thalassarchaeaceae archaeon; assembly: GCA_023268715.1. GTDB lineage: Archaea > Thermoplasmatota > Poseidoniia > Poseidoniales > Thalassarchaeaceae > MGIIb-O1. Next base: position 118,106 of record JALRLV010000002.1, read on the forward strand.
GCCATCGATGCCTCCTCCGCCAAGCGGTTTGCCACCCATGCCCCCTCCTCCTGGAATGCCCCCTCCTCCTGGAATGCCCCCTCCGCCTGAGTGAGCGTATCTTCAAGCGGCGGTTGCTCTTCGGTCGACCATGAGTGAAGACGTGCTACTGGTCGACAACGTCCCAGTCGAAGGCTCAAGCCCCGCTGGTGGAGTGATTTCTGTTTGGACGTTAAATCGTCCAGAAAAACTCAATGCTCTGAACAAAGATTCCCATACTGCTCTCAAACAAGCTTGTGATCAAGCCGAGGCAGATGACAACGTCCGAGTAGTCGTAATTCGTGGTGCTGCGCCCCCACCTGCCCCAGAGGGCAAGCGTCAGAAACCAGCGGCTTTTGCTGCAGGGGCGGATATTTCTGAATTTGCAGGTAAGAATTCAGATGACGTTCGCCCATTCTTTGAGGATAATGCATGGGAAAGAGTTTGGAATCTATCAAAACCAACTATTGCAATGGTGGATGGCTTTGCTCTTGGAGGAGGAACTGAATTAGCACTCTCCTGTGATTTACGAATCGCTAGCACTCGGGCTAAGTTCGGAACCCCCGAAATTAATCTTGGACTGATTCCGGGTGGTGGTGGAACTCAACGACTTTCGGATATTCTTGGTTACGGCAAAGCAATGGAGATGGTCCTGACTGGAGAAATGGTCGGGTCAGAAGAGGCGCTAAGACTTGGATTAGTCAACGATGTTGTAGAGCCGGAGCAACTTGAATCTAGAACAATGGAAATGGCAGGAAATATAGCTAAAAAGTCACCATATACTATCAAGGTTGCAAAACGAGCAGTCCGTTCTGCTCTCGATCTTGGAATGTCTGAAGGAATCTTAGCAGAGAGATCCGAATTCGTTGCATTATTCGACACCGAAGACAAGGAAATTGGTGTTCAGGCATTCCTTGAGCGAAAAGATGCTGAATGGAAAGGCTACTAATGAAAAAACAGTAATTCATAATCTCTGATGAATAGTGTAACTTGTGTCGATGGTTGACTATCTATTTGCTCCGAGATTAGATCGTTTTGGCTCAAAGACTCCTAGTGAGGCATCTAGAATATTTTTCTTAATTGTCATTCTATCAGTTTCTTATTGGGCATGGCAGATTTCCAATGGTATAGTCTCCGTTTGGTTGATGATAGTGATTCTCATATCTACTCCAATACTTTCAATTGGTTGGTGGTTAATTTCCCTGATATCACAAAAACGACCAACTAAGAATTTGTTCTCTGAATAACTATTGAATTTTCGCGGCAATTTCACCTATTGGATCATTTGATTTAGTTACATCAATCACCAACCAACCACTATTTTCTGCCAACCGAACCATCTCAAATTGAATCTCTCGAATTCTATCTATATGGTCTAGGTAATGTCGAACAGATCTACCGTTGTGTTTTCGTCTGCCTGCAATCATTCGCACATGCTCCTCAGCATTCTCAACAGCCAAAACCACTCCACATGCTTCCCCTCCTGAGGCCCTCCATTCATCGATTATTGCGAAATTAGGTACGAAATGCACCCCTTCCATCAATAAATCTCCTCCTCTTTTCATTTCACGTTGCACAATCGCTCCTATTGCGCTTTTGAGAGGAGTGGTTGTATCCTTCCAATCTTCGATTGCATTAGATATTCCGGGCTGAAATGAAGATCTATGAAGAGCAGGAACTTCGTTTTGAGAAATTTGTGTTCTCAAAGTCTCTCTGATTGTATCAGTCGCCACGACTTTGTCGAACTCCAGAGAGGCTGCAATTCTAGCGCTAAGGGTGGACTTCCCTACTCCACTTGCACCGGTTATGACCAGCAATCTGCCGACCATTTGCACACCTCTAACGCTGTATAGCCTTCACTTCAAGGAATTCTTCCAGGCCGTGAATACCGAGTTCACGGCCGTTACCAGATAGCTTGTAACCACCAAAAGGAGCGCTGATGTTGAATGCACCACCATTGATACTTACCTGTCCAGTTCTCATTTTACGAGCAAATTGCAAAGCTCTCTCTTCATCACCAGACCAGACACCTCCAGACAAGCCATACTCTGAATCATTAGCCAATGTTATTGCTTCTTCCTCTGAATCGTAAGTTGTTATCGAGAGGACAGGTCCGAAAATTTCCTCCCGGAAAACGGTCATGTCCGGAGTGACATCGACAAATACAGTAGGTTTGACGTAAAATCCCGAATCAAGGCCATCAGGCATGCCTTCACCGCCGGCAACTAGCGTTGCACCCTCGGCAATTCCAGAAGCGATGTAGCCGGCTACGGATTCTTGTTGTCTTGCGGAAACCATAGGCCCGCAGCGCATGGATTCATCCATTGGATCGCCTACGGAATAGCGGTGCATTGTTGCAGTGATTACCTCTACCACTTCATCACGAGCAGTTGCCGGAACGATTAGTCGGCTTAGGCTAGAACATTCCTGTCCAGAATTGTTGAAACAAGCGTATACGGCCATTTTGGCAGCCTTTGCTATGTCGGCATCATCTAGGATTACATTTGCACTCTTTCCACCCAATTCCAGAGTTACCCGCTTCACGGTTGGAGCGGCTGCTTGTGAGACACTCACACCAGCGCCGGTTGAACCGGTAAAACTCACCATATCTACCTCTGGGTGCGAAGATAGAGTCTCTCCGATTTCTCTTCCATGTCCTGAGACGAGATTGAAGACACCAGCCGGAAGGCCGATTTCATCAATGATGTCTGCGAGAATAAATGCGTTCAGTGGAGCCTCTTTTGATGGCTTGAGAACCATTGTACAGCCTGCCGCTAGTGCCGGAGCAACCTTGCCAACAATTTGGTGAAGAGGGAAATTCCAAGGAGTAATCATACCCACCACTCCTATTGGTTCTTTGACGATTAAGGAGTTACGAACTTCTTCTTCCCATTCAAAAGAGTCCAACATTTTCGCATAAGACCGCGATACCACCCTTGGAGTTCCAACCATAGCCATTCGACTGTAATTGATTGGTGTACCAACCTCTGCCGTGATTAATTCCGCGATTTCTTCTCCTCGTTCAGCGATTGCCGCTGAAATCGCATTGAGGTAGCCTTGCCGCTCTTCAATGCTCGATTGCGACCAAGAGGAAAATGCAGTACGTGCCGCAGCTACGGCTTTTTCGACATCTTCAGCGCTTCCAACAGGTACCGAACCAATGCATTGTTCCGTTGCAGGATTAACTATCTCAATACTACCTTCTCCACTTGCTGCAACCCACTTTCCGTCGATATAGATGTTCTCGCGCGCGTGCATGTAGTGGGGCGGTACGGCGCGACTTATCACATTCATGCAGTTCAAAAGTAGACGCGACACCGCCTAGGTATGGGAATTGCAGTGGAACGTCATGATGGCGGAGTAGCCGTTGTAACTCTTTCAGAAGAGGCTGCTAGGAATGCCTTTTCCCGTACTTCTATCCACGAAATGTCCAATGTAATGGGTAGTTTACTTGATGATTCTACTTGCAAGGCAATAGTTCTGACTGGAACGGGCCGATTTTTCTGCACAGGGGCGGATATTGACGAGTTCGCAGACTCAATTGACGATGGTTCAATCGGACATCTTGTTGACGAGTTAACGAGTGTATTACATCCCCTTGAATTACGTCTTCGGCGTAGTTCAACCGTTTTTATTGCAGCAATTAATGGATCAGCAGCCGGGGGTGGATTAGGTCTCGCACTTTGTGCTGATTATCGCCTATGTGTCCCAGAAGCAAGACTTGCAGCAGCCTTCTTCTCACTAGGACTCTCACCAGACGGAGGCTCGACTTGGCTTCTTCCGCGCTTGGTTGGATACCAACGTGCTCGCCGATTTTTCTTTGATAACGAAGTTTGGACAGGCGAGCAAGCACTTGAATATGGAGCGGTAGATGAATTGGTAAATTCAGATAATATTCTCCAAACAGCCGTTGAGATTGCAACAAAATGGGGTTCTTGGGCAGAGGCAAGTAAACAAGGCACCAAGCAATTACTAGATGCCTCATCGACAACCTTCATGGAGACTCAACTAGAATTTGAAAAAGCCTTGATTACGGCTGCTTCATTAACTCCTGACTTTGCAGAAGGAGTCTCGTCTTTCCTAGAAAAGAGAGAAGCCAAATTTGGGGATTTAACAAAAAAAGAATGAATCATTCTTCACGCCTTATTTTCACGACGCCCACGATTATGGCAATAATGCAAGACAGAGCAGCAATATTTGCCAATGTCATCGCTACTGAGCCAATTATGATTCCATAAACCAACCATGAGATAAGAGAAATTGAAACTAAAGCAAAGGTTGGTAGCGAAATCCCATCATGTTTCTTTTCTGACCAGACTCTCTTAATCTGAGGAACCCAAGCAATTACTCCCAGAAATCCAGCAAATACTCCGATTACTTCTACCCAGAATGGAATCAAAAAACCCACTCCTATGAATCACGATGGAAGGTCCTCTCGTTCGGACTTTTCTCCTTTAGTCCAATCGTAAATTCCTCTTCCTGTTTTCTTGCCAAGACTTCCTTCTGCAACCAGAGAATTAAGCAATTGATGAGGGCGATATGAATCATCATCAAATGCATCTGCTAGACTATTGAGGATATCTCGTCTTACATCTAAACCGACTAGGTCGGAAAGTTCCAAAGGACCCATAGGGTGTCTGTAACCTAGCCGCATAGCAGTGTCAATGTCACTAGCAGATGCTACTCCATCCGCGAGCATCCTGATTGCTTCATTTCCGAGAACAACCCCCAATCTACTGGTTGCGAATCCTGGTACGTCATTGACAAGAATAGTTTCTTTTCCCATTGCAAGACCGATTGACTGCGCTGCTGCAATAGTATCTTCCGAACAAGAATCGTGACGAACAATCTCGAGTAATTTCATTATTGGAACCGGATTGAAGAAATGCATCCCAATTACTCTTTCAGGACAACTAGTAGACTCTGCAATAGCAGAAATAGGTAGTCCTGATGTATTGGTTGCAAGAAGAGCGTGAGAAGGCGCCTTCTCCTCTAACTGACCGAAGATTTGCTGTTTCAATTCCATATTTTCGGGCACTGCTTCAATAACCAGATCAACGCCGTTAACCGACTCTGTCAAATCTGTAGATTGAGTGATGTTAGCAGACCATTTGGCTTTTTGTTCGTTAGTAGTTTTCCCTCTAGCGATTCCTTTATCCCAGAAATTACCAATGGTATTCATTCCCTTTTCTAATCCTTCAGGAAATGCGTCATAGAGTCTAGTTTGCCAACCTGTCTGGGCGCAAACCTGAGCAATTCCTGCGCCCATCGTACCGGCGCCGATTACGGCGACGGTACGAACGTCCATCGAATCACTCCCTGCCGTAGGCTGCAAGTGCTGCTTGGAATAGCCGCTGGCGCGGAACATCATGCTCTAGGAAGCAGGTGAATGGTGCTACATCCTTTAGCAATTCAATTGCTGAGACGTAAGCGCCGTAAATGAATGGGTCAGCAACTTCTGTCGCTGGAATTTCAATGCCTAGCTTTGCTAAGCCTCTGCGAGTATCTTCATCCCAAATTGCGTAGGTGTGATGGGTGAAGTGTAGATATGCTGAGAGTCTACGAATATCTGACCTGGCACCTTCTGTGAAAGAGTCGATAAGTAGAGTGTCTGGATAGCGAATAGCGTACATTGCTAGTTTAACTTCTCTAGTGGTTTCTTCTCTCCACTCCCTCTTGCCTATGCCCATCCAGTCATCTACCATATCGAGCATATCGTTGGTATATGGTCTGTGAATCCGATAAAGTAATTCTTCGTATCCCTCAGGGTTTTGTTCTGGAGAGTGGTGGTGCTCATGGAATAACTCGGTAAGCCTGTCAAAGAATGGCTTACAGCGTTCTTTGTCAAAGGCGAGTAGCGCTAGATGTTGCATCTTCAGTCGCCCTTCCACTCACGGTATTGAATCCATTCTTGTTGCATGTAATCGTTCATCAGACGGTCTTCGTCTTCATCAGTAGGTAGTACATCTACAAGGTAGGCCTCCCAATCAGCATCGCTGCCTTCAAAATCTTCGCCTTCAAGAGTGAATTTCATTCCTGCATATTTTCCAATTCCGCGGTTGAATTTGTCTGATGGAATTGTCAGCTCAGGTTCACCATCTTTTCGAGCCTTTGAGATTCGTCGCATCTCATCTCTCAATTCCTGGAAGTAAAGTTCTCGACTTGCCTCGTTAAGATGAGCTCTGTCGGCATCATCATCTGATTCTCTCTCATCATAACGGCCCTTGATTCCGTATACGTAGGCCCACTGCGCGCTGGAAGAATCATCAGTTCCAAACAGATCTAATCCTGTACTGACCCATTTGTTGATGTATTTCTGCAAAAGTGCACATGGAATAACTCCCTGCTTGACAATTCTTCGAAGTCCATTAGCTCCAGTTCCAAGATGGAATGATTCCTCCTTTAGCATAGGGCCCATCGATGCGGCCAATGGTTGGAAGGAAGAAGTGCTGAGCATCTTCAGTTGGTACTTTCCATCGCGGTCGATGAAGTGAGTAAAGCAGAAGAAATCAAGCCAATGGTCGATGGGTGCATTGAATGAACCAAGGATTCTGGTTCCTTCCTGAGCATTTCTCTCAAGCAGCTTTGCTGCCTCTCTGACACCATGTTCTCCAAAGTATGTACAGAGGAGATATGCCATTTGCCAACCATGCCTTTGCTCTTCACACATGATTCGCAGAGCACTCTTTTTGTCATACTCTGTGGGGGCAGTAGCCAGTAGGTGATTTTGCTGTTCGACGCTAGCAAACTCAGTGTCTCCCTGAACACTCACCATAGAGATGATTGCGTCTCTGATGTTTTGTTGTGGGATTTGCATTCTCCTTTGCCACTTTGGCATTCCTTCAAAATCTCCGAATTCGATGCTGTTTCCTGCGGTGTCCCAATCGAATTTGATATCGAATCTGTAGTCGCCCAACCAGGATGGGTCGAATCCGATTCGAGTTTGCCACTCTTGGAAATCGCTAATCCAGGCTTCAAAATTAGGAGAGTAGTCCTGAACAATCTCTGTCTCGCTCATATCTGATGCCAAAAGCAACCCGTATATCAATGACTGCTTCTAAGACGTAGTCTTAAGTTGCTGAAAGACAGGTTCACTTTCCTTCGAAGCGGGGAGTTCGGCGGTCAACGTAAGCCGCAATTCCTTCTTTCGCATCATCACTGTTGAAGAGGGCTGCTTGCAACTCTCTCTCAAGCGCTAGATGGTATTCGAAAGGCATCTCAGGTCCAGATTGAACCGAGCGCTTGATGTTTCCAACAGCCAAGGTTGCCTTGTATGGAAGAGTAAATTGTCCGGCGTAGTCCAAAACATCTTGGCGGAATTCGTCAAGAGAACCATCCCAAACATCGTTGATAAGATCCATTTCTTTTGCCTTCTCAAAGGCCATCAGCTCTCCACTGACCATATATTCTAGCGCTCTTGACTTACCTATGATTCGTGATAGTCGGGCTGTACCTCCAGTACCGGCTAGAACACCAAGGTTAATTTCTGGAAGACCACACTTTCCAGAGTCCTTTCTTGCGATTCTAATATCGCAAGCCATTGCAATTTCTAATCCCCCACCAACGGCGTGACCATTAATAGCGCAAATTACCAACTTTGGAGTCTGTTCAAGCCGGCTTAATGTCTCATTAGCATGAAGACAGAAATTGTACTTGAATCCAGGAGTGACCGAGTTTAGCATCTGAATTGAAGCTCCGGCCGAGAAGAACTTGTGTCCATGACCTGTGATTAGAATAACGCTAACATCATCATTGAATCGAGCCTTAACAACGGCCGTGTCAATATCTCTCATCATTTCATGAGTGTATGTGTTTGGTCCTACCTCATCCCCTTCTAGAGGAGCACCTGCAGAATTGGATGCAAGTTCGATGATTGCAATACCGTTGTCAGTTACTCCGTAATTCACTAGGCTGTTGGGCATTGGCACTAGGTCTGGCCATGATGTCATAACCTGCCCGACCGTAGGTCGGAATATGAATCAAACGGCGGAATAAATATGCTATTTTCAAGCGTTTTCACGATAGAAAGCATGAGATTTTGTATGCTTAAATCTGAATCGTGGTATTTGAAATTGCTTTCTCAGGCGGTTTCGAATCAAACTTGTCAGTTGCTAAATTGACCAAAAGGTCACCAAAACAATAGAACGCACCCACCAACAATGGTGGATTCCAAGTGGTTAAACCGGTCCAAGGGACTTGCGAAGCCCATGTCCAATTTCCAAGAAAAGTTCCCCAGATTTCCATCCCTAAAGCAGCCCATGCCATTGCTGCATAAAGTCTAGGTTGAGGCCCCCATTTTGTAAATCCAAAAACAAGGATGAGCAAAACAACTCCAGAAGTATCTCCTCCGGTCAAAACCCCATACAAAACTAATGGAACAAATGGAAACAATAGCGGCATCGCCAACGAGGCCTTGAGGACTCTTGCAAGATGGCGGCCTAAGTCGAATAGGAAATAATGGCCAGCCGGAACAAATAGTGGCATTATGCCGCGCTGGTACTCATAGATGAGCCAAACCTCGGAAAAGAACAATTCCATGGGGGTAGCGATAATTATGACGGCAATTATTTCGATTCGTTCTTTTCGATCAGTATTAGCGAAAATCCAAGCTACAACACCCCAACACCATATGTTAACAGGCCACTCCGCAAGATTCTCGGAAAGCAATCCACCAGCAGCAGTAGCCGAACACCATAACCCAATGATGATGGTGGCGATGTACAACAGTACACGCTGGCGCATGGAGGGGTTAGAGCGTCCCCTCTTAGATGGTATCGCGACCTCTTCATTGGAAATTCACACGTTAATCTACTATGTATTGAAGACAACACCCGCTATCGGAAACCATGGCCAGCGTGTCGGTAGTTGTTGAACCAGACACGCTGGATCCTGATTCCTTGCGCAATATGCTTGAAACCGAAGGCTGTGGAAGCGTAATTTCTTTTGTTGGTCTGACTAGAGGCGTCGACCAAGGCGTAGAGGTTCAGCGCTTGGAATTTGATGCATGGGAAGAGAAATTACCCTCGGTATTGCAATCGTTATGTTTCGATGCTTTGGACCGATTTTCTGTCAAATCAATTGTTATGGCTCACCGCACGGGTTCTGTTGAACCTCAGGAGCCAATAGTTTGCATTCACGTCGGCTCAGTTCATCGAGCGGAAGGATTCGAAGCCTGCTCGTGGCTAATTTCTGAGTTGAAGAATCAGGCCCCTCTTTGGAAAAAGGAAGTTAGGGCAGATGGAGAGGTATGGAAAGGTGGGTTGGGTTAATTCATTCCCGCCATTATTTCATCAACAGCGTAAGGAACATTAGCAGAGATTCCCTCTACCATCATCCATCCGTGGCCTTTCACTCCGTCCCCAACGCAACGGATTCCGTCTACACCAACATCCATTGGCAACTCAGCTCCTTGAGGTGCCCTATTACATGGCCAATTACGATGGTATGTGTGGACGCAGAGCTCCTCACCGTGGTCAGCGAGCCATGGAATTGCCTCATAGAGGTCTTCTCGCCCCTTGCTGATTTCCGATTTAACAGATGCATCAGGAACATATTGGTGAGTTATCATTAGGTGTTTTCCTTCAGGCGCAAGACTGGGGTCTGAGAAGGTTGGAATTACGAATCCACCAACTCGATCTAGATTCGGTAACATAGTTACTCCGCTACTTCTGACCGGGATATCGTCGTCTAGTGCAAAGCAGAATCCAATACCCCCTACTGCTTGCGTAGTTTCGATTTGTGTTCTGACATCATTTGCCACATCAAAATCATCTGAAAGGGCTTTGATTAGGTTTGGATGCCCTCCATTATGGATAATCGAATCAGCACCAACCCAAGTCGCCTCTTCTCTTCCTCGGCGCCTTACCCCAACACAGAATCGATTGTCTTTTGTTTCCTCTTCTGCACTACCAGGAAGAATCTCAGTAATTTCGTGACTGAGTTTTACTCTTGCCCCGTTTTCTCTCAAATCCTTCCTTAGACCATCAATCACTCCCTTACAACCGCCTTTGGGGACATGAGGACGGTCGCTCCAGAATGAGTTCTGTAGGACGCGGACAACTGAAGAAGCAGGCATTTGATCGAACCTAAGGCTAATTGCGAAATTTGAGAAGGCGTCAACAAAATCAACAAATTGTGGGCTAAAGTGTCTGTTCAGCCAAGTTTTCCCATCTTCAGATTCATCTCCCCATGGCTGTTTTGCACCCTTAGTTAGTAGACGTGGCATGTTTAGGGTATCTTTGGCGGTAAACCAGGGTAAAACTCCGTAGATTGAATTTGCACCCTGAAACTTACCATCTATCATTTGGCAAGCAAAATGAGTTGTAGGAAGTAATTCGACTCCATGCCGACCTAAATCTAGGCCGCCCTTACTTTTCTTTCCTAAAATCAAATCTGCAAACGGCCCTTTCTTGCCATGAGGAATCATATGTACAGCACCGGTTGGGATTTGATATCCATCGTGATCATGCTGCGTAAATCTACCACCGGCAAAAGACATCCTTTCGTAGACAGTGACATCGTAATCTGCGGTCTGTGCTAGTTTAGCTGCCGAAGTCAGGCCACCTAGACCTGCTCCGATTACCAATGCTTTATTCTTCGACAAATCCACACCTCAAGCGTAAACTAAAGCTCCAGTTGGACACCAAAGCAAACATCTTAGACAATCTGTGCAATTATCTTGGATTACTTCGCACAGACCCTCGACTATCAAAGCATCATCTTTACAGGCCATAAGACAATAAGAACAACCAACGCATAGTTGGTCCAATACCTGTAAGGTCACGCCCTCAGAAGTCGGCTTATCGTGGTCGACTCCCGACTCTAATTCAGGCACCTCTCCTGGAGTAGCCTTGTCACGGAAGGCCTCTGCCATGTATCTTGGCTTTGGTCTGGGTATTTCAGCGCAGTGATTCATTCCGCACTAATGATTAGGGATATACACCTCCCGCTTTATCGGAGGTCGCGAGTTTGAAGGATACAATTACCGGAATAATTGATGTCGGCTCCAAGCCAATAGTATCTCGTGAAGCAGTTGCAACCGGCCTTCTTCACTTATCATCCGCAAGTCTTGATGTTGTTCAGAATGGAAGGTCTCCAAAAGGCGATGTTCGCGAAGCTTCGACAGTTGCAGTTATTCAGGCAGTCAAGGAAACTCCTCGAACCCTACCCCATTGCCATCCGATTCCAATTGAGGGTTGTACTGTTGATTGGTCAATTGAGAAAGATGCACTGCGATGTACAGTAACAGTTCGAACACACTGGACTACTGGGGTAGAGATGGAGGCTTTGTGTGGAGTTAATGCAGGTCTTCTGTGTGCCTGGGACATGCTCAAATCTGTTGAAAAGGATACTAATGGGCAATATCCGGTCGCCCAAATTGATGGAGTAAGGGTCGTCAAAAAGAGCAAGGGCGACCCGCATGATTGAAGGCTGAACGCTATTCGAGGTATTCATGGCGACCATCGATTTAGAGAGTCATTTTCTTGCTGCGACCGAAGCCGCTGCGATCGCAGCCGCTGCATGGCGTGGAAAGGGAGACGGTAAAGCCGCTGATGGTGCAGCGGTAGAAGCCATGAGGGCCATCTTCGACGAGGTCCCTTTCGATGGTAGGGTTGCTATTGGAGAGGGTGAGCGAGATGATGCTCCAATGTTATGGATTGGAGAGCCTCTTGGTTCTATGCAAGGTAACTCTGATGCGCCCTCAATCGATATCGCAGTAGACCCTCTTGAATGCACCAATCACGTGGCGCATGATTTACCTAATGCGATGGCAGTACTTGCTGCAGCACCACGTGGTACCCTTCTTCATGCACCTGATTGTTACATGAACAAAATTGCGGGATCCGCAGAATTAGAAGGCGAAATTAGCCTCGATGCTTCTACTTCTTACAATGTTGAAGCGGCAGCCGCGGCCTTGGAAAAGAAGGAGTCTGAACTCAACATCGTGGTTATGGATAGGCCGCGACATGAGAAACTGATTTCAGAATTGAATCAACATAATGTGAATGTTATATTGATTGGGGATGGAGACGTCTCAGCAGCGCTCAATGCTGCCGATCCTAAATCGGAAATTGATATGCTAATGGGAATCGGAGCCGCTCCAGAAGGGGTAATCACAGCCACTGCTTTGAGGGGTTTAGGCGCTCCGTTTGAAGGTCGACTTGTTTTCAAGAATAAGGGGCACAGGGAGCGTGCTGAAGCGATGATTGATGGAGACATAGAGAGACATTGGGGCAGAGATGACCTCTGCGCCAGCGAAGATGCAGTATTCATTGGCACTGGGGTTTGCCCGGGTAGGACCTTTGGAGTTGAAAAATTATCAGATGGCCGATATTCAGTTCAATCAGAGGTTATCGATGTAGCATCTGGTGGTCATAAATTTGTTGATAACATTCGCTCAGCATGAATCTAATTCCATACTTTACAAGCAAAGGATTCTTTTCCTAATCCCACCACGTCCGGCCGAGGTTCACATATGGACACCGAACTACTTGAGAAGACAGCGAGAGAACTTGTAGCACCTGGTAGAGGAATTCTCGCCGCGGATGAGAGCAATGGAACAATGTCAAACAGACTAGAGGCAGTGGGGGTAGAACCCTCTCCAGAAACTCGTCGCGCATACCGTTCAAACATATTCGCTACACCAGATTATGAATCTGCGATTAGTGGTGTTATTCTCTTTGATGAGACAATTCGTCAAACTATGGACGACGGTACACCAATCCCAGAATATCTCGCAAGTAGAGGAGTTCACCCGGGAATAAAAGTAGATACAGGAGCTAAGGAATTGGCTCATCATTCTGGTGAAAAGGTCACAGAAGGATTGGACGGACTACGAGAAAGGTGCATGGAATACTTCGAGTTGGGCGCTAGATTTGCAAAATGGCGAGCAGTTATAAGAATTGGAGATGGAATGCCTAGCGATGCGAATATTTCCACTAATGCCCATGCTCTTGCAAGATACGCAGCCATCTGCCAAGAACAGGGTTTGGTTCCAATCATCGAGCCGGAAGTCTTGATGGACGGCGATCACGATTCACAAACTTGCTTCGAAGTCACGGCAAGAATTCTCGACGCCACATTTGCAGAGTGTAAAATTCAGGGTGTTCATATCCCTGGGGCTTTACTCAAACCGAACATGGTCTTACCCGGTAAATCCTGCGAAGACAAAGGAACCCGTGAGAAAGCAGCGCAGATGACTGTGGATTGCCTAACAGCTCACGTACCACATGAACTTCCCGGAATTGTATTTCTTTCAGGAGGTCAGTCGGATGAGGATGCAACAGCACATCTCAATTTGATGAATAGTATGTCTGCCGAACACCCATGGCAATTATCCTACTCTTACGGTAGGGCACTACTGGCACATGCTTTGCAAACATGGGCAAGTGGTTCAAATGAAGAGAGTCAGAATGCGTTTGCTCATCGAGCGGCAATGAATAGTCTAGCCCGTAGTGGTGAATGGTCTGCAGAATTAGAAGCTTAGTGGTAAAGACTTGAGTTTCAATTCTCGCCGTCTAGGACCCCAGGTCTCAATGTCCATACACAGATTTCGTAGCGACCGGAGAGTGCGCCGCCACGCTTTGTTGTTGATACCTTGAGTATGTCCTTGTCCTTCGAGAGAACGTTACCTAATTGTTGAGGGGTTGTTCCATGTCTCATTGTCGAGTTCACGTGTTCGAGGATTTCTGTGGTATTTGCCTCTCCTCGGTCGTTTAGGAATTTCTTAATTTTCTGTCTTAGTCTTGTTGTGCGCATTATTATCTCTCCTTGTTTTGTTCGGACTCTTATTTCTCGTGATGTTCGACCCAGCCATTCGATGCCCATTCCGAGACAAGCGATTCGGCTCTTCTCATGTCGCTCTTTCGAACAGTGCCTATTCGGGTGATTTGATCATCCGATTCTAGTATGCTCGTTATGTCAGAGGGGCTGTTTGCAGAATCTATGTGGTTAGCTAGCCAAGCAGATATCTCGATTGTATTTCGCGGCCGCTCATGGAGGTATTTTTGAATCAGTTCACGCAAGTTCTGCGAGTCCATTTCTTCCTATTCCTCCGAGTCAAACGCACCGCATATCGAGTCCGTTACCGACAGGACGGCAGACGTTGATATAACAGTTCTGCACCTTACAGGCTCACTTCGTTACAAATAGTTGCACAGAAGGGGTCAGATTTCACAAGCAAAGTCGGTGCAGAAATGAAACTGTTAATTTTTCCATAAGAAATGTGTAATAAAATGTAACTAAAAAGTATAATTTAAGTAGGACAGTCGAACTAATTGAATTAGGAGAGGGCAATTAGTGTCGGATGAACTGCAAATCGCCGATTCTTCATCCGATTCGTTTACTCTCAAGAGAATTCGTAGTGCCCACCGTCGTCGATTACTAGATCGATTAACCGATGGGGGCACAACGGTGAGTATCCTGGCTCGTGATACGGGATTGAGAATTCCTCACGCTTCTGCTGAGCTTAGACGAATGAGAAACGACGGACTGGTCTCCAGCGACCAAGTCGCCGGTGCACGTGGCGCACGACTACACCTTACACAGTCTGGTTGGGAAGCAATACGTTCTGATGAGTTGGCGAGGGCGATTGAGGCGCTACCATTACCCTCTCCTTCCAACAAATATTGCTTGCTTGCCAGAGATGGGGCAAATATTCTCTTAGGGCTACTTGCCCCAATAGACACTCCGCTTGTTCTTATCCCCGATCGTCCTTCAAGAGGCTCCGGCATAGAAGGTGACTCCACAGGAAACGAAGGGGTCTCGTGGACTTGGGCGGTATTGAGAGAAAGAGCTCCAAGGTGGTTTAATCTGAACAATATGGAAATGCTACCGAACCCACCTTCGAGCCATAACCCTGAAACTATTTCTTCCTATATAGGAGAAAATCACACACTTGGAATTGTAAGAGTACGTTTAGTCGATTCAGATAGGCCGGTAGCATTGGCCCCGGGACTCTGGTTTGATTCTCCATCACGTCGTCCAGACCCACCCCTACCAGAAGCCAGCCACCACCGAGGGGCATGGGTTCTGGGTAATTGCCATAATCAATCCCCAGATATTCGACCAAAAGATCCGGTATCTGCAGTTATGGAAGAAAGGTTACCAAAGAGCATGCTACTACGAACTGCAAGAGCTAATGCACTAGTAATCGCGGATTTAGGGGGATTAGACACTGTTGGCCAGAATTTTCCAATTTCCTGTTTAGATTCATGGATAACTCGAGCCCATCCTCGATTGACTCCTTCAGAAAGGCGACGAAGGCTGAATAGTTTGAGAGAACGCTTGACTTCAACAAGGAGAGTGAGGACTGAAGAATCTACATGGAGGCGCTTTAGGAAGGATTGGAAGGATGCTACTTTTTCCTCAGAAGAAAACGGATTGAGATTATTTGATACCCGTGGTTTAGCGGCTACGGCTACAACCTCGTTAATTGAATGGGCAGTGTCGGAACAGAATCGACCCCCATTGGTTTTAGAAATCCCCGATACAATTCCAGATGATGTCCTTAGTGCTGTGATTTCTCATCCTAACTTGAGATTAACACTTTCATCTCAACCACGCCAACCGCTAGAAATTTTTGATCAACTTATTGTTGATCCACTAAGACCTCTTCCTTGGCTCCGACTTCGCACTCTTGGCGGTAGAGATATGCCGTTGCGATTGGTAGATCCCGTACCGACAGCACCAGAAGTAACTGAGGATGATGAGGTTGCGCCTTCCCCATGGGCAATCTTAGGTTTAGATAATGAAGAAATTTCTGGCAATTTAGTCGACTCATCAATGATTGGTTCAGCGATCGCACAGTTCCCTGAAGGAAATGAAGACTGGTCAAACATGATGGAGGCAAGTTATCCAATAGCCGCTTGGATAGCATCTCCCCCAAAGACACGCTGGCATCGCTGGCAAAGATTACGTTCTAGGCTTGAATCTGAGTGGATTGCCTTGCTCGATTTGGAATATTTGCCTCTTGAAAGACTTGCAGAAGTTGCCGACGAAGCTCCTCCGAGGGTGCTAGAAATTTTTGCTGAGAAACTTCGCTTACTTTTGCACAATGATGACGAAATAGGCCTTCGTACCCGACCAGCCACGGATCCAGCAAATGCATCTTCGGGGGCATCTTGGGTTGCAGCCCAACTTCTCAGCAATGCTGCCTGGTTACCCGAAGATATGCAAGAGGATCTAATTCAATGGGCTTTGGAGGCTTGGCTCGTCCATCCACCTAGTAACTCTTTAGCCGCACTTCAATCCGTTGATTGGATTTACAAGAGCCAACACTTAGATGTGGCAAATTATGGTCCAGTGTTACAAGGAATCCTCAGAAGGGCCAACGAGTTCCCGATTGACCACGACCTCAAGATTTGGTCTTTATTGGTTGAAAGAATTCGTGACTCCAAACAACTTCAGATAGAAGACTTGGAGGCAATAATTGCCAATTTGCCATTAGACTGGTGGGCAATATTGGCCCCTGAACTATTGACCAATCTTCTATCCGAGGACTCTTCTTTGGATTGGTTGTTAGATAATCCAATACCCTGGAGTGCTGCGATCCTGAGGCCAAAGGGAGAGCCTAGTACTGCACCTGGGTTAGAGGATAGGTATCATCCCGGTTGTAGTCCTGAAATTCGCAACTCGCTTGCTAGAAGACTAAGGTCAAGGAGCGAACGAGGAACTTTACCAGAAAGTGCCGCGCCACTTCTTGACCTGATGGAATCCCTAGATACGGTTCTTGAAGGAAGTTCACCCAGTACTGGTAGGACTCACCCAATGGTAGGTTGGTTGGCCCAACCAATAGAGAAATGGCCACCAATTAGCAATGAGGTAGCAATGCAAGGTGATTCACAAATCGCAGAGAGAATCATACTTCGAACTTCAGGCTACCATGAGGGATTGTCTGGTGACCAAAGTCAATTATGATCGAAATAAAATTAAATGTCAAAAATTAGTGATTTTAGCGACTTTTTCTTCTTATTTCTATCCGAGGGGTTCATCAAGGGACCCCATAACCCATTGACGCCCGACCGGCAACACCATGCCGACGAAAGCCCCACGCCGGAGTTAGTAGGATGAATCATGGTACCACGGAACGGGATTTGCCGTATGTCGAAGACCGACGTGACCCACTGCTGGGGAATGATCGTCGGGGCAAAACATGCGGTCGGATTGTGATGGGTCCCCGGACGACCGAGAACGGAAGAGACCGGAATGACTTACGGGACAACCCCACAGTCCAACAGACGTCCCGGGGTGGGTCAGGTGCCCGAGCATTGCGATGAAAGTCACCGTTACGCCCCGGGGCACACACTTTTTCCAAAGGCCTCAAGGCTTCACACACTGGGTGGTTAATGATGCACTCCCTAGGATTGGTTGGCGGCACTTTCGACCGCTTCCATGCCGGGCATCGAGAATTGATTGATTACGGCCTTTCAAAGTGTCAAAGGCTTGAGGTATGGTTAACCAGCGATCAAATTGCTCAGGCAAAAGACTCACGAATCCAATCATGGTCTGAAAGGTCAAAACAATTTGTGGAATCTATTGGTGAAGAATCATCTAGAATATCCATCCATCTACTGGAAGACGAAGACGGACCTGCACCATTGCACGAGAATGCATCCGCGATATTGTGCACACCAGAAACATTAGCCGGCTGCAAGCGAATTAATCAGATGCGTCAGAGTAATGGTTTGGGTAGTCTTGAAATTTTAAACGTCGAACATGTAATGGGGCATAATGGTAAACCAATCTCTAGTTCAAGAATACGCAAAGGTGAGATTGACAGAGATGGCCAACCCTACCTTCCAGAGGATATTGGCAAAGCCGATTTAATCCTGACAAAAGAGGTCGAATCTAATCTAAAAGATCCATTTGGTCAATTATTTGAGGGGCCAGAGGACGATACGAGTGTGGCAATCCGCGCTGTTCTAGAAGAAACCTCTGGTAGCCATGGCCCAATCATCGCAGTTGGTGATGTCACTGTCAAAGCCTTGCAAGATTTTGGTAGCCCAGCAGACATTGCATTAATCGATGGTAAGACCAAGCGACAGGAATGGGAAGGGGCATCTACAATCGATTCTTCTCTATACAGTGAGAATCTCACCTGTAAGAATCCTGCCGGTCAATTAACTGCTGAATTGTATCATGCTTGCAAAGGGGCGATAGAAGCTTGGAGTAAAGAAAACAAGACGACAATAATCGATGTAGATGGTGAAGAAGATCTTGCACCCTTACTTCTCCACCCAATGGCTCCCTTGGGTGCTGTTGTTCTATATGGTCAGCCAAACCGTGGAGTTGTTCTCCGATGGACTGGCTTTGATTCCAAATCACGCTGTAGAGAACTTATAGCAGCAATGGATAGAGATTGAAAAGACTTTCAAGATTCGGCCTTATCCAAAATATTCAGGCCGAAACCGAACATGAACGGAATCACGCTGACAGCGAATACACCAGGGTCAACCCAGGTATTGTTTTGTGCAGACCAGGCAAGGTAGAAGATTATTGCAAAGACAATCATCCAATCCGCAACAGTCTTTCTTATCCCGTGTTCACCGGAAAACAGTCCAGACATACAGTTTGGTAAACCCTTGATTGCTGATATTGTACCGCCTTCTACGGCCTTATTCATGCCTAAATGACCTACAGCAACCAAGACAACTCCAAGAATACCGAATGCAATATCGTCGACTACAACTGATATTCCATCATGGTCGGTGTATACGTCACCCAGAGATCCATTACTGAGGAATCCAAGCCATAGTGCCTTGAATCCTGGAGAATATGCGCCAACTACAACGTTAACAATTGTCAGTAACAGTACCCATCCGCCTAGCAGTAGCATAACTGTAGAAGCGGTTCTACTTGGGCTGGTAAGCGCCGAGTACCAGTCGTTGTTAGAGAGCGACATCGGATTCGGCGACCTTAGAACTTGGTTTAACCGTTGAGGCCCTTAAGGGCCTCGATAATTGTAGCAGAATGGGTCGAGAAAACTATCCAATTGTGTATTTTCTCACAAATGGCTCTGCAATCGGTAGCGACAACGAGCGGCTTCTGTGATTAGTGGGTCAGCATCACTCATCGTGGTTATTGCATCGACTGTCTTTGGGATCGCAGAGTTGACCTGCTTGCTTCGGCCACCTCTTCCTTTGCTGACGTTTCGAGCCATAATCATACCAAGGGTATCCAATTCATTTAGCAAGGTGGAAATTCTCCTTGGGGTTAACGGTTCGACATTAACATTCAGACAGGCATCTGAATAGGTTCTGTATACTTCACCAGTAGAGATGTTACGAAGTCCATTGTCCTCGTTTATTCTAATTGAGAAGAGTACCAACTTCTGATGAAGTGGAAGAGTTTGCAATACCGGAGTTACTTGGTCGTGCTCCAGTTGAGATTGTGCGAGCCTTACATGTCGCGGGTCGACCTTTGTCTGAGAGCGTTGTTCTGCCTTTTGCACTGAAATCCGTAATAGGTCCAGAGCTCGACGAGCATCTCCGTGTTCCTGTGCAGCCAGGGCGGCGCAAAGTTGTACAACACCTTGTTCTAGAACTTCTTCCCTCAGACCAGTCTTGGCTCTCTCGGTTAGAATATCCGTAATCTCGGATGCCCCATATGGGTGGAAAATCAAATCCTCTTGACCGAGTCTGCCGGATACTCTCGGGTCGAGTAATTGCGTAAAGTGCAAATCGTTACTGATTCCTATTATACAACATCGTGAGCGTTTCAGAATTGTATTGAGGTTAGTTAAATTGTAGAGCAGATTATCCCCTGCGCGTTCGACTAAATTGTCGATTTCATCGAGTACGATAATGTGAACGCCTCCAGCACGATCCATTCTTTCGACTAGAGATTCTAGCACTCTGTCAGTGGGCCATCCAGTAAATGGAATTGGTACATCTCCACGCTGAGATAATTTTGTCGCCAAAGTCTGAACGACTCTGTAGCGAGTATCAACCTGCCTACAATTGATTTCGTAGGTCCTCACAGGTTGCCCCATTTCACTTCCCTTTTCTCTGAGTTGACCTAGAACGAATCTCGTAACCACAGTCTTTCCTGATCCTGGGACACCATAGAGGAGCATATTGGATGGTATGTGGCCGTTGAGGGCATCGACTAAATTTCTCACAAGCGCTTCGACTTCACGGTCTCTGTGAGGTAATGTAGTAGGTTCGAAAGCGTGGTCGAAGGCTTTCCTATCCAGAAATAGGGAATCTTGCCCTAATATCTTTTCGAAAATATTTCCTTCCATTTTTTAACACGCAACCGTTTATCATACCAAGTTTACTAATTCGTCCTATGTCGGGAGTCATCGGAAGCAAACGCGGATTCTTCACGAGGGCGTTAGTGGTAATGAAAGTTGCCGGACCTATGGGGAAGAAATGCCTCATTATGATAGTAAGTAAAATGTTAATGAGATATTCTTCCGCCTAACATATTTTCCTTAAAAATAACAATGATTTCTGGAATTAATTAGATTCAATGCCTCATTCGCTTTACTTTTTTCACCAAAAAAAAAGCAGTATTTTGTAATTGTCGCTAGCGTAATTGAATTTATCTCCGGGAGTTTGTTTTATCGAACTACTTTTTTGCTCAAATTTATTCTATTTCCATTCTCTCTACAATTTGTACTTATTTATACAAGTTATTTTTATCATTTATTTTCTAACATGAAAATAATCGCCATTCTCTTCAATCACCAATTCGTCTCCATCCTCAAGTTGGATGATTTCAGGCTTCAATTCAGGTCTCGGAAAACCACCTGCGTGTTGGACAGCGTTGGAGTAGTTATGAGTTACTAGAATTGTTGCATTCGGATGCCGTTCAGCCAGTGAGTTGACTTGACTCGGATTGTGATGATTAGGACTGTTTACGAAATCTGGCACCCCCATTTCAATCAGGATTACATCAGCTGCTGCTGCACGATCTTCAATCTCTTGACAAGGCCCAGAGTCGCCGCAATGTAGTAGTTTGAATCCACTCTTATGAGTCATTAAGTAGCCATGCGGGTCGGTTTCGGGAGTGTGTGTTACTCGAAACCTCTCATAACTCCATTCCGAATTTTGTAATTCTCCAGATTCGTTTTCTACCCATTTAATGTCGTCATTTAGAACTTCATTCAAGCTTCCTGGAAACCCAACATGACTGAGGTTCGAAAGAATCTCTCTCCCCTTCGGTCTAAGATAGACATTCAGAGAATTTTCAGCGTTGGAAACTACCTTTCTTTCTAGGATGAAGAATGGGAACCCGAACATATGATCTGCATGCCAATGTGTAAACAATAGATGGTCAACTTCGTCGCTTGAAACACCCGCACGTCGTAATTGTGGTAGTAATGTTGGAGGAGTATCTACCAGTATTTTGCCATCGATTAAAACTAGCGCGTGCATTCTCCCTTGAGGTGAAAATGCGTTCCCTGTGCCGAGGAACTGCACGCGAGGCATGACTCTCCATGTGACGTCTATGACTTGAGCCATTCGGGTCTTGACGCCCGCTAAGCGGGCGAACCTTTTGCCCCTTGTTTTGATAAACGGACTTTCGCTCGGCGGTATGCTGGTGAGTGCAATGTCCGATTGGAGTGCAAAGAATCCGTATACCTCTAAGTTAACGGAAAATTACGTCCTCAATGGCGAAGGTTCGAGAAAAGAAACCCGTCACATAGTATTCGATTTGGGGAATTCCGGACTCGAATACAAGGCGGGAGATGCGCTGGGTGTGATTCCTAGATGCCCACCTGAATTAGTCGAGAGACTACTTTCAACAGCCAACTTCAGTGGAGATGAATTGGTTGAAACCCACCTTGGAGAGGCAACCTTGAAGGAAGCACTGACCGACCATTTAGAGATTCACAGAATCTCAAAGAAATGGATTCAGAATCTCGGTAGTAGAATGGGTGGTGACGAACCAGTGGAGATAACAATCACTCGCAGGCATCGAGTTTCAACGGAGGACGGAACTCTGTTGGTAGATTGGTCCGGCTCAGGAGAAGGCGAAGATGTTCCACAGGGATACGAAGAAATTGGCGCTGCCTGTGACCCCGCTGAGGCTCTATGGAGAGATCTTACTGACAATGCAGATGCGATGGAAGACTACATTTGGTCTCGCGATTACATCGATGCTATGGATGATTTCGGCCACTTTGGATTTACAGCGCAACAATTTGTGGATGGAATGGATCGATTGAAGCCACGTCTATACTCTATCGCGAGTAGCCCAGACCATGAGCCTGGAACAGTTCATTTGACCGTGGGAATCGTACGATATTCTCACCACGAACGTGATAGGACCGGTCTCTGCACAGGATTTTTGGCTGACAGGTGTGATGTCGAAGACACAGAAATTGGTGTATTCATGTCCCCCACACGTTCTTTCATTCTACCAGAAGATGGCAACACAGATTGCATAATGGTCGGCCCAGGAACAGGAATTGCTCCTTTCCGAGCTTACCTTCAACAGCGTGATCTGAATGGTGACAAAGGTCGCAATTGGCTATTCTTTGGTGACTGGACTGAGGAAGGAGAATACTACTACCGAGATGAAATGGAAGACTGGAAAGAACGAGGAGTTCTTGATCACCATGACTTAGCATGGAGTCGGGCCGGAGATGAGAAGGTATACGTTCAACATTTGATGGCAAAGCATGGTGAAGAAATCTGGAATTGGATTGATGGTGGAGCCTATTTCTATGTCTGTGGAGACAAGAATTACATGGCTAAGGATGTACACTCAACTCTTATTGAAATCTGTGCAGAACATGGTGGTATGTCCCCTGAAGAGGCCAAGGAATTCGTCGAGGTTGGTATGATGAAGACCGACAAGAGATACCTACGCGACGTCTATTGATTGGCAGCATTTGTTCTTCCCGGCCGCCTATGGCGGTCGCCGAACTATACATAGGATTCAACCTACAGCGAGGTTTGATGTTCCGCAGGGTGCTGATTGCCAATCGAGGCGAGATAGCCCTGCGAATTTTGCGTTCTCTGAGGACATTAGGAATCGAGGCGGTAATGATTCATGGTCGTGAAGATCGGTTAACAACCCCGGTAAGGTTAGCTGATGAGGCAATTCACATAGCCCGTGATGATCCTTTAGCATCCTACTTGGACATTGAGGCCATTGTCGCCGCCGCTAAAGAAGTCGGTGCCGATGCTGTTCATCCGGGGTATGGATTCCTTGCAGAGAATCCTATTTTCGCTGAAAGGTTAGCTGAGGAGGGAATTACATTCATCGGCCCCAGTCCAGAGGTATTGAGAATCCTCGGTGACAAAATTACCGCTAGAGAAACTATGTCCAAGGCTGGCTTACCGATTGCCAAAGGTTCACCTGGGCCTGTTTCCAATCCGTCGGAAGCCGCAGCGATTGCCGATGATATCGGCTTCCCTGTAATTATCAAGGCAGCCGCAGGTGGTGGTGGAATAGGCATGCAAGTGGTAGAATCTGCCGAGGAATTTGAATCTGCGCTAAATCTATGCCAAGGCCGAGCCCTTTCTGCCTTTGGTGATGACAGAGTCTTCCTAGAGAAATTCATCGAAGGCGCTCAACATGTAGAATTTCAAGTCCTTGGAGATGGAGAAGATGCTATCCATTTCGGCGAGAGATTCTGTTCCATTCAACGCCGTCACCAAAAAATCTTGGAAGAAGGCCCCTGGCTCTCTGAAGAAGTTAGAGCCGATATAGGCGGACGCGTTGTAGCAGGAGCCAAGGCTGTCGGTTACAAAGGACTGGCAACGTTCGAATTCCTCAGGGATTCGCACGGGGAATTCTACTTCCTCGAAGTTAATCCTCGAGTTCAAGTTGAGCACACGGTTACTGAGATGATAACTGGACACGACCTAGTTTCTCTTGGAATCAGAGTCGCTTCAGGAGATAACCTACCGTTTTCTCAGGATGATATTGAGATTTCAGGCCATGCTATTCAGGCTCGAATAAATGCTGAGGACCCGAGAACCTTGGAACCATCACCTGGCCGACTTTGGGAATGCCATTGGCCTGCAGGTCCAGGCGTTAGGGTGGATACTCATGCTCACACAGGCTACGATATGCCTCCATCTTTCGATTCCTTACTCGCTAAACTGATTGTTTGGGGAAGAGATAGACAAGAGGCGATTAGAAGACTAGATGCCGCCCTTGCGGAGACTATGATTTTGGGTGTTGAAACCCTTATTCCATTACATAGAGCGATTCTATCAGAGGAAGACTTCCGAAATAGAGAAGTGACAATAAGGTATCTTGAAGAACACCCAGACTTGTTGAATTGAAGTGATATTATGGACATGGTAATCGTTGGCTCAATCGGTTATGATGACATACAAACCCCTGCTGGTAATGGGTCAGACCTTCTTGGTGGCGCGGCAGTGTATTCTGGCCTCGCAGCATCTTTTCATCTTCGAACACATGATGAACAGCCAACCAAAGTTGGTCTTGTAGGTGTCGTCGGAGATGATTTTGCAGTCTATGATCAAATGATTTTGGAGAAAGCGGGATTGAATTTAGCGGGAGTTGTACGTGCTGAGGGAGATACATTCCGGTGGTCTGGTAAGTATGAAGGTGCCATGGAATCTGTCGAAACATTAGCAACAGAAGTAAATGTTCTAGGGGATTTCAATCCAATTTTACCAGAGGTTTGGACGAACCCAGAAGTTCTCTTTTGTGCTAGTACCCATCCTTCTACTCAGGTTGCGGTTTTGGATCAATGTCCTGGTGCTCAATTGACCGTATTAGATACTTTCATGCTATGGATTGAGACTGAATTTGAGACATTGAGCGAAGCCATGCGTAAGGTCGACATCGTAGTGATTAACGAACAGGAAGTATGCGCTATAGCTGGGGATGATATTCTACCCCGCGCAATGAAATCAATAATCTCAGGTGAGGCTCTACACGGCGGTTCCGCCGCCGGGCCAGGTCCTCGTTGTTTAATCGCAAAGCGTGGAAGCGGTGGTGTTCTTGCAATGCTTCCTGCGGGTACACTGTCATTACCAGCATATCCAACTGATGAGATTGTCGACCCCACAGGTTGCGGTGATTCATTTGCTGGCACGCTAATTGCATATTTGGTTGGAAGGCAGGGTGTTTTGACTGATATTGAAGCAATCAGAAATGCACTCGTTCATGCAACCGTAACTTCTTCTTTCACTTTGGGTGGACTAGGAATTTCTGGAATCTCATCGATCGACCGTGGTATCTATCACGCACGTGTAGATAGGTATCGAAGAATAGCCGGAATAAAGTGAGTAATCACTTCAATTGGCGAATACCTGGTAATCGTCTATCGCCTTTCTGTGTGGTCGGACGAAGTTGAGAAAATCGTAATTGCTCGCTAACTGATTTATTGGTTGATTCTCTCTCTTCTCCAGAAGCAACCCGTGCCACGACATTGTCTAGCGCGTCTCTGGCTGATGAAGGGCTGTTAGTGGATGTCATTTCCCTAGCCCTTGAGGCTACATCGGCTTGGTGGTCTTGATCAGAGCGCAACCTGAGAAGTTGGCTAGACCTAAATCTCGCTTCTCCAGTATAAGCCTCACCATCCTCATCGCCATATACATCGGCATATTGCCTTCTTGGCTGCGGAGGAGAAAGTAACGAAGCAATCCAATTTTGTTTTCTTGGCTTACCTGCCGAACTTCGAACCCGACCATTGGTCATACTATTGGCCAGCTTTGACACTGCAGGGAATTCCTCCTCGAAGTTTTCGGGGTTGGTATTTGGGATTGATAATGCTTGACTTTGGTTCTCGGTATGCCAAGCAGAACGTGCCTTTGCCGTCTTTACTAATCCTGGCTTACACTCCTCACGTACAGCATTTTGTGTTGGACTTGGAAGACTCCATGTCGGAGAACTGTTTGCTTCAGATTGGCCGTGACGCGATTGTGCTGATCTAATCATCTGTGAACTTGATACTGGCCTATCTGAATTAGGTGTTGTCGGTGGTGAATATGAGGCCGGAGTCGTGATGCCTGTTGTTGCCGGAGCAGGAGTTGCAGGGGCATCATCGAAGAGAGAGAAATCCATACTTGGTTCAGAATTTTCATAATTCGTAGGGTTAGGATTGCTCGCAGGTGAATTAACTCCGAATAGCCCGCCTTCTCCAAACATTGAACCCATAGCATCTGAGAAAGCCTCGTCAAGTCTATCCTCCTGTGATGGATCTTTTTCGTGATACCATTCAGGTGGTTCTTCACGACCCCAAGCCCTCTCGTAAGCGGAGCGAGAATCTGTAGATGTAGTCGGATAATTTGTGGCTGTAGCAGGTGTTGGATCTAAGGCATCTAGGGAAGCAAAAATTCCACCCTCCTGTGAAACAGGTTGTGAAAACGAAGGTTGAGCGGCAACAGAAGCCGTTGGTATTGAGGTAGTTAATCCATTAGAGTGGGAAATCATAGGTACTGGTTCAGCCTCAATAATGTTCGATTCAGAATTATCTATGGTGTCTGGTGCGTTGAGAAGAGCCTTTGGCTGGTTTTGTGCAAGCAATCGTTCTCTCTCTTCTTCCAATTGTTGTAGACCTGCCTTTGCTTCTTCGATTGTACAACCATGCATAACACGGTCGACCATCATACACAATCGAAGTAATTCTGACTGTGTCCCTGTGACGAGGTATTTGTCTCCGGCATTAGTCTCGATTGACAATACAGGATTCTTCAATTTAAGATAGCCAAACACCGAAAGCGCACCTGTTGCTGCTACTGCCCAACCAATTGGAGGAGTGATTATTGTTGCACCTACCCAGACCCCAACAGTTCCGATGGTTAGGAAACTATTCGGTAATTTTGCTAAGTTGATATTTCTTAAAGTTGAGATGTTGGAGAGATTGATTCTGATTCCATATCCTGAGTAGTCCTCAAAGGTTAGCTGTCGCTCTGTGAGGATTCCGCAAAATCTCCCACTTATGCCGACTAGATTGAGGTTGTCGAATAGTTCCGAATCTCCTTCATCCAGTCGGGCATTACGCCCGGCTGAGTACATCCCGCTTAACCGAGCGCCTCCTCGAGGCTATAACTGCTCGGGAAGGTGAGCAGTGTTAGAGGCGCCTTGCGTGCGCGTGAGACGAGCGCCGAGAGCCCCGTGTTTGGGGCTCGAAAAAACGAAACTAGGCTTGTTCGATAGTTTCCACTCTACCAATAATTCTCATCGGCATAGCGTCGAGTTGTGTAATCAATATTTCTGTCGAGCCTTCGGCTCTAATCCAGAGAGGACTCTCCCATTCAACAGAAATTATTTCTCCATCAACTTGCTTTATTCTGCCTACAACGAATTGCAAATCAACTGCGGCATGGATTACATCTTCAGTTGTTAATTTCCTCTTTTGGAATGGCGCATTTTTGATTTTTATTTTTGAATTATCATGGCGATTTAGTGCCTGTGATTCAGGATGAACAATCATGCATCCACGGTGTAGTGCCTCCTCTCTTAGGTTCCTCAACGCAACTCCAACACGATCACCTGCAATAGCCGAATCAACATCATCATCCATTACTTGTAGAGATCTAACCACACCGGTTTCGTTTGCTGGCAAAATTACAACTTCATCGTGTTTGTTTACTGTGCCTGATTGAACATAACCAATTGCAACTAATCCCACTCCTTTGACATTGAAATGTTGGTCAACAGGCAATACCATTTTTGTGGAGTTATTTTTCCCTCCAACCGCAAGCATATGCTGATACAATTCTTCTCTGATATCATGTGAATCAGGGACTGATTCATACAACTTCCAAGTCTCCAGACCAGCCTGTGATAGAATCATATTGACTTGTTCTGAATCTACCCATTGTCCCTCAGAAGGATTGATGATAGCAATCCCTCTTTCTATTCCCGCTGCGCCAAAAGACACCAAAATCTCGCCTAACGCCGCATCGACATTTGTTATTTCTACAATACCAACCTCGGCAACATTGAGAACAGATAATAGAGGTCTAAGTCTCTCTGGATGCCTTAGTGGGCGAAGTAAAGAAAGAACATAGGTTTCATCCTCTCGCTGTTCTTTGTACACATACGATTCAATATCTCGAACATCGTTAGACTTCGCTAAGGATCTGGCGAGTTCTTCACTGCCTACAAAGGCGACATTCAGCACCGGCATGGATTGCGCGGGCGGAGATATAGTCATCAAATCGACGGGTAGAAATTATCGAGAATGGTTTCATATGAAATATCAAGAGTGGATAATTATGGAAGGAGAGCGACCAAGGGTAGTGGTTCTAAATCAAGCAGCCAATTCTGGCGGAGATATAGGAAATGGAACCGCATCACATCTCTGCGGCTCTTTGCTAAATATTGTAACTCCTGGTTTGTGTTGGATTATCCCACTGGTTCTCTATTCGACCAACAAAAATGAAGACCCCATCTTGAAACATCATCTCGCACAATCTCTCAATGCATCTATCACCTTTTCATTGGCTCTACTAGTTCATACTGTACTGATGATCCTCTGTCTTGGATTCATTACTGCGCTTGCACATTGGATAATGTATCTTCTTTGGTCGGTCAATGCGAATAACGCCCTAAAGGCAGGACAGATGTACGATTATCCCTTTACAATCAATTTTGTGAGTCCGTAGAATTAGCGCATAGCATCTCTTGCTCGCTGTGCTTGAGTCCAGAGGTCTTTCTCCTCGTCACTAGTTGCAGTGAATTGCGGGACCTCGACTGGTCGCATTGAGTCATCGATTGCAACCATGAAAAAGAACCCAGAGCAAATCTCCTCAGGGTCCCAATTGGAACGTGTCATTCTGCATGATTTCACCAAGACCCCAACGGTCCTCCGGCTGGTCCAGACAACCCTTGCTATTGTTCTAATTACATCGCCTTGGTAAGCCGGTCGCTTGAATTTCAATGCGTCAACCGAGACGGTCACAAATTCATTGTGAGCGAATTGGCTAGCCGCCATTCCAGCGGCTGTGTCCATTATTGACATCAGGCGACCGCCGAATAGCGTATCTAGGGCATTTGTATCTCCTGGAAAAACTTCATTCAGTAGCACGACGGGTTCGGAGGAGCGTGGTTCAGCCATCTCTCTCAGATACCTCCGCACACTCACCCTCCTTCAATCCAACCACCGCAGGATAGGCTTTGAAAGCGATTATTCGACCGTTCAAGTCAAGCCATGCAGACGATTCGGGAGATTATGGGCGAAGGTAAATTGGTTTGGGAACCGGTGATTTTCGATGACCCGGATGGTGGCAGAATTCTGCTATGGCCACACTTACCTTGCGTCCGAATGCCAAATGTACTCCGAACTAGGGAACACTGGGATGGAATAGCTTTGCTGGCATCCGAGGATGAAATTAATGGATGGCCTCAGGAGCAAAAGGAAGATCAAGAAAGCCCTGGAATACATGTCGCTGCAGCCATGGCTTCTGGCACAGTTCTCGGTCGCCTTTTGGATGACTTAACAATATACGAAGTCGATGGCCCAACAATTCCAGATCCTGAACCTATGAGATTATTACATCATGCAAATAACGCTCGTGGAGGTTTACCTGTATACGCATTAGAACCTTCAATGGAGGATGAAGAATGGGTAGATTGGATGACTCGTGCTGCTGATGAACAGGTATCTATGTCTTCACTGATTTCTAGCGTTACAATCGGTAGGCGTTGGAAAAAATTACGAAGTGCAAAAGCAAGTCTTGTCGAGGCAGGAAAGGGTGTAGATGCTGAATTAGGTGCTGCAGCAGCCTCGAGCGCAACTTGGTGGCAAGAGGAAAACAGAGGCCTTACTGCCGAATTAATCTCCGAACGGTCATCTCGAATTGTCTCGAGAATCAGGGGTGCTCTTGCAGACCTTAGAGAGGGCAGAGTTGATGACTCGGATATAACAGGGCCATCCCTGATGGTTCCGGTCCATCAACCACGACTGCCCTCACTATTGAGTGCCTTCGATGGTTATCCGGATTCCGAAACCATACAACCGATACAAACTAAGGAGGCCTAGATATGGACGAAGACACACGGATAAGAGTCAATGTTGAGACTCAAACATTCCGGTTCATCCCAGGTAAGCCAATAAATCATGATGATGCTGTTAGAATTGCAAACGGCATCAAGTCTGGGCCATGGGTGGTGATTAGTCACAAGGAACCTAGGGCAACCTTCGTAGTAGAGGAGGTGGGTAGCGTATTAGTTCATGGAATCGCTCGATTGGAGGTTGCCCGATTAGTCATTCAAGAACTGCTACTCAGTCTTGGAATGTCTGAAGAAGGATTACACTCAGAAGCCGGAGATATCTTGGTTAGTTTCTCATTTGGTCGAGCGGTTTTACTGGACTTGGCTGCGGCCCGATTTGCAGATATAGAAAAGGATGAGAGAGTCGGTTGTATCCGAATAGACGCAAATAGACACAACTGCAATCTTCTGGTATTCAATAATGGCCATGGAGTTGTAACTGGCCAATCCTCCAAACGAGTCGCCGAGATGGCAGTTCGCCATTGGGTCGAACAGTTAGATGAGGAAGGCGCATTGGCATGAGTTTCATCGTCGACGGGCACTGGACAGGCCCAGTCGTCGACCAACATATCCACCTAGATCGCTCGAACCGATATCTTTCAGCGATTGAAGAATTTGTTCGAGTTGGTGGGACTGGAATAATGTTAGTTCACAAACCAGAGTTTAGTGGGCCCTTACCCATCGACAAAGAAGGCTATCGTAGAGCCTATTCTGAAACGATTTCGATGGCGGAAGAGGTAAGGAAAAAATTTGCAATTACAGTCGGAGCAGTAATCGGCCCTCACCCTGTTGCATGGGAGCGCCAAATAACTGAGTTGGGGATTGATAGAGCAAGCGAATTACATCTAGAATCAGTCGATCTAGCTCTAGAGTTAATCGAGCAAGGAAAGGCACACTGCCTTGGTGAAGTTGGAAGGCCGCATTACGAAGTTAGCGAGGAAAGATGGACTCAAGCAAATGAAAATCTATCCCATATTATGGCCGAAGCCGCAATTTCAAAAGTACCCATTCAACTACACGTCGAAGATGCTGGTGAACAAACCTACTCTGAAATTTCCCAATTGGCAAATCAGTCAGGAATTCCTCTCTCGAAGACCGTTAGGCATTATGCCCCTCCTGATGTATCTGCTAATTTCACCCATGGATTAGCCTGCACTGTGAGTGTTGGTCGAGGTAGCGTTGAGGGATTACTGTCAACTCATGCAAATGCCTCAGCACCATGGGGCATGGAGACCGACTTCCTAGACGATCCCCGGCGACCTGGTGCTGTTCTTGGGCCCAAAACAATTCCCAAAAGAACGGACGAATTGTGCTCTGCTCTCCTTGTCGAAAACGACCCGAATGATGTAGAAAATTTGCTCTTGAAAATACATTCTGAGTGGCCAAGCAAATTATACGGCCTCGATTTCTAATTTGCTTTATCAAAAGGCGATTTTAATTCTGGAGTAAATGTCAACATACCTCCTGAAATAAATAGGATTAGGAATCCAAAGAATAGTTGTAAATCACCCCAAGGCAGACTATTTCCCGATAATTCAAAGATCATCTTCCAAAGTGGAATATTAATTGGTAAAAAGATGAATAATATCGCGATACCGAGCCTCTGCCTTAGAAGCATAAGTGGCCGAAAAGCCACTCCTTTTTCAAATTCAGCGACCTCTGTGGCTAAGTTATCGCACCGAATCGGTCAAAGACTAGTCCTCATTCGGCGGGTTGCGCGTTCGTGGTGTAGGGGTAGCACAAGAGGTTTCCAACCTCTTTGCCCGGGTTCAAATCCCGGCGAGCGCACCAAATATCTCAACATAGCCGTGCAGACCTTTGGTCTGCACGATACTGAAGGATTCATAGGCCACAGCGCAGGGGCTGAAATAATGACACAGGCTATGGCCGATGGTATCGCAAGGGATTCGTCCGATAAGCAGGACGAATCTCAAGTCATTGGTCGCCAAATATGGAGAATCATCCCATACGTTACAAGATATTGGCAAAGGGCATTAGGAGGACTTTTATCCAATATGGGTGCTAGGGTCTTTGACCTAATCCCATTCATTGCAATTGGGATGGCTGCGGATTACTACAATCCTGACAACCCCCAATTTACTGATTCAAGAATTGAAAGTTTTGTCACTCTCGATATCTTCCCCTCACTAGGTCCGATTAGTTCAGTTGAATTGGGATTTGGTGCATTAATTCTCTTATCTTTTGTTGTGTTAGCAATTTTTCAGGGACTGAGTAATCAGTTGTGGCAATCGATTGCTTACATGGCCCAACATGACATCAGAATGGATGCGACTCGATCGTTGCTAAACATGGAAGCCTCCTACTTTGAAACCAGACAAACTGGAAATTTAATGTCAGTACTGTCTGCTGATGTGGCACAATTAGAAGACGTAATTTCAGACTCAAGCACCAGTATAATTAGAATATTTACAACCCTATTAACCGCTTTTGCAATTTTATTTTGGATGTCTCCAACACTATGTGCGATACTATTCACCCCTTTTATTCTGATTGTTCCAATGGTAATTTGGTTTTCAACAAGGGTTCAGAGAAAATATCGAAAACAGCGTGAGAGCACAGGAGGAATCGTAGCAATACTTGAGAATGTTCTCGCCGGAATAACTGTTGTTCAGGCTTACAATTCAACCCGATTTGAAATGGACAGAATAGATGGTCAAAGTGCAGATTACAGAGATCAAGCAATTGAAGCAGCATTCATCAGAAACAGGTTTATTCCTGGTTTCCACATTGTTGCAGGTATTTCCTTTGGTCTATTGGTCTCTGCGGGAGGTTGGTTGATGAGTTCAGGGGATATTAGTGTTGGTCAATTTGTCACTTTTCTTTTAATTTCCACCAGAATGACAATGCCTCTTTGGATCCTAGGAATGTTGCTAAATCAATTACAAAGAGGCGAAGCAGCCTCACGCAGGGTATTCGCATTGATAGATCTGGAACCCTCGATTTCTGATTCTGAAGAGGCCGTGGAATTAACTCAACCAATATCTTCCATTTCTTTTGACTCGGTCACATTTGCATATCCTGGCACCTCAATCAATGTCTTGAATGATGTATCATTCAAAGTTGATTCTGGAGGATTTTTAGGAATAATGGGCCATACAGGGGCAGGTAAATCGACCATTCTGAAATTGTCAGAAAAGTTCTACCAACCACAATCAGGCCAGGTTAGAATCAATGGCCAAGACATATCGGATTTCACAATACATTCTGTTCGTTCACGAATAGGCTTTGTCAGTCAAGACCCATTCCTATTCTTCGGAACAATCAGAGACAACGTTGCATATGCTCGCGAGGCTAGCGATGAAGATGTAAAGATAGCATTAGAAACTGCTGGTGCTTGGGAATTTGTTGCTGAAATGGAGAATGAAATGAACACAATGGTAGGAGACAGGGGAGTCAGACTCTCAGGGGGCCAACGAGCAAGAATTAGCCTTGCCCGAGCTCTGCTCATGAATCCTGATGTGTTGATTCTTGACGAGGCGAGCGCTGCTCTGGATGCAGAGACGGAGAAGAGAATTCAACAATCACTATTCGGTGGAGGAAATGGTTCCAATGGTAAGAAGAGAATCACAATTGGTGTTGCTCACCGATTGGCAACTATACGAAACGCCGACGAGATAATTTCTATGGTTGACGGAGCAATTGTAGAACGTGGTACTCATGAAGAATTACTCGTAAATGACAGTGTTTATGCTTCCCAATGGGCAATTCAAACCGGCCAAATTGAAGCAGAGGATTGAGCATGTCCGTCGAATGGGTCCCCGTTGCTCCGGGGAGAACCAAGATTGGAAGTGATAACCGCTCAATCTTGTTTGGAGGAATCGGACCAAAACACATGGTTGAGATAAGCTATCGATATTCAATCGCTAAACATCCTATTCGAATTGAAGAGGTTGACAAAATAATTCAATCCGAAAAAGCAGATTTGGCGAGTGAATCAGAATGGAAATTGGCTCTAGATCGAGAGGCAATTACTGGCGATCAAGAACTCGAGAAACTTTCTGATTGTTGTAAAGGACATTACCGGGGTAAAGCACTGGATGGAAGGCCTCATTTGATAGATGATTGGACGTTCCACATTGCAAAACAATGGTCTTCAGGCAAACCTACCACCAGATTGTTGGCTAAAGGTTCAACGAAACTAAAATTTGCACGATTGGTAAAAAGAGAAGGAGAATCAGAGTTCGAGGAGGACCCCCAGAGAATACCTGCTAATCGAGATACTGCGAGCCTACTAAAGGAAGAAATAGTAATCGCCTTGATTGTTGGAATCATTCCTTCATTTGTTTGGGCCTACTTCAACGCAAGTGAAGGATATATCGAAACAGGATGGCCGGGATTAGTTTTTGGAGGAATAATTCTTGGTTTGCTTTCAATGATTTTCTGGCGTCCGAAAACCACTTCCTATCGATTAGGTAGAGATTGTGGAAAGGTCAAACCTAATCGTGATAAGTCACTGTGAAATATTCAAATTGTATCTGCAGAATTCATCTTCATTCTTGGATTCAACTCGATGAACTAAGACGCCACTTTCTGGAGTATATCTCTCAGTCAGTGCTCCTTCAATAATCCCATCATCGAGTGCCCAGAGTGGAAGACTCTCAGAATCAGATGTATTGTTTGAAAGTTCTACTTTGATGTGGAATTCGGGGTCCAGATCGTAACTTAGTTTCCCCAATCCTGCATATTCCCACCAGTCCATCATCTCATTTAGGAATTCGATATTTCCGTCTATATCTTTTAGGCTAAAGGCTAATTCTTGGCCTATGCGATTTCCTACTTGTCGGAGCAAAGAAGTCAGATCAATTCCGAAGGCATTCAGGCTCTGAATCCCCCCGGTTTCGAGCGCCCTTCGTGCTTCACTAACTTCTAACCCAGAGGCCATGAATGCATCAGGATTGAATGGGGTATCGGTCTCCGGAAGATTGTCATTAATTTCCAATACCTCTCGAATTCTCTCAAGGAATGACATACTATCGAGGGTTAATTTCAGAGGGTCGACAATCCTCTCTTCTGTGAATCTCTTTGATGCGGTCTCGAAAGGAATCGCCTCTTCCCAAATTGCATCGATTAAATTCAATTGAGATTCAGCGAAGGTTTCTGACTCAACAAATAATGCAGCATCCTCTTTTCCTCTTCCAACCGGATTTTCTTCCATAGTCAGATATTGTATGACTTCTGATGAATCTACCACTGCACCTTGAGCATCTAGGTCATCTGAGTGTTTGACCTCAATTAGGTCGTTCAATTCCCCATAGAATCTTGTTGTTCGCCTATCCAGTTGGGCTAAAACTCGGATTACGATGCCTCTTTCAGCTGCAGAGTTAACTTCTGCAAGCGCAGGATTTCTGCAGAGTTGTAGTATCCCAAATTTCCCCAAGACCAAAGTAAGGCTTTCTTCAGCATCTTCGGCCATTTTTTCTACTCTCTTCAGGATGTGGACTCTTTCTTTGAGTACTGCGAATTTAGGCTCATCAGAAATTCTCTCCTGCTCAAAAGAAGAAGTCTCTTTTCCTGAAATTAAATTTCCATAACTTTCTTCCATTCGGCTAAGTTTTTCCTTATTTATTTCAATTAAATGAGATACTACCTCGTTTATTGAAGGGCTAGAGAATCTCATCGGACGATCAGCGGTTGAGGTGACAATTCCGATTCTTTGCAACCTCTCCAAGGAATTGTATGCGTCTAGCCTGGTGGTGCCTATTTTTTTGGCTATTTCGCTTGCCTTCATGTTTGGGGTACTAGACAGAACCATCACAGTATTCACCTCTCTTTCTGAGAGGCCAGCGTCCATTAGTAGTCGTTCCCAAGTCATCTAATCAACTCGTTACACTGCTTAGAGAGCGAAGAATCTTGGCTACGTGTTGACGAGGCCTAAAGAGCCAATCGTAGACAAAGTGGATTTTGTTATCCGGCCCAATCACGAAGGATGATTTTGAGGGGAATTTTCCTAGATGTACAGGAACTCCATAGCTCTCGGCAATTTTTCTTTCTGGATCAGAAATCAGGATGAATGGGAGCCCCAAATCCTCTTTGAATTCCTTGTGTTCTTCCACGGTATTTTGACTTATTCCGATGATTTCGGCTGGTGGTTCGAGGGACTTGAAAATGTTGTATTGCTCCTTGAACGAAAGACAACCCCTCTTGCATGTTGGAGAACCATCTTCGGCGTAGAAGAATAATACTTTCCAACTTCCGTCCAAGTCGCTAAGATTGAACTCGTCTCCTTCACTTGTTAGGGCAGAAAAGTCTGGCGCGGTTGTACCTACTAGCGACTGCATGGTATCATGGGTCCTTTGTTTTGATTTAATCTAATCGAGGTCTAACAGGTGCCCCATTCTGGCACCTTTAGTTGCAAGGTATTCACTGTTGAAATTGGATATACCGACTACGTGCTCCAACCGTTTCTGGACATGTATTCCATTTTCAATCAGGCCGTTTATCTTTAACGGATTATTTGTCATTAGACGTACTGTGTTGACTTCTAAATCCTTCAACATTTCCGCAGCTACGTCGTATGTCCTACCGTCGGCTGGCAAGCCTAGCAGAAGGTTCGCATCTAGCGTGTCATGTCCTTGATCTTGCAAAGCGTATGCCTGTATTTTCGAATAAAGGCCGATGTTTCTACCTTCCTGGCGGAGGTAAACAATTGCTCCACACCCTTCTTCTTGTATTCTGCGCATTGCGGACTCTAACTGAGGACCACAATCGCACTTCAAAGATCCGAATGCATCTCCCGTGAGGCACTCGGAATGTATCCTGACGAGGGGTGTGTTTTTTGGATTGGAAATATCCCCTGTGTACAATGTGGTGTGTTCTTTTCCATCGGGGCCCACAAACACCCTAATTCTGAAGTTGCCATATTCTGTAGGAAGGAATGAGTCGGACTCGATTGAGAGAGGTTGATTATCGTCTATTTGTATCGTCATTCAATTGCAACGTTGGTGCTCTGCCTTATCAAACACTGTTTTTGTAGGGCATTGTGTACAAACACTGGATTATATAGACGAGGTAAGTGTAAAATCTCGATGGACCGGCAGATTTCCGAGGATTTGCCTAGCGGTCAAGCTCGTGTTCATCGTCTAAACCAACTGCCTGTGAATCCAGATGGTGACTTCGTTCTCTATTGGATGACAGCAGCCAGAAGGTATCATTACAACTCTGCACTGGAGTATTCGATAAATCTCGCCACCAAATTAGCAAAGCCATTGTTGATTGTCGAAGCAGTCTCAATTCGGCATCGTTGGTCGAGTGATAGAATTCTTACTTTCTTTTCACAGGGCATCATTGACAACAAGGCCATCTTCTCGTCAAATGGACTGACTTACATTCCATGGGTCGAGACTCACAAACAAACTGGAAACGGTTTACTTCGAAAGTTATCTTCTCATTCCAGTTCTGTAGTGATAGATGACTTCCCTACCTACTTGCCCAGAGAAGTCATGCGTCAGGCTGCAAAATTCTGCAGGGTTCGTTTGGATGCTGTGGACTCTAACGGGATATTGCCAATGAGGTGGGCTGATCGAGCATTCCCCACCGCGTATTCATTCAGAAAATACATGCAGCGAAACCTGATCAGCGCCTTGGCCACACTGCCTGCCTTCGATCCTATGAAAAATGTCAAAGCTGATTTACGTCTTTCCGACACATACACAGAGAAGTTATTCTCTGAGTGCGATAGTCCAATTACGCCATACGAATGGTTGTGGAGAGTAGCCCAAGCTGGCGATATTGGCAAGGAAGCTTGTGCTCCCCTAGACATCGACCATAAAGTCCCTCCAGTCAATTCCAAACAAGGCGGACGATACGAAGCAATTGCCAGGCTCGAAAGATTCCTAAAGAACGACTTAGAGGTATATGACACAGGAAGAAATAACCCTGATGACTCAGCAAGTAGCGGCCTTTCACCTTGGCTTCACTTCGGACATATATCATCAATTGAAGTAGTCAATGCGGTTTTGAACCGTTCTGGATGGGACCCAACAAAAATTTCGATTGAGGATACCGGGAGAGGAACAAGAAGTGGATGGTGGGGTTTACCAGAAGCTCACGAAGCCTTCCTAGACCAAATTATCACATGGCGTGAACTTGGATTCAACTTCGCCCATTACAGAGAAGACCATGCGTCAATAGATTCGATTCCAGATTGGGCTAAGGTGTCTCTAGATTTGCATTCTTCTGATCCTCGAGAAGAATATACATTCGAACAAATTGAGAATGCAGAAACCAGCGATGAAATATGGAACGCTGCGCAAAGACAATTGGTACGGAGTGGCCATATTGATAATTACCTCAGAATGCTCTGGGGTAAGAGAATTCTAGAGTGGGCTCCAAATCCCGAAAAAGCCGCTGAATGGATGATTAAAATCAATGACAGATGGGCTCTAGATGGTAGAGATCCTAATTCATACACGGGTATTTTCTGGGTGCTGGGAAGACATGATAGAGCATGGGGCCCAGAGAGGCCAATTTTTGGTAAAGTACGTTACATGTCTTCAAAGAACACAAGAAAAAAATTGCCCCTAGAGAGATATCTTGCTCGCTGGGCTGAAGACGCTCCAATTCCAAAGTGAGGGGGGAATAAGTTGTACAAATATGAGCACAATACAGTAGTTGAATCTAATATTGAAACCACATTCGATTGGTTCGAGCATGAAGGCTCTTTTCGAAGATTAATGCCTCCTTGGGAAGTAGCCGAAGAAGTTAGAGCAGATGAAACCCTAGAAGTAGGGTCACAGAGAATTTTTCGTTTCCCTATGGGGCCAGTGAAGATGACCTGGGTTGCTGAACACACAGCATATGACCCCCCCCATCATTTTGCAGACAAAATGGTCAAAGGACCATTTTGGCGATGGCATCATGACCACAATCTCCACGAGGTAAATGGTGTAACGACCGTAACCGATGAAGTAAGCTACCAAGTTCCATTTGGGCCACTAGGTAATCTCGCGGACACAATATTAGGAGGGGCTCTGGTTAAAGGTCGAATCACTCGAATGTTCAAGGCTAGAGAACTTCGTCTTCAACGTGATTTACAACAACATGGCAAATTCGCAAAACAAGCGAGAAAAAAGGTCTTGATAGCTGGATCTTCTGGTTGCATAGGCACTCAACTTGTCGCGTTTCTAGACACTGGTGGTCACGAAGTTTGGAGATTAGTACGTCGACCTGCAATAGTTGGTGCACAGGAATTGGAATGGTATCCCGATAAGGGAGAACTCGATGCAAGTATTCTCGAGGGATTTGATGTAATCATTCATCTCGGTGGTGTTGGAATAGGCGACAAGCGATGGAATAAACGCAGAAAACAGATGATTCGAGATAGTCGTGTAAACAGCACAAAATTACTTGCGGATGCAATTTCTTCTTTAGAAAATAAACCAGAATGTCTGATGATAGCAAGTGCTGTTGGCTGGTATGGTGACAGAGGGGATGAGCAACTAACAGAAGATAGCACTCCAGGAGAAGGTTTCCTGCCAGATATTTGTAGAGAATGGGAAGATGCTGCATCAACTGTTGAAGAATCAGGAGTAAGGACTGTTTTTCTTCGAACTGGTATAGTCCTAACCGCGACAGCAGGGGCTCTTGGAAAAATGCTATTTCCCTTCAAAATGGGAGCAGGCGGTCCAATTGGAAATGGAAAACAATGGATGTCTTGGATATCTCTTGATGACGAAATATATGCGATTAATCACCTAATGATGAATACTGATTCCAAAGGAGTATACAACTTGTCTGCTCCAAATCCGATTGAGCAGAAAAAATTCGCAAAGACTCTGGGTAGAGTATTGCGAAGGCCCGCCTTCGCTCCTTTACCTAGATTCGTCGTCAAGATTCTCTTTGGTGAAATGGGGGAGAAACTCACTCTAGAGAGTCAGAGAGTATTGCCTGCTAGATTAACATCAGAGGGCTATCAATTCATTCACGAAGACCTTGAAAAGGGTTTGAGGGATACTTTGGGACTCTGGAAATAAATTCAGATTGGAGTCTTAAACCCGAGGGCCCTGACGACGCACCAACCAGTACGACCTTCGAAAATGGCAAATGCTCCACCTGCGAATGCTCCAGCAGGCACAACCCAAGCTAATTCAGGGGCGTTGATTAGGAAGCATGTCGCTGCTAAACCGAATGAGGAAAGCACACCCATAATGCCCAATCGAAGCCTAACGGCCTTACCACGAGCATCGATATTGCATTGAAGTGCCATGAAAACATGACCATAATCTAGGATATTAAGGCCTGTTTTACAAATTGAATGCTATTAATCACGTGAACGGTCATCGATTTGTAGGCCTGGAAGTCCGCGAAATATTCTCCATTTACCGCGCAGTACACCGATTCCATAATTCCAATGAAGGGTATAGGTGACGATTGAAGAGAGAAAAATGGTCCAAGCAGATTTACTTGGTGAATTTCCCTTCGCTGAACCATACCAAGCAAGCAGATTGTACAAAATAATTAGAGTTGGAAGAGTATGAACGGCGATTCTACCAATTCCCATAGGAACTCGTTCCAAACTGATGTCCCAGAAATCCGGCCACGCCAATCCTCCATTCATCGCACCCCAAAAAAATAATGCAAACGCTGCAATAACTATCGGAGGGAATGCTGCAACCATTGAATGAGTAAATGCGTGTAGTTCTCGATATTGGTTACTTGCTAGAGTTCTGACGAGTCCATAATTTCCTATTTGTTTCTTTACGCTTGAAAGGTTTCTGCGTCGGTGCCACATTATCGCAGTTCTATCAGTCCACAATTTATGACCAGCCATTCTAATTCGATGGTCGAGCATAACATCTTCTGCTCCGATTGCACCCTGATCAAATCCACCTACTTCTTCCAAAACTGAGCGCCTATATGCAGAATTAACTCCTGGTAGTTGAGATACTTCTGATAATTCGGAATCACCGACCTTTCCGTAATTTGTACCTGCGGTAAAAATCGTAGAGCAGAATGCGACATCGATTACACTTTGCCAAAGAGTTGATTCTTCAACAGGAGCGAAATTAGGACCACCCACTCCTGCAACATCATTTCTCTCAAACCATCGAACTAATTTCGCCACCCAATCCTCAGGTACGATTACATCATCATCGGTAAAGAGAACCAAATCTGAAGATGAGGCTTCAATTGCAACATTACAAGCATCAGCCCTTGTTCTAGACCCGGAGTCATCGACAAATCGAATACCCTTACTTTCTGCAACTGACTTTCCAGGGTCGTTACCAGGTCCAACTACAATGATTTCCAGTGGCCCAGCATAAGTTTGATTGGACAATCCATCTAAAGCAATTTCCAATTCTTTGGAATTACGAACACTCGGTATGATTACACATACAGAGGGCTCACTCATGAATTGGCCGAAACCGCTCTCGCTTTCAAGCACACTCACAATATGACAGGGGGGAATGTCATCATGGGTCATTACTGACACGTGGCGCTAGGAAGTATGTCCAAGATGCGCCGCCTTCATTTGAATTCCATGAAAGTCGTAAAGGATAACGGTCTTGGAACTCAACAGTAACTTCCTCTGTTAGACCGCTAGCCAACTTCCGGCTAAGTGGGTCAAGGAATTGGAGAGAATAGGTTGAGGCTGTAGGCTTTGGAGCGACTAACTCGGACATTTCGCCAGCATCGAAGCGAACATTTACTCCTTCGCCAGCTTCTACGGTAACTGATACAGTCATCTGATTCTTATCGAGGCTCAAGTCGACTAATTCTCCAACAAACTTTGCAGCGCGAAGGGCTCTCGATAGCCTGTCCGCACTCAAAGTCGCTTTGCATTCGAAGTCTAAATCAGGTTGTCGTGGCTCATTGATTGAGCCGGTATCCAGTCCGCGAAGAATTCGATGAACCTCCCCCACTCGGACATTGATTGCTCCTGTTGCACCATCATAATCCAACTCAACCAAATCGTTTGGTCCAGCCAGAGTTAGAAGATCGCGAAGCTTACCGAGTTCTAGGCCGATCTCAACCGGCTCGACTTCGTATGTCTCGAAGCAAGCATCTGCTACGGTAACCGATAGCAATGCAACATGGGAGCCGTCAACAACGGTCGTGCTCAAGCCATTTTCACCCCAACTTAATTTGGCTTCTTCAGTAAGAACTGATAGCAGATCGACGATTTCTCGCATAAGTTGCTGTTTGGCAGTGACTCTAAGCATCCCAACACCTACCTAAGTCCCCTCCAACGGGGGGTTCTTCATGGTTCGCTAATGAGATTCCAGACTATATTAACTGAATACGACCCACATAGTGGGTCGGTAGAGTAATCATTGATACTCACGGAATTTGTGCCCACAACTCTCGCAAGTGCATATTTTTGTCTCTGGTTCATCACTTGATCGAGTTTGCATTAGTACGACAAAAATTCGATCTTCATCGCACTCTGGACAAAGATAATCACCAACCCAGAGAGTTCCTTTAGCGACTTCTTCTTCGACAACTTCGGTAAGGTGTTTGAGGTCCTTTGCGGATGAAGAAGCGGTAGCTTTGGATAAATCGACGGTTTCTCCAGTCATTGGGTCTGTGAATTCCGCGCCCTTTCCATCTGAACCACTAAGAGGTCCTTCGTAACCGCATTTGTAATCAGTACAACGGATATTACCATCTGGTGACATGAATCCTAGAGTACCACATTCTGGACAGAACACTCGTAACCCTCCCTTTGCTGTGTCTATGTGACCTACCAGCGCTCGTTGGATATGTACTTCAACATTCGTAATTGATTATTCCTGTTTTTTCATGCAATAATGGATGTCGAAAAGCGCCAACCAATCCAAGCCAATGCAATACTGCCGAGTATGGTTGTTGTTATCATTATCAGAGTAGATGATGCACTAGATTCTGCCAATCGTATTGAGTCAACAGCGAACGCTGACATGGTAGTAAAGGCCCCCAATACACCGGTTCCAAACAATAACACGACATCGTCTCCAATAGTTACACCAGCAGCTACCGCACCCAACAATACACCCAGAAGTAATGATCCAACGAGGTTTGCGGTTATCGTTCCCCAAGGCAAGGCATCCGCAGGTAGCCATTGTTGCAAGGCATATCGAGCCACCGCTCCTATTGCACCACCAATCCCTACTAATGCAGCAAGCCGTAACTCCATGCCGTTCAGGCGCAGCAATTCGGTTATTGACCACTTCCCGTGAATTTTCTTAGTAGCGCGGGATTCAAGCGGAATGGGTTTCTCGCGATAGTCATGAAATTGCATTACGACTGGCGGCTGGCCCGCGTTGTCGATGAGGATGGAGTCATCCATGACGAGGTTGCTTGGTCGAGTAAGCGCTCGGCTGGTGCCGTTGCTGACCGCCTTTGGGACTTGCAAAGTGGGCGTTTGAGTCCAGAAGCTCGCACTCTATCGGATAGGTTTCCCGAGGCTGTAATCGATGCACTTGGTGCGATGTCGGACAATGATTGGCCCGAACTCGATGATGAGGAATCAAAATTGTTTGACAGAGCGACTCCAATTCTGGCCAAGAGAGGAATTGCGGATGCCGCTGGTGATACAGATCGTCGATTGGATATGTTAGTATCCTCAGCAGCGGAACTTCGTGCGTCTTGGACTACCAACGAGGCACGATGTGTTGAATGGACAGGTCTCTTCCTCTCGGAAGTAGATCTTGATGCTCAACGAAATGATATCCCACCTGCAGTAGCCCAATCAAACTCAATCGAAGATGCCGCCACCACATTAGGAGTAGAATCACCTGCTCATTCACCCTCAGATATCGAATGGCAAGCATTACGAGATCATGCAAAAGGCGTGGTAGAGTTGACCGAACGACTAGCAGCACACGAGAATGCTATCCGTGATTTAGCCAAGCAACACGTACCCAGTCTTGCAGCCTTAATCGGGCCCTTAGGTGCTGCTAGAATGGTAACTTTAGCGGGGGGTAGAGAGAGGTTGGCAAGAATGCCATCAGGCTCCTTACAGGTATTAGGTGCACACGCTGCGATGGCTGCACATAGACGGGGAGCCGCGCCACCAAAACATGGAGCAATACTATTCAGCATGCCTCAGAT
The DNA here is from genome assembly GCA_023268715.1 of Candidatus Thalassarchaeaceae archaeon. Lineage (GTDB taxonomy): Archaea > Thermoplasmatota > Poseidoniia > Poseidoniales > Thalassarchaeaceae > MGIIb-O1. Next base: position 162,113 of record JALRLV010000002.1, read on the forward strand.
TTCGCGGTCACCTCGATGGGTGCGCGGAAAGATCGCGAGATTCCTTGCTGGAAAAGCCTCAATCGCTGTTAGGTGCGATCACTTTGGTGGAGAAACTTGGGATGAGGATACCGTTGCTCAGATTCACAAGGAGACCGAGGCGATCAAGGCCAAGTTCCCGAAACCACCCAAGCGGAAGTGATAGAATTGCCAAAACCCATCAAGCTCGCTTGGGGCATTCGTCGAGAAGGTAGAAGTCTTTGGTCCCGTAACGCAGTCAAAGGGATTTCCGTAAGAGGAGAGAGAAGGAAAAGAGACGGCAGAAATGAATGGCGTCTTTGGAACCCCAACCGTTCTAAGATAGCCGCCAGTATTCTCAAGACTAAGCGGGATGCATCTGCGCTATTACCCGATTCCGGCTCCACTTGCCTCTATCTTGGTGCTTCTTCTGGAGGCACAGTAAGTCATATCCACGACAATGTCTGTGGTGCCGGAAATCATCACGAAGGACAGGTGGTCGCGGTGGATATTTCACCAAGGATGATGCGTAATTTGATCAAGTTGGCTGAACGCCGCCAAGGTCTAGTTCCAGTCTTAGCAGATGCACGCAATCCACATTCGGTCGCTCCATACATTAGAGGTAAAGCAGATTGGTTACATCAAGACCTAAGCATAGGCGATCAGGCAGAGACCTTCGTAAGGATGACTTCGGCGTTCCTCAAAGATGGGGGGACCGCTCTACTATCTCTGAAAGCAGCCAGTGAACGATGGATAGAAGGCGGAGATGATGCTAGATTTGAACACACAAAGAGCATCATAGAAGATTGTCAACATCTAGAATTGTTAGAAGTAATCGACATCTCGGTATTCGAGGAACAGCACGCAGTCTTCCATTGTGTTAGAAAATAATCAACCTTCTGCGGCAACTAAAAGCCCAAGGAAAACAAAGTAAATTAGCAATAAAATTACGGTTAAAATCAGTAATACAATTCCTATCCATCCAACTATTTGTGCTGCCTTTGCCAGTCCATGGTCTGGATGCCCTGGATGCTGATTCGTAATCTCCAATGCTGAATTTGCCAACAACAATCCTACAGGCGGAAAGAGACAGCAGACAGTAACCCCTAGAATTGAGCAAATTAGGGCAGCCATCGCTTGTGTGGCTGGAAATTGACCTACCGCTGATGGATTACTTACCCCTTGGACATACAATACTTCTGCACCTTCAGGGTTGGGAGTGATTTCTGGCTGAGAATCACCAGTCATCTTGACTCCCTCTGCTTTATTCAAATCCTAGAATCCTTCTAGCACAGCCAAGCCGCCAAAGAATAATACTCCGACAACAATACCAAGAATTGCGATTACTAAACTGATGATGTTTACCACATTTGAGGCATTAATCATACCCGCTTCAGGATGGTAAGCACTACCCTCTATCTTCTTTTTGTCTGAACTAACTAAGAACATAGCTGGAATGGTAAAAATCAGGCCGCAACAACCTGCAACTCCACAAGAACTTGCAGCGGCTGAAAGTACAGTGACTATTCCCAAAATGGCTAGTACTAACCCTGCGACAGCGTTTGTTTGAACAATCATAGCGCCCGAAACTTGTGGCCCTTGATTTGCGTTGATGACCGTTGGTTCTCCAGAAATTTGAGGCACACCTGATTCATCTTGCATGCTTTTGCGTCAACGAACCTTCCCTTGAATGCTTTGCCGGAATCATCAGTCCAACGGATAACATCATTTTCTTTCTCAGCCTGCCTAATATTATGCCTGAGATGCCTGAAGTGGAAACAGTTCGTCGCGGGCTCATTCCTCATTGGGTAGGCAGAAAGATTAGCTTTGTCGATTTACGCCGCCCAGACCTACGATTTCCATTCCCCTCGAATCTTGAAGAAACACTCACAGGTGCTAAGGTAATAGAGATTGGACGAGCCTCGAAATACCTATTGATTCGCCTAGATAATGGAAATACTTGGCTAAGTCACCTAGGGATGACTGGAGTTTGGACAATCGATTCACCAGGGGAAGGAAAACACGATCACGTCTATGTTGAGTTTGATGATGGTGTGCTAACTTCCACTTACTCTGACCATCGAAGGTTTGGCATAATGGATTTGATGCCAACATCATCTGAAAGGGAACATAAACTGCTTTCAGGATTAGGGCCAGAACCACTCACCAATGATTTCACTTTAGAATCGCTGAAGTCGGGTTTACATGGTCGTCGTAGCCCGATTAAGACAGTTCTACTCGATCAGCGAGTTGTTGCAGGATTGGGCAATATCTACGTTAGTGAGATTCTCCACCGTTCTGGAATTTCACCAACTAAGACAGCGGCTGAGGTGGCTGGAAAAAGTCAACGAATTGTTGTCGCAGTTGAGAGGATTCACAAATTTACCAACGAGGTGATTTTCGAAGCCATCGAAGCCGGTGGTTCAACGATTTCCGATTTCCGAGGTGTCGATGGTTCGGGGGACTTAGGCTACTTTCCTCAACAATTCATGGTATTCAACAGAGAAGGTGAAACCTGCAAGCAGGAAAACTGTGGAGGTACAATTCGACGTATCGTTCAATCTGGTCGCTCGACATTTTATTGTCCAAGATGTCAGAGATAATTACGACATGAGTCTCTTTACTACTGCTAGGTTTAGGCTGATTGGCACCAGTCTATTTGCATAAGGAATTGGTTTATTCAGAAAACCGGGGATAACTTCTCTTCTGCCCTTACGCATGGCCTTTACCGCAGTCTTTGCTACCTTTGCCGCAGGTACTGCCCCAGATAATTCAAGGGCGCCCAATTCCATTCCAGCAACTTCTTGGAAACCAGTCTCAACGAAGCCCGGACAGAGGGCAGTAACAGATACTCCCGTTTTCTTCAGTTCAGCATGCAGCGCGCGTGTGTATGAGAGAACATAGGCCTTAGTTGCACAATAAACGGCCATATTCGGGCCTGGTTGGTACCCTGCAATCGAAGCAACATTCAGTATCTTTCCTGACCCTTTTTTCTTCATCTCTGCTCCATAATGACGTGCTAAGTGGGTAAGGGCTCTGATGTTGAGGTCAATCATATTCAGTTGTCCTTCTTGGTTGAGGCTCAAATGCTCACCATGGAACCCGAATCCAGCATTATTGACAAGTATGTCAATCTCTCCAGTTTCTCTAATCAGATTCTTTACGCCTACCTGATCAGAGAGATCTGATACAACTACTTGTACATCTATTGAATGTCTTTCAGTCAACTCTTTTGCTAGAGATTCCAATTCTGCTTTTCTTCTAGCGGTAATAATTAGGTCACAGCCCTGTGAGGCCAAGACTTTGGCAATTTCAAGGCCTATTCCACTAGATGCACCAGTGACTAAGGCTCTCTCCTTCTGAGATGATGTCATGACCTTCGCAGCCGTGGTTTAGTAATCAACTAATTCTTCAATCGTCCGACTGAATTTTGCTTCGATTTAATCAGATTTCCATCCGCTTAATATAGTCTGGAGTTTACTAAGATAGATACCGCTAGAGAAAAGTTTCAGACTCGTCTATACAGTGGTAATTTCCCTTGGGGGTAGAAGCAAATATGGGTACAAATACAATCGGAAATCAGAACTGGAAATTGACGCTAATTCGAGACTACACAGTCTCCCAAAAGAACGTAATTGAAGTTGCTATGTTCGCCTACGGTAGAACAGCATCTGAATTGGAGGATGAAACAAGAGAATCAGCTCATCTCCCGACAGGTCTTATTCATCTCCTTGATAGATCTAAATTAACTAGTGAAGCACTTGAATCTGGTTTTACAACAGAGATTTCGACTTCAAACCAGAACGGAGAAGATTGGCATTGTTTCACTCGTACAGCGTTAGCCGTCAAAACCCTCCCCGGAATTCCCTTTCAACCCACCAGAGCGTTTTACGTTATTGAGGATGGAGAACAATTTTTCGAAATGATTGATTTATCCAGTAGAAGGCATGAAACTAGTCTGCCATTGAAAATTTGGTTGAGAGTCATAGAGATAGAGGTTGACGCTCTAGCATGGGCTATAGATTCGGATTTTTACTCATGCGATGGCGGGCACCAGGCCACTCTTGATACCTGGATTGACTTAGGGCCACATGTATCAAATTGTCAAAATTTCTCGAAAATGCCGCCGCTCCCCCTCCCAGGTCCTCCTGATGAAGAGTATACTTTCCGTTGAAAATCATCACCAATCAAATTAGTCTCAATTTCCCAGATTGGTTAATTGAATATTTAGTTAAACAGGTCTGAGTTCATCACCTTATTCCAGACTGAAATAAAGTCATTCAGAAATTTCTCCTTGTTGTCATCTTGTGCATAAACTTCGGCAATTGCTCTCAATTGAGAGTTGCTTCCGAAAACCAGATCATAACGACTAGCAGTTCGAATTTTCTCTCCTGTTTTACGATTGTTCGCGACGTAGGAATTACTTCCTGTCGGAGTCCAAGCAACTTCCATGTCTAACAAGGTGGTGAAGAATGAGTTGTCGAGATTGAAATTATCCTTCCAGATACCTCTTTCATCAGAACTCACCCCCATCGATCGTAATCCCCCAACTAATGCGGTCATTTCCGGCGCTGACAACTGTAACAATTGCGCCTTGTCTAGCATCATTTCTTCCGGACTAACCGCATAATTTTTCTTCAAATAATTGCGGAACCCACATGAGACTGGTTCCAGTACATCAAATGAGGATGCATCCGTGTATTCTTCGGTGGCGTCACCTCTACCCGGTGTAAAAGGCACTTCCATTCCACTAGCCATCTCAATTGCTACACAACCAGCCAAAACTATCGTGTCTGCGATACTGGCTTTATGTGAACTTGCTATCGGCTCCAGAACGCTGAGAACTTTTGCCAACTGTTCAGGCTTATTCGCTTCCCAGTCTTTTTGTGGGGCTAGACGAATTCTTGCTCCATTCGCACCTCCTCGATAGTCCGAACCCCTGAATGTTGAGGCGCTTGCCCATGCAGTTTCTACCATCTCGGGGATAGTCAAACCACAATTTCTGATTGCTTCTTTAACCGAATCTACATCGTAATGATGATTTCCTTTTGGTACTGGATCTTGCCAAATTAAATCTTCATCTGGAACGTCAGGTCCGAGATATCTAGATTTTGGACCCATGTCTCTATGTAATAATTTGAACCATGCTCTGGCGAAAGCATCTGCAAATTTATCTGGGTTCTCATGGAACATTTTGGAAATTTTCCTATATTCTGGGTCCCTTATCATCGCCATGTCTGCTGTAGTCATCATTGTGGCAACTCTAACCGACGAGTCTTCAGCATCTGGTGCTAAATCACTCTCGTCTTGTTGTTCGGGAGTCCACTGATGTGCTCCTGCAGGACTCTGTATTAATTTCCATGAGTCTTCATATTTGAAAAGAAGGTCAAAGTAACCATTATCCCATTCAATTGGGTTGCTTGTCCACGCTCCTTCAATTCCACTTGTGATAGAGTCTCGTCCCTTTCCCGATCCATGAGAATTAGCCCAACCAAAGCCCTGTTCTTCGATTGATGCACCTTCGGGTTCAGCACCCACTAGGTTTGCATCGCCCGCTCCGTGTGCTTTACCGAATGTGTGGCCTCCTGCGGTCAGTGCCACAGTTTCCTCGTCATTCATAGCCATTCGAGCAAATGTTTCTCTGATATCCTGAGCACTTAGCAGTGGGTCAGGATTTCCATTAGGGCCTTCAGGATTAACGTAGATTAGCCCCATCTGGACAGCAGCCAAGGGATTTTCTAAATCCTGTCGAGTTTCTCCATAGCGATTGTCACCGAGCCATTCATCCTCTGCACCCCAATAGATATCTTCCTCTGGGTGCCATATGTCTTCTCGTCCAGCGCCAAAGCCGAAAACAGGACCACCCATTGACTCTATTGCTACAATTCCAGTCAATACCAAAAGATCGGCCCAACTAATCCCATTACCGTACTTTTGTTTGATTGGCCACAGTAACCTGCGCGCCTTGTCGAGGTTACCGTTATCCGGCCAACTGTTCAACGGTGCGAATCGCTGTGCTCCAGTACCAGCACCACCTCTTCCATCACCTATTCGATATGTTCCGGCTGCATGCCATGTCATCCGAATGAAGAAGGGTCCATAATGACCGTAATCAGCAGGCCACCACTCTTGACTATCGGTCATTAGTTCATGCAGGTCTTTCTTCAATGCATTGTAGTCAATTTTGTTGAAGGATTCTGAATAATTGAATCCCAAATCCATGGGGTTAGTTTTGCGATCATGTTGATGCAGTATAGATAGATTCAGTTGATTTGGCCACCATTGTTGGTTACTTCTCATGTTCGGTTGCGAAGAGGTTAGGCCGCCATGCATAACTGGACATTTACCTTGTGTGCCTTCTGGGTTCATGGTCAATAACGCTAAATGACCAGTATTTAGTATTCGGGAATTACAGCCCAAACATTAATCGCTTAATTTCTCGGCAGTAATGTGTAATTTAGAGGGTCTTGCGTGGAAAATGGAGCAGATGTAAAACACAAATCATCACCATACTCTTTGGGTGTACGATTATTTTCAGAATTCTCTGGAACATTCATACTCTGTCTAACCATACTAGTTGTATCCTCTGGAGATTTGGCAGGAGATTTTGGAAGTTTAGTGGTTTCAATGGTTCTAATGTTGCTAATTTATTCTCTTGCTAAATTTTCTCAAGCTCACTTCAATCCTGTTGTTACAATCGCTTTTTGGATGCGCGGATATTGTGAACCATCAGTAGTCCCTAAATATATCCTTAGCCAAATAATAGGAGCAATAATGGCTTCAGTGGTATCCTCACAAATACCCTCAATAAACCAATCCAAGTCGTACTTCTCTATGGATTTACCAACCGCATTATTAGCTGAAATAGCATTCACCTTCGCGTTAGTATTGACCATTATTTTCGTTGCTACCAATCCAAAAACTGAAGGGAATTCGTATTACGGATTTGCAATTGCTTTAGTGGTATTTTTGGGTGCAACTCTTGTTGGCCAATACTCTTATGCTTCATTCAACCCGGCAGTGTCTAGTTCCCTTTTCACCTTCGGAATAATTCATTTGAATGGATTAATGATTCATTTTCTTGCCCAATTTACTGCAGGAATTTTGGCGGTTCAGGCATTCAAAGCTATTCAATAGTTGCCTTAAATTAGTCCGTATGTACCATCCAGATAATATATCAATATTCCAAGTGGAATCGCATAAAACAAGAAATTCAATACGAATTGTACCGGTCTAGGTAAATCCTTGAAATGTTTGAAAAATTCTTCTAGGAGTTCTGGAAGTATCTCAATTGCCATATTATCACATATTTCGACGGAACTTACCGCCGGTCTCAAACAAAGCCTGAGTCACTTGACCAACGGAACAATATTCGACAATATCCATCATCACTTCGAATAGATTACCGCCATCTCTTGCAACTTGTTTTAGTCTCGCAAGACCTTCCTCTGCCTTCTGTTTATTTTCTTCCCTGAAGGCTTCATTCCGCTCGATGACCATCTTCTTCTCGCCTTCATCAGAACGCGTGACCTCCATGTCGAATGAGTCTGCTTCGTCTGCTGAAAGGCTAGTAGCATCGGGATTGGTGAATGTGTTGACCCCGATTATTGGCAATTCACCAGAATGCTTCCTATGCTCATAAACCATCGATTCATCTTGTATTCTGTTACGTTGGTAATTGACTTCCAGGGAACCTAAGACACCTCCACGGCGGTGCATTTCTTCGAATATCCTGAGAATTTCTTCCTCTACCTGTTCGGTTAACCAAGTCGAGAGATGAGAACCTTGCATTGGGTTCTCATTAGCTAGCAATCCATATTCCTTGGAAAGAATCATTTGGATTGCGATTGAATCCCTAACGGTCTCTTCGGTTGGAGTTCCGAAGGCTTCGTCACGTGAGTTAGTATGGAGAGAGTTGGCATTATCTGCTAGAGCGTATAGTGCCTGAAGTGTAGTTCTGTAGTCGTTGAAAGTAAACTCCTGTGCGTGCAAACTTCTACCACTGGATTGTATATGATACTTCAGTTGTTGACCACGATGCCCTACTGCATATATGTCGCGCATGGCAATCGCCCATATTCTGCGAGCCACCCTTCCGATTACGGCGTATTCTGGGTCCATTCCATTTGAGAAGAACCAACTAAAGTTTCTGAGGAATTTATCAGGGTCCAAACCTCTTGCCTTGAATAATTCAACATAGGTTAGCCCATTGCTTAGAGTCAGCGCTGCTTGTGTTATTGGATTGGCACCTGCTTCCGCAATATGGTAACCGGAAATAGAAACAAAGTAGTGGTTGCGGATGTTGTTTTGAACGTAATATTCAGCTACATCTCCCATCATTCTAAGAGCAGTGTCGAGATTGAAAACAAGGGTATTCTGCCCCATTGATTCCTTCAGTTGATCCGCCTGAACAGTACCTCTGACATTGTTCAATGCCCAGGCCTTTAGTTCCTGATATTCCTCTTCATTTGGCTCTCGTCCGTTTTCCTTCTCGAACTTACGAACTTGTTGTTTGATTGCTACATTGAAGAAGGCTGCAAGGTGCCACCAATAGTTACCATTGATGGTTTTTGATGTCGAAGTGTTTGGAGCACAAAGGTCGAATCCTTCGAACAGCATATCCATCTCATCGACTGTGCTTATGCTGACGCCTGATTCGCAGACCTTCCCGAAGATATCCAGTCTGGTCTGCGGATCTCTGCCATACAGAGATGGAGAATCGAAGGCCGTGCTAAGTCGGTTGAATGGTTGACCTTCGGAAAGGAAATGGAATCTCTTGTTTGTTCTCTCAGCGCTGCCTTCCCCTGCGAACATTCGCAATGGGATTTCATCTTCGCGCTTGAATGGGAATACCCCTGCGGTAAATGGAAATGCTCCGGGTACGTTTTCAGAACGAATCCATTCCATCTTTTCACCCCAGTCTTCTGTATCAGGAAGAGCAACTCGAGGTAGGTCGAGACCACTGAGCGTTTCTTTTGTCGTCTCGACTGGAATTTCCTTCTCTCTGACAGTGTAGGAGGCGTTACCGGAACGATATGCCGCAGCGCGTTCGTCAAATTCCTTGAGCATCTGCCAAGCAGATTCGGGGACTCTCTTGCGGATTTCTTCGGCTTCTGCGGTCAGGTCAGCGGCAGAAGTCAACCGGTTTGACTTGCGCATCTGTTTAGCAGCTGCTTCCAATTGCTGAACCAGCCTTACATTTCTCGAGGTCTCTTCGGTTCTAGAATGGTAATCTCGAACTGATGCTGCCACCTCTGCTAGGTATCCTTGTCTTTCTGGTGGGATAGGTGCAGATCGATGTGGTAGACCGTCAGCGCCTAGTCGTGCCTCAGCCGCATCAAATGATTGCCCGTGTTCTTCGTTGAGTAAATCTGCCAATTTCTGCCAGAGTAGGTCGACACCTGCGTCGGCAAACTGGCTAGCTATAGTTGGTACAACGGGTAAATCCTCATTCTTTGCATCCCACATCTCACGATTGCGCTTGAATTGTTTTCGGATCTCGGTTAGCGCATCTTCAGCCCCTGGGCGATCGAATTTGTTTAGCACAACTAGATCCGCGAAATCAAGCGCTGCAAGTTTCTCCAATTGTGATGGTGCACCGTACTCTCTAGTTGTGACGTACATCGATAAATCTGCAACCTCGGTTATGGCATCATTGCCTTGACCGATACCACTTGTTTCGACTAAAATAAGGTCAAAGCCAACCGCTTGACAGGCTTCGATTGCCCTATCTATACAATCTGCAATCTCTCTTCCACTTGCTCTGCTAGCAAATGAGCGCATGAACAGATTATCATCTGCTAGGCTGTTCATTCGAATCCTATCACCGAGTAATGCGCCACCCGTTCGTTTTCGGGTAGGGTCAGTGGCGAGAAGAGCGACTTTAGCCCCTGGGTTATCGCGTTGAATACGTAACATCAATTCATCAGTGAGACTCGATTTTCCTGCTCCTCCGGTTCCGGTTAATCCAACAACGGGGCATCCTGAATCAGCATCAACTGAACGAACCCTCTGTAGAACCGCTTGAAATTCAGAATCATCGGCATTTTCTGCCAAAGTAAGTAACTTGGATACGGAACCATGGTCGTCTGCACTAACTGCCTTACTCAGAGAATTAAATCTTGAATTATCAAGCAAGTCGATTTTTCGAGCTTCTTCTATTGCGTTCTCCACCATACCGGTTAGACCCATATCTCTGCCATCGTCTGGAGAATATATGCGAGCAATCTCTTCATCTCTAAGTTTCTTAATTTCCCAAGGAAGGATAGTTCCTCCTCCCCCTCCACAAAGGAAAATGTGCCCGAAGCCTGCCTCATCCAGTATTTCTTTGGTGTGGGTGAACATCTCAACAGCACCTCCTTGATAGGAAGTTATTGCAATGGCATGTGCATCCTCTTGAATGGCACAATCGACGACATCTTTCGCTGAACGATCGTGACCCAAATGGATGACTTCACAACCCATTGATTGGAAGATTCTACGGAAGATACCAATCGCCGCATCGTGGCCATCAAAGATGGCCGCAGCCGTAACTACTCGCAGCGGAGCACCCTCTGCCATGGTATGTCGAAGAATAATTCACTCATCAATCAACCGACATTCAATCAGCATAGGTCTGCAATTAATTTTTTACGGTTCTTTGCGGAATTATGCTGTTTTCTTCAGTGAAATCGGTGTATTCAATACCTATTGAAGAAGCCTTGCGTACTGTATCAGACAATCTTTGGTAGTAATTCGTGTTTTCATCAACAGCGTCAAAGAAGTAGGAGAAATCTAGGCCGTTCCCAACCTTTGCTTCGGTAATCGCTTCAAAACTCTGAAGTTTCTTGTCAATTTTCCAAATGGTTCTATCATTCGAATCATCATCGTAGAAATTAAACCGTTTAATTGCCCTCTCGATTCGATTCAATGATTCATCTTTCACAACCCATCTAGACCGAGATTTTGTAGTAAATCGAGAATCATCGTGGAACTGGACTTCTAATTCCCACTTCTCATGTTCATTAGCTACGGCTGTAATGAATGCGAATTTCTCTTGGTTGAGAAGTAGATCCCAATCTCGGTTTTTTAATTCTTGAATAAGTGCGTTGAAGCTTTCTATATCTCTGTCTGAGGCGACTAATCTCATACGTACTCAATCAAATGCTCCAGAATTAAAGAATTTAAATTGTTAGTAAATTAGTTCAGACAAATAAAATCGAAGATATATTCACCCTTGGTGACCTAGCTTTTCGATTTCGACTTCATATACTCTCGAAGGTATTATTCTGGTACTCAGGGAGGTAGAAGTCTATGGATGCATCAACAACCACGGTTATGATCGCAGACAAGACTGGCCACACCACCCTTCAGCTAACTCAGCAGGAGACCGTCGATAAGGTCGCTGGGTTGGAGGGTGCCTGGGTGTTCGCAGGAGACCGAATGGTGCAGCCAACAGAATTGGCTGAAACTAATTGGGACACTGTGGGGACCGTAAGGATTGTGCCAGGGCTTGTCGGCGGCGAGTGACCTCCGAACAAATCGGCAATACAATTGCCTCTGAATTACGTAAGGCACCATGCGGCCAAATGGGGAATGGCTGCATGGTTGCCGAAACATACTGGAGAAGATAAAATGAAACTATATCAAGAACAAACAACGAACGAAGAAGAGCTAGTCATAACGATAGTTGGTGCTGGCGGAATAGGCTCGAACTTACTACCTCACCTTGCTCGAGCATTAAGTGCTGGAGAGTTAATCGAAAACACCGGCCCTGTACGTATTCGTATTATTGATGGAGACATAGTTGAGCAAGGTAATTTACAACATCAGAATTTTACTACAAATGACGTTAACTCATTCAAAACGGAATCAATTGTAAATCCACTGAAACACCTTGAAAGCCAATTTCTCAGACTTGAATCCTTAACCGAGAACATTAGAGGTCCGATGCACATAGTGGATTCAGACTTGGTAATTGTCGCAGTCGACTCAATGTTAGTCAGAAGACTGGTTCATCGTTATGCCGACTTTTGGTTAGATCTTCGCTGTCAAGGAGATGGATACATCGCTCTAGATTACAGAATGGATCCGGTCGAAGTTACAAAACTGACCCCACTGGATTCAGCATCCGCCTCATGTCAGCTTCCAGGCGCAATCGAATCAGGAAACATTCAGTTTGGCCACTTACTTGCTGGCGCACATGGCTCCCAGTGGGCAATCCAATTTCTTCGAATAATTTCAGGAGAGGTTACTGCATCATTACCAGCCCCTCAAACTGCAAACATATCTTTTGGAACTCTCGGTAGATTCGAATTAAATCCTAAAAACATAGGTCCAAGATCAGAGATCCAGCCTACACTACACGAAGAAGAGACAATCGAATCACTTGTTCGTTCTGGAGATTTCGATTCGCTTCCTATCAGAGAAACCCTAGCTCACTATGCAACTCAAAAAGATTGGCAAAATCTTTGGAATCTTGCTGATTTACTTCGCAGAGAAGTCAGTGTATTATTTGATTCGGAAGACAAAGTATGGGTCGATGTAGGGACTTCTGGACAGGTTCGCTTAGCACCTCCCGAAGGGGCAATAATCCCATTCAAACTTTGGATTCATACACACCCATGGGATGCTTACTGGTCCTCAACAGATTTGGATTCACTATTGCTATTCAGTGGAATATTGAACGAAGCAATTGTCCTCGGTAATGATCACTTCAAGAGAACAATTCACTCTCAGGAAAAGGTTCCAACACCACTCGAATTAGGTTCAGCGTTGGAGAACTGGACAGATGAAGAATTGACTTACTACAATCAGAAGGAGATACTTGCAAATGAATCCTGAGGTTAATGCTGCAATGTCAAGAGTCGCAGTAGCGATGGAGAAGCGAACTGAAAGCCAAGTCGGTTTGCGAATTCCAGTATTGGTCAGTGCTATTATTGATCAAGAAGCAGATGACGAACTTTTGGATTTGGTTAGGACAGCGATGTCTTCCAATGACCAATCGATAACAATGGTAGAGTTTGTTTCCTCTACTCTAAATCTGTTTAACTGGCGAAACTCGAACTCATGAAGTAATTCTTCAAGCCGGTGGCGAATCCATCCCGCCCAATTCCCACCCTGGCTGAATGAGTAGATTAGGGTGTAAATTATTGCCCCAATGTGAAATTCACACTAAACAATTATAGCCCTGTTTCGGCAGAGGTAAAACTCCGCGCTCCGGAGTAGAAGTTCTGGGAGCGTATATTTTAACGGTTATTTTTAATTTGACAATAAAAAAGGTGATTTAGATGAACAAAGAGAGATGTAAAATTTGCAATAGTGAACAATTGACGACAGACGATACGCGTGGAGAGAAGTCTTGCGCAGATTGTGGATATGTTCTCGAGGAAAATCAGCTAGACGATGCTTCTTGGAGCCCAGGCGAATTTGACCCTAATCACGAGCGCAGACGCCCGGTTCCCATGACGATTGAGCAAAGAAAGCGTGCCCGAAGGATAGAACGTACTAAGGCAATGACAACCCCGAAGGCCAGCCCAATTATTACGGAAATTGAGCGATTATTAGACTCGGAATTTTCAGATTTGCCTGAAGCAGTTCGAAAGCTAATCATGGGAATCATTGCACGGTTGTTTGCAAGAAACGGCAAGATCCCAAAATTTAGGAAAGTGACCGGGCGAGACCTTCACTTGGCTCTAATCCTATGTGTGATGCGTTCTCTAAATCAATACGCCGATATCCAACTAGATGTGGTCAGAAGAGAAAGACAATCCGGTGTTGATTTGAGAGATATTCAATGGGTAAAACGCAAGGTGAGTTCTGATTTAGATGCAATATTCCGAGTTGGACATCGACCACGCGATTCTTCTGAGGTCCGAAGAGATCGAATTA
>JALRLV010000030.1 GCA_023268715.1 Candidatus Thalassarchaeaceae archaeon
ATAGGGACTTGGGTGCAGCAAGAATGTATGATATGATGTCTAAATTAGAGAGGGTTGCGTAATGGCTACACAGACACAAGAACAAATTGTAAGGTTAGCTCCTTTTCAAGAACAATATTTAGCAGACTTATTTGCTAGTGCAAAGGCACTAACAGGTGATGGCACACAGATGCCTTTTTCTGCTCAACAGTTAGCAGGACTTTCAGAGGGACAACAAAAAGCGATCGCTAGTGCATTAGGAGGAGTTGGAGCTTTTCAACCTTTTCTAGATCAAGGTAGTGCAGCCGTAGCTCAAGGGATTATGGGAGCACAAGGTGCAACTTACGATCCTACGTCTTATCAACAGTTTATGGATCCTTTTACAGAAGATGTAATAAAAAGAACTCAACAAGACATTGCAGACAAAGGAGCACAACAACAATTACAAGCTCAAGCAAGGGCAACGGGACAAGGTGCATTTGGTGGTTCTAGACAAGCAGTTTTACAAGGACAGATAGCCGCCGATACAATGGATCAACAAGCAAGAACTGGAGCACAACTAAGGTCGCAAGGTTTTCAACAAGCACAAGCTGCAGCGCAACAAGCTGCACAACAACAATTAAGACAAGCTCAATTAGCAGGACAGTTGGGTGTTTCTCAAGCAGGTCTTGGACAACTAGGACAACAAATGGGTGTTCAAGATATTAACACATTGTTAGGTATTGGTGGTCTACAACAAGGACAAACACAAAGAGAATTTGATGTTGCTAGAGCGAATGAATTAGCACAACAAGCGTTGCCTTTCCAGAGAGTAGGGTTTATGTCTGATATATTTAGAGGTGTACCATCGCTGCAACAAACATATTCAACCACTACTACACCACCACCAAGCAGAACATCACAATTATTAGGACTTGGTATTGCAGGTCTGGGTGCAGCTGGACAAGCAAAAGGATTTGGTAACTTATTTAACTTTGGAGCAGCTTAATATGACCGTATATAATAGAAAGATGTTTCGTAAAAAAGGTGGTGGAGTTTCTGGTATCATGGCTAGTGGACCAGAGTTAATTAAAGCTAATCTTGGTTTTTATAATGCTCCAGGTGGTGGAACTAGTACACTAAGAGGTGGGATTCCAGGTATAGATGCTTTTTCTGCAACTCAACCATCAATAAGAAACGCTATTCGTTTAAATCCAACAGGTGCAGATTTCCAAAGTGGAAGAATAGATATATTTGGAAAAGACAGAACTCGTTTTGGTAAAACTGCATTAGAGCAGTTGGCACAAACAGAAAGTGCTATTGGCAGACGAGTGGGACCTTTTAAAGAAGACAAAGTACAGATGGATCCAGAAGGTGGAGATGTATCAAAACAAAACCTAGGTGTTGTTACTAGTGATGATACCACTGCTATAAATACATCTATAAAGAATATATTAGAAAAATACAAAACAAATCCAGCAGAACAAAGAGAAGATGAACTTGCTTTTATTGGAAAAGATGATGAAGGAACAGTTTTTGGAGAAGAAGTAGAAAGTAAAGATAAAAATAAAAATAAAACA
>JALRLV010000031.1 GCA_023268715.1 Candidatus Thalassarchaeaceae archaeon
AGCCACGCTCCAGTGGATAAGAGCTGAAAGCATCTAAGCTCGAAGTCATCCGAAAGACGAGGCATCTCAGGGGACTCATAGAAGATGAGTTTGATAGACAGCGGGTGTAAGTACCGAGGGTTCGCCCGAGGTGCTCAGCCCAGCTGCACTAACCCCCCGAGCATCATCAATTTCTACACACTAATTTTAGTTAAATTAACACAGGGCTCTATTGTGGGCCTCTGTCCAACAGACATATCAATTCATAAAATTCGAAAGAGAGTTGTGCACGGCCATAGCGAAGGGGTACTACCCGGTCCCATCTCGAACCCGGAAGTCAAGCCCTTCTGCGTCATTTCCTGTACTGTGGTGCGAAAGCCCACGGGAACGTTTGTCGCTGTGCCACACTCTCTTTCCTCCCCCGCACAATTATAACAATCATGGGCGTAGCCATAGAATGAGGAAGGTAACTACATGGCGATATCAACAGGAGATATTTTAGGAAACTCTCAGGTTGGTGTCTACTTGACTGTTGTAGGAAATAATTTATTTTATCCTTCTTCTCTAGATAAGCCTGCAATAGAAGAGATTTCACAATGTTTTGATTTGGAGATGAATCCAATGTTAATTGGTGGTTCATCTCTACTTGGAAGTTTAATTGTTGGTAATAACAAGGGAATAGCTGTTGCTGACATTGCAACTGAAGAGGATCTCGACAAACTTTCTAGTTTCGGTGAAGTGGTCATTCTAGAAAGTGGAGTTAATGCAGCAGGAAACCTTGTTGAATGTAACGATCATGGTGCAATAGTTAGCAAATCTATACCTACTCCTGGAGTTGAACTAATTGGTGAAGTTTTAGGTGTTAAAACTGCAAGAACTAGAGTTGCAGGCCAAGATACAGTCGGTTCTCTGTTAGTGGCCAATAATAAAGGAATTTTATCACATCCTGATATTAGCTCATCAGAAGTTAAGGAAATTGAGGCAGTGATGTCTGTTCCTGTAATGGTAGGGACTGTTTGTTTTGGTTCTCCCTATGTGGGAGCCGGTTGTGTTACATCTGAAAATGATGCTTTAGTTGGCTCAGGTTCTACGGGTCCTGAATTGAATCGTATTGAAGATGCATTAGGCCTAATATGATTATATTGCCGTAGGAGCGACATGATCATCATCTTTATTTTCATTTTCTTTGACTCTGTTCCATACGTTTTTCATCAGTAATTCATGATGAATTTCACAATAGTGAAATCTCTTGTATGCTTCTCTGAATGAATACGCTTTATTCCCTGTAGCCACCAGAAAACCTTCGGGAGATAATCTACTAATGTTAACTCCCTTTTCTGAACAGTCTTCGTAATCACAACTTTTCATTAATATTCCACTCCCCGTCGATTAATTGAAATTAACTAGTCCTTATTTTCAAGTGGTTCAATAATTATCAATGGAGTATTTGCTT
>JALRLV010000032.1 GCA_023268715.1 Candidatus Thalassarchaeaceae archaeon
AGCGTAAAACTGCAGATTCTGGAACACACGATCAATCGCCTCGTTGAAGCAGGTTATGTTTATATCGGCATGGACCACTTCGCTAAGCCGGATGACAGCCTATCCATCGCTCAGCGTGAAGGTAAGCTGCACCGTAACTTCCAGGGCTATACCACTCACTCACAGTGTGACCTAATTGGTTTAGGCGTCTCATCTATTAGTCAGATTGGCGATTACTACCTACAGAACAGCCCTAACATTGAGCGCTACACTCAGGATATTGAATCTCAGGGCTCAGCATTAACCAAAGAGTACTGCCTCAATGAGGATGACAAAATTCGCAGAGCGGTGATTACCCGCCTGATCTGTGACTTCCAACTCGATTTTGCCGATCAATCCAAAGCGCTCAATATCGACTTTAAAGAGTATTTTGCTAACGAATTAAAACTGCTTGAGCCGATGGCACAGGATGGCCTGATTCATTTAAGAGAGGATGGAATGGATGTCACCGCCGCTGGGCGTTTGTTGATTCGTCGAATCTGCATGACCTTTGATGCCTATATCGATCACTCAGAACAGCGATTTTCTAAAATCATCTAATCCGATTTTGCACAGTGGTCGGTGTGTAAGATTACTCGCGCACCGTATGCCTCTGCTAGTTGATGAACGTGTTTTGCGCCAGCTACAGCACCAGCAATTGCAGCTTTTTGGTTTTCATTAGATAATCCCTTTCCGGCATTAAACTGTGCTCCTCCGTTCGAGAATTGAATAATTACTGGGGCGTTTAATGCTACAGCAGTCTCCATAACGGCGTTGATCGTGTTTGAGCCAACTACGTTAACCGCAGGTAGGGCGAAAGACTTTTCTTTAGCAAGTTTGAAAATAGCTTGAACTTGGTCTCCAGTGGCTACCCCTGCAGGGATTGATGATAAACTCATTCGTTTTGTTTTTTGATTATGTTAGTCGACAAATGTAAGAAATGCTTTTAAAAAGGATGATTGATTCCGACATTGAAAATGGGGCGATTGTTTGTTTGGTTATAAAACCAACGATTATCTCCCGAAAATGCAGGATTATAAATCTTCCAACCTAGATCTACCCGAAACAAGAAATAGTCGAAATCATAGCGCAGTCCGACCCCTGCACCTACAGCCACATCTTTGAAAGAAGACCATCCCTTAAAAATGGCTTCTTCTACTTCGGTATCGTCAAGAACGTTCCAAATGTTTCCAATGTCTGTGAATAGTGCTCCTTTAATACTTTGACTGAAGTCAAAACGCAATTCGTTACTCCACGTGATTTTGAAATTGGCGTCGTTAAATTCATTGATTTGATTAGTTGTTCCTGGTCCTAAGGTGTAAGCGTTCCACGATCGGATGTCGTTTGATCCTCCT
>JALRLV010000033.1:0-956 GCA_023268715.1 Candidatus Thalassarchaeaceae archaeon
CGATTAGAATGAGAAAATAAGGTGCTTTCAGTGGGCCGAAGTAGAGGCTACCCTCTGATTCAGGGCGATTCAGTGGCAAGTCAGAGGGTAGCGTTCACTATGGCCTATCTCTTTGGGAAAGCCGAGTAATTCTGTGACCACAATCAAGTGCGACCATCCCTTTCATAGGCTAGGGGATATCCGATTAACTGAGGAGTAATACATGTATCAGGAGATATGCATCGGACTTTGCATTGGTTGGATAGTCATATACGAGATACTCAAAAGGACTGTATTTCCAAAAATCTTTCAGTATCAGGAAGAACGCAATCTAGAATATGAGGTTAAGTTGGCTTTAGGTTTAGTACCCACATGTGAAATCTGTGGACAAGAAGAACACACAACTGAAGAACACTACACCAGAAATAGAGCTGGTTCTTTTGATGCGGACGGAGATGGAATCCCCGATCAACACGATGATTTTTGAATTAAGAAGGGTCTAAAATCGGTGAATTATTGGGCTATCTGTGGGCTCTTTCAGACACTACCCATTATGACGCATACATCATAGAGGGACTCCCTTATTGACGAACATGGAAGATTATGATATGGAAGAGCATAATAAGAAATTGATGATTTGGTTAACCATAATACCATTGGTTATATTTGTAGTTGGTTTCACTGTAGCTTTTGTTTTTGATTTAGGCACTTGAGATTAGATTCATCCCATCTACTAGGGTAGCGACGGGTGATGGCCACACATACATCATCTTGGAGTACAAGGTAGTTACCTAGTTCTCCTCGATTAATTCATTTGGTGCTGAGTCTTTTACTATATCATTACTCAGATCCATGGAAGCATTTTGAGCCGGAATAATTCTCAGCTCATTATTCAGATAAGTTAGATTGTGAATTTCAATTCCTTTGCTCTTTACCAATGAATTGTCAAGTTCAAGAACATGAGATTCAAAGGATTT
>JALRLV010000033.1:966-1321 GCA_023268715.1 Candidatus Thalassarchaeaceae archaeon
AAGCAATCTATCCGACTTATTTTGTAGGTGGATTGTGTTCATTCACACTTTTTTCATCGAAATCATCGTTTTCATCGTCTTTAATCCCACTTTCCGGATGATCAATTCACCCGTCAAAAAGATAAGAAGAGAAACTCCAAAATCTCCGATGATGTCTACAAGGAAAAACAACCAACGATGGCCGGAAGGACCAGCAGCAACTGCATAACATCGTATCATCCATGCTCTATGATTTTTTACTCTCCCTGCAAGAATCGACTTTAATGCCATAATTGGCGAAAAAACGAGTAATGTACCCCATAGTAGATTTGTAAACACATTGAAATTTGAAAATCGGTGAGGGAATATAACAGTC
>JALRLV010000034.1:0-807 GCA_023268715.1 Candidatus Thalassarchaeaceae archaeon
ATAAGGGATTTAAGGTCTCTAATCTTCATACTAAATACAGTATTAATGAAAATCTTATGGGCGCTACTGTTTCTGGTTCAGAGATTGATGATTGGAAAGAACCATCGAAAGAAAGTTATATTCTTTGTAATACACCAGATAAATATCCATCAAAACCCAAAAAGCTCGAAATAGAATTCTCTAAAGGCGAAGCTAAAAAAATAAATGGTAAATCTATGAAAGGGCCAGATTTATTAAGAGTGTTAAATCAAATAGGTGGTAAATATGGAATTGGAAGAGAGTTATTTGCTGGAGATACTATTATAGGTATCAAAGGTAGATTTCTATTTGAATCACCTGGTATATCTATTTTACAAAGGTCGCATAGAGCATTAGAAGAAGCTATTTTTACTGATAAACAAAATAATTTTAAGCCGCTTATTGGTAAAAGATGGGTAGAGCTTGTTTACGGAGGATTTTATTTTGATCCTTTAACTAAAAATCTTGAAAATTTTCTTGAGGATATTCAAAAACCAGTAACTGGAAAAGTAACAGTACTTTTGACTGCTGGAAAAGTTGAGGCTGTTGCAGTTGATTCTAAAAAGATTTTAGTAAGTAAGGATGCTTTGTATGCTCAGTCTGCATCATGGGGTGTTGAAGAGTCAGCAGGCTTTATAAAGCTGCTTGGAAAAAGCACATCGACATGGACAGAAATTAATAAAAAATAATTGAAAATGAAGAAAAGTTATAAAAAAGATACTATCTTAAAGCTGCTCAGTAGTATGAGTAGCGAAAAAGAAATTAGAAAATATCTAGATAGGTTTTCTT
>JALRLV010000034.1:871-1262 GCA_023268715.1 Candidatus Thalassarchaeaceae archaeon
CTGTAATAAAAGTTGGTGGTGCTGTAATTCAAAGCGATCTTGAAAACTTAGTTTCATCATTAGCTTTTTTAAATGAAGTTGGCCTCAGACCAATAATTGTCCATGGTGGAGGACCTAAGTTATCTGAGGAACTAGATAAAAGAAAAATTGAATTTTCTTTTTTAAATGGCCAAAGAGTAACTACAAAAGACGTATTAGATGTAGCCTATGAAATTTTTAGTGGTGAAAATAAAAAAATTGTATCTGCCCTTAATGATCAACATGTAAATGCAATCCCAGTTATAGGTGATGTATTTAGTTGTAATATTGAGAATAAGGATCTTGGCTATGTTGGTCAGATAAAAGAAACTAATTCTAATAAAATCAAAGATATTATTTCCTCAGGAGGTAT
>JALRLV010000035.1 GCA_023268715.1 Candidatus Thalassarchaeaceae archaeon
ACTCTTCAAGTCTCAAATGTAGAAGATATTCTTGGACGCTTTACTAGCGCGCTAGAGCGCAGCTACATAGTTTGGTTAGATGAAGCCATTTTTAAAGGCGATAGGAAGTCACAGGACTCTTTGAAGACGTTTATCACAGAGCCATACATTAGGATTGAAGAGAAGTACCAACCTAAGCGAGAGATAGAGTCCTTTCATCGCTGCTTCGCTGCAACTAACCATAAGCACTTCGGTCAAGTCTCTGCGGATAACAGGCGTTTCTTTATGCTACAGGTCAGTGAAGAGAAAAAGATAAACAAATCTGCATCTGCTGAAGAGCAAAAAAAACAAGGAGAGTATTGGCGTAGATTCTATGATGCTCTTCATGATGGCAAAACTATCCCTGCTTTTCTCTATCATCTAAAGCAGCGGGATATTAGTGACTTTAACGTGAACCAGTTTCCTTCAACTTCGACGCATAAAGAACAAAAGCTGAAGTCACTGGAGGGAATTGAGAGATTCCTATTCGAAGCGCTTTGCGTAAGTGAGCAAATAAATCCCGCGCCTTATCATAACGATCTCAATGAGCCTTCCGAGTGGGATGATGGCTATTGGATCTCGACGGAGAAATTCAAGTCTGCGCTTCTTTCGTTTGACAAACAGGCTGAACGATACGAACCAATGTCAAACAAAGAAATTATATCTTCGATTAAACGTGTCATACCCTCTATTGAACTAACTAGAAAGAGTGACGCTGACAAAATGCAAAGGCGAGGAATTGATTTTCCTAGCCTCACTAGAGCGCGGAAGGACTTTGAAAGCGCTATTGGGCTAACCGACTACGATTGGGACGGCTAGCTAGCCACTTGTAGCCGCTTCTAGCCACATAGCGTGACACATGCAAACTACCTGCAGGCCGTATGGACAGGGGCTTTGAGGTGAACTTGCCACTTATGACACTTATTTCTAAAAAGTTATAGAGAATATAATTATATAAAGTTTATGAAAACACGTGTCATAAGTGGCTAAGTGGCAAGGAGTGTGTGTGCGTTCAGGTGCTTAATAGCAATGAGTTTACTGTATTATAAAGGGAGATAACCTAGCGATACTCCCTCAAAGATCGTTTGCAGACTATAACTATAATCGTTATAACTTACTGTTTTATAA
>JALRLV010000036.1 GCA_023268715.1 Candidatus Thalassarchaeaceae archaeon
TATCAATGAAACCAATGAAGTGCACGCCTGGTTTTACTTCTGCATTAAGTGCTTGTTCTATTGCTACCAACTCAAATCCACTCTTGTGGTAGAGATTATCTAACTTGTTTCTGAAGTATTGTAGAATTAACTTACCATCTTCAAAAAACTCACCTAACTCTTCTTTGGTACATGGATACATACCATCTTCCATCTTCTCGTTTTCTTTGTTAAAGTGTTCTACTAACTTATCCTTTAACATTTGTTCGAGATTGAGTTGGAGTGCTTGTTTCTTAGTTACGTTATACATCACATCCAAAAAGTGTTGGATAGTTTCATGCATTGCTGAACCAAAAATTGTGTGGATGTTTGCGGAGGATGTTCCCAACTTATCAATATAGTTTAACTTGTATTGTTCTTGACAAGATGTCCACATTGAATATTGAGAGTAACTTACTTTAGCCATTTAACTGTTATTTGTTATACAAATATACGAAAAAATTTGTTAAAAAACAAACTTTTGGGGAGTTTTTTTATGTAAAGAATTTTCAGTTACAATACCTGTTATCGTAAAACAATATCTTGGCCAATAACCTGAATTTGCAGTGGAGTGATATATTCCTTCTTCCCAACAATGAATATCACCAAGTTTCCATTGGTGAATTGCGGAGTTACCAACAAGAACATGGTGACCCCAATTCCAATCGTTTAGTTGGATTAAGTATCTTATTACTTCTGTATCATCTGGTACTTTTGCAAAGTTTCTTCTGTAATTGTTATAAGAATCTCTATGCCATGGAATAATACGACCAGGTGGTTGTTCTAAGAACATTATCTGTGGGTTATCTAATCCACTTATTTCTGCCATTTTATGAAAGATGGGAGGTAGCTTTCTTGTCTGTCTACCACCTGTATTATACTCAGAGAAACCAGCTTTCTCTAAATCGTTATGATATCCTTCCATAAAATCTTGGGATTCTTTATTATAAAAAGTTCCTTTGATTCGTGTTTCTGAAAACTTATCCTCATCTGTTAGAGAATTAACAACTTCTTGTACTGCAGATTCTAATTTATCTGATACGAATCTACCCACATAATGTACATCTTCAATTTCTTTTTGAGAATCGAAGTGCCAATCAAAGTTTTCTTTATTCCA
>JALRLV010000037.1 GCA_023268715.1 Candidatus Thalassarchaeaceae archaeon
AGAGGGGTTGATCATTTGAGAACGGTGAATTGGCCGGTAAAGAGTTCTCCGGTCTGGAGGTCTTGGACGGCGTAGAAGTAGAGTCCTCGGGCGAGGATTTGGCTTTGGTCGGTCAGCAAGTCCCAGGCGTGTTCGCCGCCCGAGAAGACGCGGTCTTCGGCAGATTCGCCCGCAAAGGTTTGGAACCAGCGAATGTCGCCGCCTTGGTAGTCCGCATGGTGCTCAAACTGATCCATGACATCGCCCGCAGGGGAGGTAATCGTAATGCGGCAATCCGCGGGGAGGTTGGCAAAGACCAATTTGCGAGATTCCTCTTGGAAATTGGATTGGCCCTCCCAGGCGGCCCCTGCGTAGTAGGGGTTGGGGTAGACGAAGGGCGGGAAGTTCTTCATGCTGGGGTTGGCAGGGGTGCCCGCAAAGGCCCGCACGTC
The DNA here is from genome assembly GCA_023268715.1 of Candidatus Thalassarchaeaceae archaeon. Taxonomy (GTDB): domain Archaea; phylum Thermoplasmatota; class Poseidoniia; order Poseidoniales; family Thalassarchaeaceae; genus MGIIb-O1. The sequence goes on from JALRLV010000037.1 coordinate 432, forward strand.
ATTGGCCAAGAAGCTGGACTCCAGCGATTCCAGCTGGGTGTCCGGATTTCCCTGGTCAAAGGCGGTCACGGCGACTGCATGCTGCCAGCCGTTGGGCAAGCCCTCTAGCGCATAGTGGTAGTGGTAGGCGGTGGTGTCGCCCGCAAAATACAGCGGTTCAGGCAGGGCGATGTCGGCCAGGCCCGTTTCGTAGAAGAGGCCGTTGCCCGACAGGTCGTACTCGGCGGCGCGGACAAAATCTTCGGAGAGGTTCTGACTGCCTTCCACATCAAAGCCCAGGCGGCTCAAATAGACGCGGTAGCCTTCAAAGTCCTTTTTCTGGGTGATGGGGTCCACACTTTCTTCGGCATTGCGCGCCCAGAAGAGGTCAATGCGGTGGTCGCCGGGGACGGCGCGCATGCGGGGGGCATCTGGGGGGCTGGGAAGAATGAAGCGGGTGATTTTGCCATTGCCGTCGCGGTCTTCGCCCTCGTCGAGGAGGCCGTTGAAGTTGATGTCTTCGCCGTTGTAGGCGACTTGGGCCCATTCGGCATTGCTGATGAAGCGCGCTTTTTGGGCCGCGGTGTTGGCGCTATTGGGCTGGCCATCGTCCACTTTTTTGCCCATGACAAAGGCGAAGGCGAGGGTTATTTCGTCTCCGGGGGCAAAGGCGCTGAAGGGTCCGACGCTTACCAG
>JALRLV010000038.1 GCA_023268715.1 Candidatus Thalassarchaeaceae archaeon
GGTTGTTTTGCTATGTTCCTTTGCCGCAAATTCGAGCGATGATTCCCAATGACTTGTGAGCACGTTGACGGGAAGTACATTGATCCCGTGTCGCTTTGCGTCTTGGATCAGCTGAGACGCTGAATAAAATCCCATGGGTAAACTGTTCAGTAGTCCACAGTAAAATGCTGCCGGCTCGTGCCGTTTAAGCCATGCTGAGAGATAGACGAGTAGTGCGAAACTAGCGGCGTGTGACTCAGGAAATCCGTATTCGCCAAATCCTTTAATTTGCTCAAAGACACGTTCAGCAAATGATAAGTCATGTCCGTTGGACAGCATGCCTCGGATGAGTTTCTCGCCAAAATGATCAAGCCCTCCTTTACGCTTCCAAGCTGCCATCGCTCGCCTGAGTTGGTCGGCCTCGCCAGGCGTGAAACCTGCGGCAACAACAGCCAGTTTAATGACTTGCTCTTGGAAGATGGGCACGCCGAGTGTTCGCTCAAGAACGCCCTTTACCGCTTCGCTGGCATAAGTCACCGCTTCAGTGCCTTGCCTGCGCTTCAAATAGGGGTGAACCATTTTGCCTTGTATAGGGCCAGGCCGAACAATAGCCACCTGGACGACTAGGTCGTAGTAGCTCTGAGGCTTTAAGCGGGGAAGCATAGCCATTTGTGCTCTAGACTCTACTTGGAAAACGCCGACGCTATCGCCTTGCTGGAGCATGTGATACGTGGCGGCGTCCTCCCTTGGAATATCGGCAATACTTAGGGTTTCTTCTCGAATTAAGTTGACTAGATCAATGGCTTTTCGGATAGCGGTTAGCATCCCTAGCGCTAAAATGTCGACTTTAAGCAGGCCTAAGGCTTCTAAATCATCTTTATCCCATTGAATAATGGTTCGCTCAGGCATCGCAGCGTTTTCTATAGGCGCCAATTCAGACAACGGACCTTGAGAAATAACAAATCCTCCCACGTGCTGCGACAGATGCCTTGGAAACCCTAGGAGTTGATGGACGAGTTCAATATAGCGATGAATGAGGTTGTTTCGAGTGCTCACGCCCGCTTCTTCAAAGCGCTCAATGAGCGAGTCTTTTTTCTCCCACC
>JALRLV010000039.1 GCA_023268715.1 Candidatus Thalassarchaeaceae archaeon
GGAACCAAAGATCAGCAGTTTCGTAGATTAGCTCCGAATTGTCACCACTCTTTTCTGCATCTTTAGCCGCAAGGATGGTTTCAGTCGCCTCTTCACCCACTTTCTCTAAGATTTTATTTAACCCTTTAGAGTAAAGACTGGCTACATAACTCGAGTCAGCTGACGCCCCTTTACGTTCTTCAAGAATAGCGGACAGTTCGCCAATAACGTTATTCACCTTTGGTATCCTCTTTCGCATACAGCAGCGCTGGATCCTTCAGCACGTCCGTTTCAACTTGCCATTCGCCGGTCTCACTGTTGAGCTTACGGTAAAAACAGCTGCGGCGACCTGTATGACAAGCCACTTCGCCAATTTGTTCAACGCTCAACTGAATGACATCTGCATCACAGTCCAAACGGATCGCGTGCAGCTGCTGAACATTACCCGACTCTTCACCTTTACGCCAAAGCTTTTGACGCGAACGCGACCAATAAATGGCACGCCCTTCGGCCACACTCAACTCTAATGACTCGCGGTTCATCCAAGCGACCATTAGGTTTTCACCGGTTTTGTAATCTTGAGCGATCGCCGGTACTAAACCACGATCGTCCCACTTAATTTCATCTAACCAAGACATCTCTCTTTCCTATGCCCGCCACACAAGCAGCCAAGCCAAACCGGCTGGCAGCCAAGCATAACCGGGTAGGGATTCTACCCAAGCCAATACGGCCGGCTCTGCCAATGCTGTCGCAGCTGCTAAAGTGGCTGCCAACAGTAGGGTACGGCGTGTATTACGTGATCGCTGCTCTTGCGCTTGCTGCAAAGCCAGCATGCGTTGGTACTCTAACTCACCCGCTTGACGGTTTTGTTGCAAGTTATCAAATACCAGTTGTGGAATTTGCGGTAACTTCTCAATCCAATCCGGTGCCTGCTGCTTGATATTCTTGATCATCGCTTTGACACCCATACGCTCTTTCATCCAGTTCTCTAGATAGGGTTTACCCGTTTTCCAAAGATCCAATTCTGGATAGAGCTGCCGACCCAGCCCTTCAATATTGAGCAAAGT
>JALRLV010000003.1:0-310 GCA_023268715.1 Candidatus Thalassarchaeaceae archaeon
CCTAGTCCGCGGAGACCGATACGACGAAGCAACCGCAGAGAACTCGGCTGCTAACCTCAATGGAGCAAACATCTGTGTGGGAATCGGTACAACTACCGAAGGTAACATGCAAGACTGGTTCTCCTCAAGAGGAATCAGCTTCACATCTGTACCTGTTGCAGATGCAGCTGAAGCAACTGCAAAGTTCATCGATGGATCCTGTGATGCTTTCACTGGTGACATGTCTGCAATGGTCGCTAAGAAGTGGCAATTGGACAACGATGGATCTGTAATGGGCGACCACGACGGCGATTCATCCACTCCTGATGAA
>JALRLV010000003.1:320-157918 GCA_023268715.1 Candidatus Thalassarchaeaceae archaeon
ATCTACACGCGTACAAACACTCTGTCCCTACACGACGCTCTTCCGATCTAAGGAGCCTCTAGGCGCTGCTACCCGTGACATGGATTCCGACTTCAAGGACGTAGTTGCTTGGGTCTGGTACGGAATGGTCACTGCTGAGGAAATGGGTGTTACTTCATCCAACTACGCTCAGATGGCTACCGATGCTTGTGCTCAGAATGCAGATGGTGCAACCACAGACCCTGGTATGTGCCGACTTCTAACAGAGAACCTAGGTCTAGGAACTGCTGACAACATGCTAGCAGGAACTTGGATGCAGGCAGTTCTAGATGCTGCTGGTAACTACGGTGAGGCATACGACGACGCATTCTGTGATGGTACCTATGATGGTGTCAGTGGATCAGATGCAATGACCGGATGCCTAATCTCCCGTGCTGGTACCCTTAACGCTCTCGTATCCGAGGGTGGTATCCAGTACGCACCACCAATGCGCTGAATTGAGTAATTGATTCACCATAGGCGGATTTACGAAACCCCTCGGGGGGGCTTTACTCCCCGAGGGATTCAACTTTTTTTCTTTAAGTGATTATTATGATGGAAGGGATTCGAAATCTTTCATCTGATTTGGTCAGTTTGATCACTGGCTTCATTCTCGTCCTTCCAATTTCAATTTTCTTATCGCTATCATTTTTCGAAACAATGGTCGCAGGTTTAGTAACTGCCATACCAATTGTTTTTGTTTATCATTTCCAATTTTCTACGACTGACTTAAGCGTAAGAAATGTAATTTCATCTGGCGCTCTAGTTGCTTCGAGCAGTATCTTCTATGCATATTCAACAAAATTCTTGGGAATGTCCTCTGGATACATCACCTCGATGGTTAGAGACATCAGATGCAAGACTGGAATAGGTTGTGAAATTGGTTCGCAGATGAACCTCTCGTATTTTTCACTTGAATCATTGTTACTAGTCTATGGAGGATTCATTCTTGTCTGTTATCTACTAGTCCAGAATGAATTCTCAAATTTATTTAATCTACCATCGGACATACGAAAAGGGAAATCCAACATCTTCGAGGGTGTAGTATCCTCATTCTTTGGTATCCTGATGTTCCTTTTGGCGTTCATCCTTTCCACCATGGTCTTTGAATTAAGTCCAGGTACACAAATTCCTTTCATGTTCCTTGGTGGAGCTTTAGTCGCTGGAATCATATTACTCAACGATAGTATTCCTGTATTGTTCAAGCCAGACACATACCGTAAGATTTCATTGGAAACAATTGGTCCCTTAACGACTATCCTATCGATTGTTATCTTTATTGCAATCACTCTTAACCTGGCATTTATTCCTGTTATTTCCCAGAATATTCCCGAAGTACTTTCAATCATGACAATGATTGTTGGTCTGTCTTGGGCTTACATATTGTCAATGGAATTATCAAGCCCAGAAATTCAAGCAAAAAGAACAGCCGCTCTGGCATTTTTTGTTATGTTCCCATTCCTAAGTTATCTTATCCTCAGATTCATAATCCTGCAAGTCGATGGAACTAATCCAGTGATGCTCAATCGTTGGGGATTGGATTTCGATTTCATGGATAAAGTAAACACTTTCAAAATAAATCCGTGGCCATTAGAAGCAGAACCAAATTGGGACTCTAGATGGGTTTTCCTCAAGGCTGCAATCATCAATTCAGCTCGAGTTACATTAGTGAGTATTTTCTTCTGTACTATTTTAGGAATAATCATTGGAGTTACAAGACTATCAAGCAACAAGTTAGCATCTACTGCTGCTACAGTTTACGTCGAAGTATTTAGAAATCTACCCTTAGCGGTACTTTTGTTCTTGATAGCAACTCAAATTGGTTTACAGTTCCCAATGTTCATAGAAGAAAGATCTCTTCTCTTTGGCGCAATATATTACAGCAATGAGGGAATTTGGTTTGCTACATTTTCATCTTATGGTGCGTTATTTTTAGCCATAATTGGCCTTGCTATCCTCAGATTGTATTTGCGTCATAGCGATAGAATTGAGCCTAGATCAATCTCGGTACCCAAAGATTTGTCAGGTAAAATAAGTCGTCCCTTCCACAAACTTGGATGGAGATATGAGGCACTGGCTGCAGACGTCTTCCTAATCTTCGCATTCGTCTTCCTAGTGGCTAGAGTTAGCATAGGTGAATCACTATTCACGTGGCTTCCCAATTATCATTTTGAAACATTATTCTCGCCAGTAGTATCCTCACCAGAATCTGGAAACATCCAGTCTCTATCTGGCAACCTCAGAATAATGATAGGGCCTTTACTGGGGCTGGCGTTAGTCATCTACGCTTTCTTGATATCTTCAAGAATTGATGATGATGGAATGAACTCGATGGAGATAGACGATTCCGAAGAAGGTCTCAGAAAGCGATTCACCATTTGGGTTGGTGCTATTGCAATAGCACTAGGATTCACATTTGCCGGTGGCTACTACAAGATGGGAGAGATACTTTCATTCCCTGAATACACAAAAGATTGGAACAATGATGGTGTAATAGATGCGCCAGGAAGTTGGGATATTGTCGAGGGTACAGGATTCGAAATAACACCATTCTTCCTTGCGATGGTCTTAGGATTGACCCTATTCACAGCAGCTGTCGTAGCGGAAATTGTTCGAGGTAGCATTCAGTCACTTCCAAGAGGTCAGGTTGAAGCCGCAATTTCTCTTTCCCTCAATCCGTTCCAAAGACTTAGACTAGTTATTCTTCCACAGGCTCTTAGGAGTATGGTGCCATTATTGAATAATCAATTCATGAATGTCTGGAAGAACTCGAGCTTAGCAGTCGTAGTAGCATACACTGACATTTTTTACGTGATTTTGGTTATGATGAATAACGTAGGGCAATTGATTCCTCTGTTCCTGTTACTACTAGTAACATATCAGGCTGGAAGTCTGACCATTTCTGCTGTAATGAATTGGTATAATTCCAGAGTAACGAGTGTGAAAATATGAATTCTGAGACTGAAGAGAACATTAGAATTTCTCCTCTAAAGGAGATTTCTAATTCAGTATCTGAATGGTACAACAACTTTTCACTAGTTGAATTTGAAGAATCCATAGCAGGGAAATCCGGTGCCAGTTATCTGGATGATAACTCTAGCAAAATCGTAAGTTACGTTACCGTTGGATTAGCGGTGATACTAGGTTTATTTGGCTCATCAGAATTCTTCACAGCCGATGGCCTTCTATCGATGCTTGATTCTACTACAGATCAGGTTCTGAATGACGGGAGAATAGTTACTTCCTCAGAGTCTGCTCTCTACTCTTCAATCTCAGCAATTGCACTAATTATGGCGTGGTGGGTAACACTCAGTGTCCTGATTAAGCAAACTTTCCGAAAGAATCTTACAACCGCGTTACTTGGTATTTCCACCGCATGGATTATTTTCATCGTAACTCGAGGACTCAGTCATTTCATTCTAATTGAAGCTGACTGGGTAGTTGTGTGGGCAAACAGAGACCTCGTAATGATGGGTCAACTGATGAAGGAGCAAATGACTCAAGCCCCAGGTTCACACATGTGCATAGATGTAAATGACTGCTATGGAATAAATCAGAATTTCAGATTATGGTGGACTACATATCTTTCCTGTGTTTTAATTGGCGGGGCATACGGGACTTCGGATAAAAACCCTCTAAAATTCGTAATAGGGTTCGGAATTATCGCAGGAATAGTTTCTTTGTTAGCAACTAACCCAACCGAGGTAAGTTACAACACAGACACTGTCATGACGAAGATTCTGATTTGTGTAGCGTTCACATACCTATCTTTCGCAGCAAGTTATTATTATTCGAGTAGATCTGAAGAATATTTGGTAAATCGATTTAGATCCTACCTAATGATCTACGCTGTGAGTATCTTTTTCTTCGCGATAATCATCATGGATCCACCAGAATTCGTAAAGAAATTAGCCGAATTCGCCGGTGGAACTCCCGCTCAGGAATTTAGTGAGGAGATAATTGCAGGAACTGCAGTACCCACTACAATGGACAAACTCGCAGGAAATGGTATCGAAGCCTCTCAATGGGGTGGATTGTTTGTTAATCTAATCGTAGCCACAGCGGGATGTGTCCTAGGATTTGGAATTGGAGTTGTGCTCGCTTTCGGAAGACAAAGCAAACTTCCGCTATTCAAGGTGCCATCGGTAATGCTGATCGAATTAGTTCGCTCGGGTCCACTAATCTGTTGGCTTTACTTCGCAGTTTTCATGATGCCAGATTTGATGGATCCTTTCTATGATGCCGAAGACATTATTCGTATGCTACTAATGTTCGGAATATTTGGTGGCTGTTACATTGCAGAAGTTCTCCGAGGTGGCTTACAGGCTGTTGATAGTGGGCAGAAGGAAGCCGCCATCGCTCTTGGCCTATCTCCAATTCAGACTAAATTAACTGTTGAATTACCAAACGCTGTTAGAACGACCCTCCCTTCTATTGTTAGCGTATTCATTGGACTTTGGAAGGACACCACGCTCCTATTCATTGTTAACATCCTTGACTTCTTCAAACTGGCAAAGGATTTGCCAAACACAGATCTCCGATTCCTAGGAGACTTCCTAGAACCGCTATATGTTACAGCGATTGTATTCTGGGTATTCGCATTCTATCTTTCTAGACTCTCGATGGGAATCGAGAAAAACCTTGGCTTAGTCAAGGAAGGTGGAGGTGAAATAGCATGAGTGATAGTTCAGAAGACTACATTATTGAGACAGAAGGCGTGAAAGTAAACTTTGGAGACTTTTGGGCATTGAAAGGCGTGGATATTAAGGTAAAGAGGGGTGAAATTATCGTTATTCTAGGTCCCTCTGGTTCTGGTAAATCAACTTACATCCGTACTCTAAACCGTCTTCAACCTCATAGTGGTGGAACCATAAAAATCGATGGAATTACTATTGACGAGGATACTACTGTTGCTGATTTGAAGTACGTAAGATCAGAAGTAGGATTCGTTTTCCAACAATTCAACCTTTTCCCTCACCTTACAATTATGGAAAACATAACACTAGCACCTATGAAAGTCAAGGGTATGACAAAGAGGGATGCTGAAGAAAAGGCCATGGAATTACTAGAAAGAGTAGGGATTCCTGAGCAGGCATTCAAGTATCCAAGCGGTTTATCTGGCGGCCAGCAGCAGCGTGTTGCAATCGCTAGAGCTTTGGCAATGGATCCAAAGATTATGCTGTTTGACGAACCAACAAGCGCTCTTGACCCTGAGATGATTAAGGAAGTGCTTGATGTGATGAAGGACCTAGCTCGAAGAGATATCACTATGATTGTTGTTACTCACGAAATGGGATTCGCCAAGGAAGTAGCAGATCGATGTATTCTGTTTGACGAAGGTCATCTCATCGAGGAGAATACACCTCATGATTTCTTTGATAATCCAAAGCACGACAGAACCAAACTATTCCTTGAGCAAATCTTGTGAATCAGTTGTCAAGCCAATTTGCGACTCGGTCTAGCATTGTGCTTCTGAAAGTCAGTAGTTGCAAATCAGGGCCTTGAATGTCGATAGTGATTGTAGAGCCTCGGGTAAAATGGGTTTCGTCCCAACCATCGCTCACAACATATCCACGATGCATATCACTCGTCAAAACTGTAGGTTGGGGGGTCCACTCCCAGTATGACCCATCTTCCTTTCTTTCCGAGCGAGGTAAATCTCTGGCTACGAATAGGTAGTGGCTGTCAACTTCCGATAGAGGGAATGTAGTTCCTTCGATATCGACAACATGTCGATACCAGGCACCTTGGCCTAGGAATGTCGAGAAGAGGCAACCGGATGAATATTGTTTACAATCGACATTCTGCCCTCGTTGAATTCTGTATTTTGAGGGTTGATATTGGTGTGTATTAGCTACTAACAAATCGTTTAATGCAGGATCGCAACGGATTTTATTTCCGCTTGTAGTTTCAATCTCTGCTTGTAACCTCGGTAGCCGATTAACGATTGCACTCCCTTCAATTGCAGAGCGTATATCCGCTGCGAAGTTTGTAGGGTCACTGCCCATGTAGAATCCGTATGATCCTTCTGCATCCTCTGACCTAGGATGTGAATTCACTCCCATCACAGGTGTGTCGGAATCTACAGAATGGGCGATTGAGGTTAGAGTCCCATCGCCACCTAATACAACTACCAAATCGCATTCAATGAAGTCGGTTCGCCTAACATTTTCTCTAGCAGAATAATCTACGCTGATTCCTCGTTCGGTGACAAGAATGTCCAATTCATTTCGGATTGATTGCAAAGCTTGATCGTGAACCTCCTCGAAGTTTTTTTTGTAGACTACGAGTATGTTGTCTATCACCAATATACCCCCTTTCGCTTTATGCGCTATAATCACTCCATATAGGGGCGACCCAAGGAGTCTGAGACTTCCCTAAGGGTCTAACTTAGCATTAATTAGTTGACAAACAAAGCATAGACTCATCAGAGATAAGTTTCTCGATTTGTATCAATGAGAGAGCTGTTGATGGGTGTATTGCTCATTATTTCCAGTTGTTCAGGTTGTTTAGAAGTCCCAATCGAAGATTGTGAAGATACCGATTGCTTTCCTTTCAATAATGATCTTCTAAACGAATTACTTTCAAATCCAAACTCTCTCGATGTTTTGTTATTAGCGTCTGAAAATTCTAAACTCCGTGTTAAGTCATCAACCACTTACGAAACGGAAACTCAACAAGGAGAAATACATTGGAATGTAGCAAAAGATGACGAACAAAACCTTCGTTCAATCGCATTGAGGTTCAGTATCGGAACTAGTTCTATAGATACTGAAGTTATCGAAGGTACCGAAACCACCAACATTAGATTGGGTAATGTTTGGTATCAGGGAAGGGATGCAATTCCTGACTACAAGGATCCGTTCTATGAAATCGCCCAGCAAGCTACTGAAGACCCTGATGGCTTTTGGCCGTCTTTTGGATTTGACACTACCTCGATTTCAGGCCTTGAATGGACAATAACCCACGATGTCCAATCTCTTGAACAGGTCGCAAGTGCTCAAAATGAAACCCATAGCATAATTCTTGTATTGAAAGGAATGCCTCCTGAACTAATTGGCGTGGAATTGTATGGCAACGACGATTCTGCTTTTGTTTTGAGTATCGAGAAAGGAGACGATGTGCAATTAATTCTTCAACCGGATTTACCCAAAGCCGCGATCGAATTCAATATTGAAGACCCAGTGGAATTGTCCGATGGGTCTACAATCTGGACAGGATATGTGCCCAGTGGTTTTACCTCTGAAGTTAATCCAGCGGATCTGACTTTCCATGTTCTAGAATCAGAAGCAACAATCATGGAGTTTAATCTCGCGGATTTGACATTGAATCAAACTGATGAATATGGCGATTGGTGGGAGTTTCTCTATCTGGATTATTCAGGAGATGGATATTTCTCATCATCCGATTATTATGAAATTCGCACGAATTCTCCGAGAGTTGTTTCAATTAGAACCTATGATAGTTGGGCGGATTCTTGGACCGGAGACATAACCAACTCTAATGATTGATTTTCTCAAGAAAAGTACCTCTGTTTGTTAGGACAGATTCAAACACCGTCCGTAGGTAGAGACCCATGTGTCACATCAGAGCCACCCTCTAATGCGCTTGTTATGGCACCTTAGGGAGTACCGATGGCAGGTATGGCTCGCCTCTTTTTGTTCAATTATGAACAAGTTTTGGGATCTTGCACCACCAATTCTAATCGGTATGGCAATCGACGTTGTAACGTACAAAGAAGATTCTATGCTTGCCGATTTTGGTTATCCGGACCCTTATGATCAATTTTTGATTTTAGTAGCACTTACCGTGATAATTTGGGTCCTTGAATCTCTATTCGAATATTGGTTTGGAGTGTTATGGAGGAATCTTGCTCAAAATGCTCAACATGAATTGAGAATGGACGCATACGAGCATATTCAAAATCTCGAGATGCAATGGTTCTCCGGCCAAACCACAGGCGGTTTGATGGCAATAATGAATGATGATGTCAATCAACTTGAAAGATTCCTTGACCAAGGCGCCAATGACTTACTTCAGGTCGCAACAACAGTTTTCGTTGTAGGAGGTGTGATGTTCATTCTTGCTCCTTCAGTGGCTATTTATGCAATATTACCAATCCCAATAATTGTCGGTGGTTCGTTTATGTTCCAGCGTAGAATTGGAGTTCGATATGCCAAAGTTCGTAAAGAAGTTGGCGACCTGAATGCTTTGCTGAACAACAATTTGAGTGGAATTACCACAATCAAATCATTCACCGCTGAGGAGCGAGAGGTTGAGCGAGTAGGAGTGGCCTCTCGCTCATATAGAGATGCAAATAGAGATGCAATTCGCCTTTCTGCCTCATTCGTCCCTCTTATTCGCATGGCGATTTTATTTGCCTTTACAGCCAATATGTTGGTCGGAGGTTGGTTAGCTCTCGAGGGCGAATTGTCAATAGGAGCTTATTCGATAATCGTCTTCATCACCCAAAGGTTACTCTGGCCACTAACTCGTCTTGGCCAAACTTTCGATTTGTATCAGAGGGCTATGGCATCAACTGACAGAGTTCTGAATCTACTGGATACTCCAATCGGTCTAGTTGAAGGTGATACTGAATTGGATGAAACGAAGGGAGAGATTTCCTTTAACAGCATTGAGTTTTCCTATCCCGAAAGAGAATCTGTACTAGACGGAGTCTCTCTTAATATTGGGGCAGGTGAGACCATTGGGCTGGTTGGAAGCACAGGGTCAGGGAAAACAACTCTTGTAGGTCTTCTTCTCCGCTTTCATGACCCCCTGCAAGGTTCGGTCAGTCTTGATGGAAATAATGTCAAGGAACTAAAATTAGCCTCACTAAGAGGCTCAATTTCTTTAGTCTCACAGAATACCACTCTCTTTCCAGGAACGGTACGGGAAAACATCCTCTATGGCAGACCAAGCGCTAGTGAGGAAGAGGTCTTTGAAGCGGCTCGTATAGCAGAGGCTACCAATTTCATCAATGAACTTCCAGAGGGATGGGAGACCGATATCGGCGAAGATGGCCACAGACTTTCTGGTGGCCAGCGTCAACGATTAGCAATCGCTCGCGCTGTGCTGAAAGATGCGCCAATATTAGTATTCGATGAAGCAACGAGCAATGTCGATAATGAGACAGAAGCAGCATTGCAGCGTTCAATTGAAAGAATTTCCACAGATAGAACAACCATCATCATAGCTCACCGTCTTTCTACGGTTCGAAATGCAGACAAGATTGCAGTCCTAGATTCGGGTAAGATTACTGAATTAGGTAAGCATGAGGAATTGGTTGATGCCGACGGACTATACTCTAGGTTGTGGTCGGTACAAACTGGATTAGCTGCAAGCGATGATTGAGGCTGAAATATGACTGATGAATTGAGTGTCCCAAAATTAACTAAATTGGCGGAAACAATAGGATTTGAAATAACAGAATTTACTCCAGGTAAGTGTATAGTTGAATTAACTATCAGAGAAGACCATCTAAACGCCGGAGGCGTAGCCCACGGAGGACTACATGCTACATTGTTAGATACAGCGATGGGTGGGACATTAGTGACAACTTTACCGAAGGAAGAGTGGTGTGCTACAGCACAATTGGATCTATCATATCTCGAACCTGCTTATGTCGGTTCTCATCTTATTGCGATTGGCGAAGTAGTCCGCAGGGGTCGAAATTTAGCCCATTTACAAGGTGAAATCACAGACCAAAATGGAAAGAAAATCGCTCACGCAAGAGGCACTTGGGCAGTTTGGGAAAAGAAACCAAGTAGTCTTGTTTGATTTGACTATGACGGCAAAGGATTGATGACGACCGGCTCGTTCGACATTCTCGATGGCGAGGTCTGACTCTCTCATTTTCTTCCTTACCGGATTTGCCCAATTAATCATTGCATCAGAAATTGAAACTGCACTGTTGGCAGCCGTTCTCCAGGGGACTGGTAGTGGTATGCTTGCTTTAGGAGTGTATTTCCTAATCTTTGTCGCCAGAAATCACAAAGAATTTTCAGACACATACTCCAAATCAGAAAAGACAGTACTAGTTAGGGATCCGGTTACCGGGAAATTATCAAGAGAGGACGCTACTCCTGTCGTAAATAAGGCCTTGATGTATGGAGGTCCAACCGCCCTAACTTTCTTGGCCGCCCTATTCTGGTTGGCTAATTGAGGTGACCTCCTGTCGAGTAAGGGTATGTCGGATAGAGTTGATGATGTAATCAATAATCCAGCATACGAAATGCTGGGGGGGTACCATATTTTCCTTCGAAGAATGTTGATACCAATTTTCATTATTCTAATTGCTTTATTGGTATGGACAATTACTGAACCATATATTTCCTCGTCTCTTGTGCACAAAGTCGTCACTGCGGTAATCACAGGACTGTCTTTAGGGCCAGTGACGAATTTTGATCGGGGAGTCGCGGAATGGCTGAGACGTAGGAATAAAGCCTGAACTCCCGCCTAAATCCGGCGAAGCAATCAAAGCAATATGCTCGCGTGCGGTATTCAATGGTATCCATAGACGACTTCAATTTGGTGGAACTGGTTTTCGGTGAATCTGGTTCGACACTAGAATTGATTTTTGCCGCGTCAGCACTAATCGGAGGTGTTCTATTCCTGTTTTGGTTCCTCTTGATGCTCATAGGAGGTGTCGGAGAGGGTCTGTTTGAGGGTCTATTTGGAATCGAATTCGATGTAATGAGTTCTGACGGTGCTTTCGACGCTATGACTTTCCAAGGTGTAATGGCATTCATGATGTTCTTCGGCCTTTCTGGTTTATACACACTAAAGTCCGATGGGGGGGATACTCTAGCCATTGGCGTGGGTGGAGTTGCTGGATTAGCCTCGATGTACGGAACTGGCAAAATCTTCCAACTATTCTTTTCATTGGAAGCTAGCGGAAATGTCGAAATGGAGCAAGCTATTGGGGTGAAAGGGTCTGTTTATCTTAGAATTCCAGAAGGTGACGTTGGTCAAGTTACTATCGAAGTAGGAGGTGCTCAGAAGACCTACAATGCAAAATCCGAGGATGGTCAAGGTATAGCCACAGGAGAATTTATCGAGGTTGTTGATATCATTAGTTCAACTTTGGTAGTAAAGAGAGTTTAGACCCTTTTTTTTCGACCCCCTATGAAGACCGTGCCGGCACAGCCTTAATGAGTCGTGAGCGTTTGTGTTGATACAGAGCGATTGCTATGGCTGAAGCTGGTGCACTACTAACAATAATGATGTTCGCAACCATACTATTCTTGGTTGCAATTGTGATATTCTTTGCGCAGAGGTACAAAAGATGTCCTCCTGATAAGGTAATGGTAGTTTACGGTCGTACCGATAAGGGTAAGGCAAGTAGGACAATACACGGGGGTGCAGCCCTAGTATGGCCGCTTATTCAGGACTATGCCTTCCTTACTTTGACGCCAATTACCATTAACATCGATCTAAGGAATGCTCTTTCGCTTCAGAACATCAGAATTAACGTTCCATCTACATTCACAATCGGTGTTTCAACCGAGAAGCAAATTATGGCCAATGCAGCTGAGCGTTTGCTTGGACTAAAACAAAATGACATTGAAGAAATGGCTAAGGAAATCATCTTCGGTCAACTTCGTCTTACTGTAGCATCCTTGACAATCGAGCAGATTAACCAAGACCGTGACGCATTCCTAGAATTGACAAGGAGGAACGTAGATACAGAATTGCAGAAAGTTGGACTGTATCTGATTAACGTTAACCTGGTAGATATTACCGATGAATCCGACTATATCGAGAGTATCGGTAAGAAGGCTGCCTCAACCGCCGTCGAGAATGCACGTGTTGACGTAGCAAACGCTGAGCGTGACGGTGCCGTCGGTGCAGCAGTTGCAAACCGAACCAAGGAGATCGAGGTTGCAAAGAACCTAGCAGAGGCGGAGAAGGGTCGAAAGACTGCAGAAGCCGATCAACGTGTTTACGTAGGTCAGCAAGAAGCTCTCGCAGTTTCTGGTGAGAACAGTGCAAAGGCGGAAATCGCTCAATCGGATGCTGATTTAGCAGAAGCAGAAGCCTCCGCAAACCAGCGTGCAGAGGTTGCAACCGCTATTTCCGAGGCTGAGATTCAAAAAGCCAAGTTCACAGAAGAAGAAGAGCGTTTGAAGGCTAGCGAAATTGTACGCGAGCAGATTCAGAAGCAGCAAATCGAAATTGCTGCCGAAGCAGAGGCAGAAAGACAACGTCGTATCGCTCGTGGTGAAGCAGATGCAATTCTTGCTCGCTACGAAGCAGAGGCTTCTGGTGTTCAGAAAGTTCTCGAAGCGAAAGCCGCAGGTTACAAAGGTCTTGTTGGCAGTGCTGGCGGAGATGCAAAGGCCGCAGCTACACTTTTGATGGTTGAGAAGATTGACCAAATGGTATCGGCACAAGTCGAAGCAATTCGTAACTTGAAGATTGATAGCATCACTGTATGGGATTCAGGCGGAGATGGAGATGGAAGTTCAACTTCCAACTTTATTTCCAATCTCGTAAAGTCACTACCTCCTTTACATGACATCGCGTCAAATGCTGGAGTAGACCTGCCTGATTACCTAGGTTCAATGTCTGACGACGATTGAATTTAATCGAGAATAGGGCTATCCCTCAAGGATAGTCAGCCTCTTGAACGGGTGTTATCTCGGAGGTAACAATGAGCGAAGACGTCGTAATAATTGGCGGGGCTAGAACTCCCTTTTGTGAGTGGCTTGGGGGGAAACGTGGAGACGGTGAAGCAGGTGGAAGATTAGCCGATGTAACCGCTGAGCAGTTAGGTTCCATTGCAATTCGAGGGGCTCTTGAAAAGACTGGAACTAGTCCAAAGTCCATCGACCACTTAGTGATGGGCCACGCATTACAGACAAGCGATCAGGCTATTTTTGGTGCTCGGCATGCAGGACTTAATGCAGGAATCCCACAAGAGGTTCCAATGCTTACCCTAAACCGATTGTGTGGCTCGGGAATCCAATCAATAATTTCAGCCTCCCATATGATTATGCTTGGTGAGGCTGAAACTGTCGTTGCTGGTGGAATGGAAAACCTAAGCCAAGCGCCTCACGTACTCAGAGGAATGCGTTCTACCTACAAATTAGGTAGACCGCCAAGAGAGGGTGATGAACTTCCCAAAGATATGGAAGATTATCTCTTCACCAATTTGCTAGACACCACTTGTGACTCCTTCATGGCCCAAACTAGTGATGAAATCTGTCGTCGAGTCGGCGTCACTAGAGAAGAAGCCGATGCCTTTGCAGCAATTAGCCATTCAAGAACCGAAAACAGTGTAGATAATGGAGTATGGATTGACGAAATTGTTGATGTTGAAACTCCTAATGGATTAGTCACCGCAAACGAAGAAGATCACTTTGTAAGAGGCACTAGTGCTGAATCTCTTGCTTCATTAAGAACACATTTTGGCCCCACTTCTTTGGTTACTGCCGGAAATGCATCTGGTGTTGTCGACGGGGCGGCAGCTGTAGTGCTCAAGTCCGCATCTAAGGCTGCCTCGGATGGTGACACACCAATAGCTAGGATAGTCAACTGGGGGATTGTTGGACTTGAACCTGTAATCATGGCCTATGGGCCAGTACCGGCTAGCAAATTAGCTCTTGAAAGAGCAGGGATGAGTGTGGAAGATATCGATTTGTGGGAAATCAACGAAGCCTTTGCGGGCCAAGCAGTTGCTTGCATGAAAGAATTAGGAATTTCACATGAGATTGTAAACATCAACGGGGGGGCAGTAGGACTAGGCCATCCTCTAGCAGCAACTGGAAGCCGCCTCACACTCACTTTAGCACATACACTCAAGCGAGAAGACAAGAAATTTGGAATTGCAACCGCCTGTATCGGCGGCGGGCAAGGAATCGCAATTATCCTAGAATCGGTGTAAATTTAACAACACTAGGTTAGGAAGGGGTTAACTAGGAGCTCCAATTAGTCATCTTATGTCTGAACACATACCCGGTACAGGACACGCGAATAGAACACGTAGCCTCGTCAAGACACTTACTTGGAGGACAGTAGCTACTACAGATACAATCCTAATAGCAAGAGTACTTACAGGAAGTTGGACCGTTGGATTCGGAATTGCTAGTATTGAAGTATTAACAAAAATGGTTCTATACTACTTTCACGAAAGAGCTTGGAGTGCCTCTGATTGGGGATTGGAAGACGTACCATTGGATACCGCCACTGCCTAATTTAAATTCTCAAAAACATCGATTAAATATCGTATTAGAGAAAGGCTAACTGCTACCAAGTAAGGGAAAGTTAGAACCCTTTGTGGCAGCATAAGGATGGCGGTTTTCGCACCCGCCCATGCGATTACTAGAACAATTAGTGGTAAAGCAAGAGAAAGTGTGTTAAATTTGGTAATTTCATCTATCAATAACGGGTTAAACAGTAAATGAGATACTATCGCTACAGGGACAACTCTCATGACAATCAAGTAAGAAGTTCCTGCTGCTTTATGTGGACCTAAGCCAAGGACAATTCTGTTCAGCATGGTGAAGATAACTCCTCCTCCAATGCCGATTAGTCCTGCAGATAATCCACCGGCTAGACACCCTAATTTGTATTTGTAGAGTAATGCTCCTCCAACAGTGACTTCCTCATCATGAATATCATTATGTTGATCTTCAATTAGTTTCTTTATGCCACGATATATTACCAATATGAGCAAAACAATTGCTAAAATTTTGATTATACTTTCTCCGGCTTCAGCAATTATCCGATCAGCGGCTAAGGCCCCGACAATCGCCCCACATATGGCTACAATCCTACCTTTACGTCCTACTCCAGCAACAGTATACCCTCCCTCATCATGAGCTCTGCGTGAACCTATGCTGACGAACCAAACTAGAATCAATGAACAAACAATTGAAAGTTGCAATTCCATACCTAAAATGAAGTAAAGAGTTGGAACAAATAGGAATCCGCCACCTAGTCCAAGTGGAGCGAAAACGAAGGCGGTGACGAGTATTATCGCAAGAGCAATGAATTCCTCCAATTACTCACTCTCCGGCATATACCAATGCTGTTTCTGAGGAGGGAGTGGTCGCTTCATCCATAGTGGTCGGCGTTCTCCTCTAGGATGAGTTTCTCGTTCTTTTGCCCATTCATTCCACCGTTTATAATACTCAAACGACTTGTTCCGATCAACTTCTATATCTCCATATTCCTCACCCTCTCTAGGTAGGGATAAACGCACTTTCTGGAGCCAACAATGCGCTCCGGAAATCGGGTCAGGTTGAACAGCATGGGTGATGTTTTGGTGAACCCCACCGTCTCGCCACCAAATGCGGTTGGTGTCGGGATCATCGGATTTCCATGGCTCAACTCCACTAATTGTTTTCATGCGCATTTTCCCATCACCTCGATCCTCAATTTCAACGGTGTTGGTAAGGAACCGATTACCTCGATCTTGTTCTCTTCTCCATCTTCCAATGTGGTGCGAGCAACCTACAACTCCTGGTTTGATCCCCTCTGTGACCCAGACTTTATCGACAAACCAACCAATTTCTGTTTCTATCTTCAGAAGGTCTCCTTCGGCCACGCCGAGTTTCCTTGCATCCTTGGGGTGAATCCAGATTGGGTTTCTATGAGCGATTTCAACTAACCACTTTGCATTAGCTGAGCGTGAATGTATGTGCTGTGGCAATCTGAAATTTGGAAGAAGGCAATATTCATCTTCACCGGATAAATTATCAGGATGTACGTGAGATTTCTGTCGATAATGAGGGATCGAATGCTCAGGATAGCCGAATTCAATCATTGTCTCTGAGTAGAATTCCTGCTTACCACTTGGAGTTGGCCAACCCTCCGTCTTGTGCTTTTCATAGGTTGACTCTTCGATTAGGAAAGCACCATGTCTGCGCATGTAACCGAGTGCATCAGTACCTTCTTTTTCAGCAGCCTCTGGTAAACCAGGAACCCTTTCAAAGAGATACTGGTAATACTCATCCACTGTGATTTTTTCTCCCTCTCTGTATGGACTCATGAAATGATCCCTAATGCCCATTGTACCATCATCAATACGCCAAGATAATTCAATCCAGAACTCATCTTCCTCCCACACCTCTCCAGGATTTATTTCGTGGGTGAACTCAACTTCCTTACCTTCACGCCTAGCGTATTCCCTTAGCACTGGTTGCCTGAACGCTACCCATTTTCCTGCCGATGTGGCGTATGAATTTACATCGTGTCTTTCAGAGGCGTGCCCCATTGGCAAGACATAATCGGCAAAGAAGGCGGTTTCATTCCAAGTTGGTGTCAAAGCGATGTGGCAACCAATCGCCTCTTTGTTTTCTAGCATCTCAATCCAAGAGAAGCCGTCTGGATAGGTCCAAACTGGATTGAAAACGCGTGTGAAATAAACATCCATGGTACCTCTACCATCTTTTACTAAATGGGGTAGAATGTGGCTCATTTCGAAATGAGCGAGTGTGTATTCGGGGGGAAAATGCAGTTCGTTCCAACCATCGGGGTCTGGGGGGACATCGAATAGTGATGGTTTGAATTTCGACCATGAATTTGGACTTGTGCCGCCAACCGTTCCTACCGAGCCAGTCAGGACGTTTAGGAAATGCAAGGTACGACTGACCTGCCAGCCTCCTAAGTTTCCAATCGCGGCACTGCGCCAGACATGAGTGCAAAGTTGACTGCCTGCATTAGCAACGACTTCTCCGGCTTCGATTACTTGCTCAACTGGAATTTTACATTCAGCTGCGGCAAATTCGGGAGTGTATTCTTCATATTCTTTCAATAATAATTCGATGAATCTGTCAAAATCATTCGGTTCATTAGGGTGAACTGCGGACATCCACATTTCCCAATTTACCTGAGTTTCCATAAATTCTCTGTCATACAACTCTCTCTCGAGGATCATCTTGGCCCAAGCGAGGAAGAGAGCGGGTTCGCTACCTGGCCATGTTGGTAACCAGTGATCAGCCATTGCCGCTGTGTTTGACAGTCGTGGGTCGATCACGATTAGTTTCGCTCCATCCATCATGCCCTCGAGAATTCTTTGAGCATGAGGGTTGAAGTAATGTCCAGTTTCAAGATGAGAAGAAGTTAGCAAAATCACCTTGGCATTTGTATGGTCTGGACTTGGCCTATCGTGTTTATGCCATAGAGCATAACCTGTTCTCGCTCCCGCCGAACAAATATTAGTGTGAGAATTGTGCCCATCAACACCCCATGCTTTCAAAACTCGGTTAGCATATCCCTCGTGGCCGGGTCTTCCGACGTGGTAAACGACTTTGTCGACACCTCCTGCTTTCAGAGAGGTGCGAATTTTCTCAGCAATTTCGTCCAAGGCTTGGTCCCATGTGATTTGTTCCCAACCACCTTCGCCTCTACCGCCAACCCTGCGAAGGGGGTGCATTATACGCTCGGTATCCTGAATTTGATTAATCGTCGCGGGTCCTTTAGCACAATTCCTGCCTCTACTTCCAGGGTGATGTGGATTACCTTCGAATTTCGACACCTCGCCCGAGTCTTTGTCGACGTATGCGAGTAGACCACATGCCGATTCGCAATTGAAGCAGGTTGTTGGGACTAGTGAGTAATTCTTCTCGACTCGAACCGGCCAAGCATTAGCGTCCAACTCTGTGTGGTTGTGCCACTCGTCTGGGTGGGGGAATTTGCGTAGAGGTTGCAGGTTGCCACCCGCGTGTTGACGATCGAGATTTGGGATGATGCGTAGTTTTTGCGCGATGTTCTCTATGAATGTCTTTCCCATCACATTCACCTCAGTGCAGAGTCTCCAACTGTGGCTTCATCACGGTGTGATGTGCATGGCGGCAGACAATTGCCATAAGAAGCACGGCTGCGACCCATACAAGCAGCTCGGAAGAGGTTAGCAGAACCAGACTCGCCGCTCCGAGTACGAGCATCTCAGTGAGCATCTTTAGCGCTAGGAGTTTGTCTTTGGACCAAGTCCGCCCGCGCGCTTGGCCGAATAACCAAGCGGTGTAAACGCCGGTTAAAGTCGCCAGTGGAATTCCAAAGATAGCTAAATATTCGAGATATACTCGGTCAAAGTCAAATAACAAGATAATGCCACTAAGCGCCAATACACCTCCGAATGCACCCAGGATATAAGCGCCTCTCACAAGCCAGGAATTCCAATTCGGTCGGAGCATTACATAGAGGAATCTCTCTGGTCGGTCCAAGTCCTTGACAAGCAGTAAACCTGTCAAACCCAAAAAAGCGATGCAGCCAATTACCAACTGCCACCACAACTTGTCAGTCATCTCCAAGAAGCCGGCGAACATTGCAAGCATTGCAACTAGATATGCACCTGAAGCAATCGCCTTTGTTATGATGTAAGCCGATACTTCCCAACCCCAAAGAATGCCCTTCGAAGGCTGGTCATAACTGCGCTTCGGGCGCTCCGCTTGTTCATCCAAGCGTTCCATAACATCACGAATAATCGCCCTGTCACGTGGATTCGCAGCCCGAGCCTTCTTTTCAAGCGCCAATTGCACAATCATCGAATTGGTATCTGCCGCGCCCAAGCGCGAATCTGCATATTTGGCAAAATGACCGACGCCTGCTGCCTGATCTGTCCACAGATATTCACCAGAACGCTCCGTGGCATGGGGGTCGAGTATCTCATCACTCGTCTCAACATAATACACATTCGGCCGAGCCCCACTTTCTGGCTTTCTCACCGTCGTCTCATGGTCTTGTAGATATCCAGAAATTGAGGAATTCGGGTCATCTAGATCACCCGAGACAATCGCCTCGACTGGACAAACGATTACACAGGCCGGCTCATAAGAATGCTCAATCCGGTGGGCGCAATAATTGCACTTTGCAGCAGTGCCCTTGTTCGGATCGATGTACAAAGCATCGTAAGGACAAGCTTGCATACAAGATTTGCATCCGATACAGCGATCATCATCGAAGTCGACAATCCCGTCCTCTCGTGTGAATAATGCAGTCGTCGGACAGATTGTCGTACAGGGTGAGTCCTCGCAATGATTGCACCTATGAACCGAGAATTCGCGCGTAACATCAGGATAAGTCCCCTTCTCGATGTACTTGACATGGGTCCTGTTTACTCCAATTGGAACGTCGTGTTCTGACTTACAAGCAACAGTACAAGCGTGACAGCCAATGCATTTTCTGTTGTCTATTACAAATCCGAAATTTACCAAAGTACCACCTCTGTTAGATGACTTCTAATTTAACATGTGACTTGCAGCACATTCATTCTTCCCTAAATCCATGACATTTTGTTCGTCATCAGAGGGCGCAATTAATCCAGCGTTAACCTTTCTAATTTCGTTGTAAACTGCCGGTTGTTCTCGCATATTCTCTACTATAAATTGAATAAATTCTTCTTCGTCATCTATTGAATAGATTTTTTCATTTATTTGTTTGACTGTTGCAAAATCATTCATTATTATGAAATCATCATCGGATTCGTTTTCCCAGTCTGTATAATGGCCGGGAAGGACTAATAATGAATCTGGAAGAACTCCAATTCTATGCTTCAGAGTTTCATATAATCGGGACGCCCACTCTACGACTTTCTTTCCCAAATCAGGTCTTCCAACTGAGACAATAAATACAGTATCACCTGAAATCATGAATTTTTCGTCGATAACATATGTGGTAGAACCGGGGGTATGCCCGGGTGAATGAGTTACTAATATCTCAGGTCCAGTTCCATTATTCATAACGATTTTTTCTCCATCTTGAACCGGTCGATAATTTACGTGTGAACCAGAATAATCCTCTTCATGGGCGAGGTATTGAACGCCGGCTTTTTCACTAAGTCTAGGTCCACCTGAGATGTAATCTGCTTGTAGATGAGTTTCGAAAACGTGACTGATTTCGACGCCGAGTTTTTTGGCAAAGGAAAGATAAAAATCAACATTTCTAGATGCATCGAAAATGGCTAATTCTCTACCAGATAATAGCCCATAAGAGCACGAAGCCTTACCTGGTCTGTTGAACTGCCAGAGGTTGTAATTTGAAAGGGTTGGGATTTGCTTAGGAATCAATACATTTCCCCAAGAAACAATTCCTTCCTGAAGCCATAAGACGTCTGCAAAACCCTGCTGTTCAAGTGTTTCTGCGACGAATTTCGCTGAACCCTCTTTAGCACAAATTACCCTGATTGGCAAATCTTTAGGCAATCTAGCCGAAGCAAGGGATGGATTTTCAATGAAATCAAAATATGGAATGTTGATAAGAGATATTTCATTAGGTCCTTCCACCGAAAATCTGGAAAAGTCTTCTTCATTTCTGACATCGAGATAAATCATAGATTCATCTTCTTCAATCCACTTGTACAAATCTTTAGCGGTATAAGATCCGTTCATTTAATCTCAACCTACATGAATAATTGAATGTCAGCATCCATGGCGAAATCCAAGAAGGCTGCTGCGCCAGCATAAGATATCCCTTCGATAAAATCCTTCTCTTCAAACCCAAAAACATCCATGGTCATCTGACAAGCTATGAGGTCTACACCTAAGTCTAGACACATGCCTCTAAGTTCGGTAATCGTAGCCACTCCTTTGTTTTTGAATTGTTTTTTCATTAACGCAGTTGCCATGCTGTCAAATCCGGGAACGACTCCGCTTACTGCGTGTGGAATAGGCCAATCTATTGCTTGAAAACCCTTAGGTCCGAAAGGCATTTTCATAGGCATCGCGGGGTTGGCAGCAGGCGTAACTTTTGCCTCCAACTTTGGCTTCAAAAGGGGCAATCCGTAGAACGTAAAAAAAACCTTTACTTCCATTCCCATTGCTGCAGCTGTAGATGCTAGTATGAAGGGTGGATAGGCCCAATCTAGAGAACCCTGAGCGGCAATAATTGCCATTTTTTTCCCCATTCAATCACCTTTCTTGACAAGGAAGAAGTATTCTCCATCTCCTTCTTCGGTCGCCAATAACTCATGCCCAACTCTAGATGCCCATGCTGGCATGTCTTTGCAGGAACCCGGGTCTGTGGTGGTGACTTTCAGTATCTGACCAGGTTCCATGGCATCTATCTTCATCTTGGTTTTTAATACAGGTAGGGGACAATTCATCCCAGAGCAGTCTATTATATCGTCGTGTTTTACATTATTCATTTTTGTTCACCTCCATGAATGCATCAAGCAAGTGCACCCATTCACCAGTTCCTACTTTCTCAGAACACTCTGAGAAGCAACCAAACAATTTCCAGATAAACGGATTTTCAATCGAATAGTATCTCCGATTGCCATCTTTCCTGCATTCAAGGATCCCTCTTTCGTTCATTACGGATAGATGTTGTGAGGCTCTTGGTTGACTTATTTCAAGCTCCCTCTGAACTTGCCCCATTGTCATTTCCCCTTCTGACAATAATTGAATGATACTTAATCGGTCAGGATGTCCTAGCGTCCTCAACATAATCGCAGCCGCTTCTCTAAAGCGATATTCTCTGTCTATGCTATCTACCTCGGAGGACATCGTCATGTTCGCAATCGGCACTGCGTGAAGAATCAAGAATAAAAGAGTTTTCATATTCAAAGAAGGGAATATAAGATTATTTTTATATACGAATGGTTGTGCGCATGCGGATTAGGCGAGTATGATGCCCCTCGAAATATTGGTTGCGTTATTGCTAATTCTAACTGTTGCAGCTATATTTTCGCCGATAGGTCTGGGCGGAGGGATATTATTCGTTCCAATTCTCCATTATTTACTTGGATTCTCTATGGAAAATTCAATGATCGGTTCCCTTTGTTTGGTTTGGATGGTTTCTCTTGGCTCGATGATTGCACACCACAGTGCAGGCCAAGATGATGTAGAATCCGCAAAATTAGGTATAATGATGTACGTTCCTTCAGCAATCATTGGCTCGATTATAGGGATATTTTTGGTTAACAGGGTTTCAGATTTTTCGATTAAAATTTTGGTTGTAATTTTGATGCTCTTCATTTTGTATAATTCAATCCGACCAAATAAAAATGCAAAAACTATCTCAAATAAAAATCCCAATTCGAGTTATGGTATTGGATGTGGGGTGGGTGGTTTGTCGGCAGGTTTACTCGGTATTGGTGGAGGTGCAGTCATGGTAATGCTTAGCAAAAGCTACGCAGGACTTGGATCACATTCAGCTGCAGGAAACAGTTATTCTGTTGAAGTAATAGGCGTGCCAGTAGCTCTTATTCTCCATATATTTGCAAGTGGCCACGCTCCAGAAATATCCAATCTAGGAATATACGTTCAAATTTTTCTTATTATGTTCACCGTAGCGCTAACGGCCTGGGTTGGAGCTAGAATTGGCATGAAGTTTTTACCCGATAAAGCGATAAATTTCGCCTATTTGACTATTGTAAGTATCGGTTTGTTGAGCTATCTTAACGATATAATTGTGAATTTGTTGTAATGCATCAGCCAAACAAAACGCCCAAAATCGCACCGCCTGCGAGCCATGCACCTACGGCTGAGCCTATGTTTCCAAACGCGGTGACAAGCAGTACCTTTCCCACACGATTTCTATAGAACAAACTGTAATTCTGTAGCGCTAGAAACTCCGTTGCATCTCCTCCAGTTGGGGCGGCTATCTTCAGTTGGGTATATCCAGCGAACCAACCTGCTGCTAAAGTCGGATTCAAACTGGTAATCGGGCTAGCCAATGCTCCAACTAATATCGAGAGGGGATGTCCTCTGGCTAATGCGACACCTAATCCAGCTAGAATTGCATTTGCCGCAGTCCAATACCAGATTGTATCTTTCAAGGCTTCAGTGTCTCCATTCCAAAATAGGTAACCAACTACAGATAAAAGGAAGATAGGAATAGCCCAAACCACAATCTTAGGCCAAACTGGTTTAGGCGGTTCGGAAGATAATTCGCTTAGTCTTGATGTAGTTTCAAGCGCCGGCTTCTCAAGATGTTCGATTATTCCACTTATGTGGCCTGCGCCGACAACAGCCAGAACTTTTCCTTTACCTCTGATTTGTTGAATTCTACCAGCCAAAAACGCGTCTCTCTCATCAATCAAAACCTCTCCAGCGCGTGGAGCCGCCTCTCTTGCTTCCTCCATCATAGTTGTCAATAAATCGGAGTCCTCGACTAATTCATCGAGGTCAAATTCTTCATCATCGTCTTCCCATAGCAGGGCATTCAAAACTCGCCATTTTTCTCTCAAGCCCATTTTTCTCCATGCCCGTCGCAGTGTGGTAACCACATCTCTGTCGATTAGAGCGTAATCTATCTTATTCTCCTCAGCCGCCTCGATAGCCGCGAGTAATTCGGCTCCGGGCTTTTCTCCGGTTTCCATCCCCATCCGTCTCTGTTGTGCGGCTAGAGCAGATTGTAGCAATATCATCGCGGCCTTCCCTTCATTGATTATTTTCAATAGGTCATCATTATCCAAATCGTCAGGCTGTTGCAATGACCTCAACCTAGAATCACAGAGCTCAACTGCAACCAAGTTTGGTTTCCATTCCTCTATTTGTTCTCTAACTAATTCCACTGATACAGTACTAACGTGAGCCGTTCCGATGATTCTTAAATTATCGTCGATATCAACTATATTCTGTCCCATCAAATCGCCTCAATCGATTGCTCGCATGGCCGCATACATGTCTGCGTGCTCACGCACATCGTGTACCCTGATGATATCGACTCCTTTGGATGGAGCCATTGCGGCGATTCCTAAACTTCCAGCTAACCTCTCTTCACTATCGCTCCGACCAATCAGGTCAGCAAACATTCGTTTCCTACTTACTCCCCACATTAATGGCATATCTTGTCTAGGGGCAATTTCTTTTCCAGCGGCCAATAATGATAGATTATGCTCAAGTAATTTGCCAAATCCTATCCCTGGATCTGTGATAATCATATCAGGATTTAATCCTAAATGCACTAACTTTTGGGCTGTGATGTCAAGTCTTTCACGAACTTCTGATACTACGTCACCGTAACTTGGGTTATTTTGCATATTTTCTGGTAATCCTTGCATATGCATTATACAAACAGGACATTTGTTTTCTATGATCACATCTGCCATATTTGGGTCGGATAAGGAACTTACATCATTCACCATATCTGCTCCTAAATCTAGCGCGGCCTTCGCCACAGCAGCACGTCTTGTATCTATTGAGATTCCAACATTAGGAAATGCGGTTCTAACTGCCTTAATCACAGGTAAAACCCGATTCATTTCTTCATCTATGTCGACAGGTTCTGCTCCGGGTCTTGTAGATTCCCCGCCAATATCTAGCCAATCTGCCCCATCATCTACCATTTGCTGGGCCCGGGACAGAGCTTCGTCAACAGAATCAACTCTTGAATCAGAATGAAATGAGTCAGGGGTTATGTTCAAAATCCCCATAATTCTTGGAAAACCATCGCTTCGGCGATTTAGAATAGGTCTCCAGTCGGCCATTTCAGACCTCCCATTAGACGCACCCTTTATGATGTGACGGAGCGGCAATCCGCCAATGGTTTTGGGCGACGAGCCTTCTAACAGGGTTGAAAATACCTCTCAACAAGGTATTGCTGCCGCTGCTAAGGAAGAACTTCCAACCAATGATGCGCTGGAATTAATGGAATCAATCCTACAGCGCTTACAACCTAAAGATAGACATGAAATTAGAGATATGATTACAAATCGCGGGTGGCTTTCCGGGGTATTATTGATGATGTCTGGATTATTCTGGTGGATAGCCGTCCAAAAGGGCTCAGAAGCCCTAAACAATGCAGACGTACCTGATTCATTATTGGGTGATTTTGACTATTCTATGTTAGCAAAGATGGTTCCTGTAGTAGTCTTCTTTGCAACCGTGGTTTGGAGCGTTGGTAGAGAGAGAGGACACGCTTCAATGTCAAATTTAGGTGGATTACTTGTTGTAGTTGCAGTATACTATATCTTGGAACCTCTTGGATTCGCTCTACTAACAAACGACGTAGATACTCAAACTGCAACATTCGCCAGCCTACGACTTCTTGCTTTGGCAATAATGATCCATTACTCTGCTAAGTTATTTATCGATGCCTGGCTACTTCAATGGGTTAGATTGCAAATGATTAACATGCCAGTCGACTTAATTCCCAATTTTAGTCAGTCATCTGACATGGGTCAGGCTGATGAAGGCGGCCCTTCTGCGTAATCACATGGCTGCTTCGAACCGAAGGGTCTCAGTTCTGAGATTAGGGCACCGAAGAGAGCGTGACAAGCGCATTACCAGCCATCTCGGTTTGACTGCTAGAGCATTTGGCGCGGATGAAGTAATTCTCGCCGGAGAAGAAGATGAATCTGCCATAGAAACTTGGAGATCGGTAAGTGAGAGATTTGGAGGCGAGTTTGAATGTCGATACGAAGCCAATCCAATGTCCTTCCTTCGTCGATTCACCAAAGATGCAGGAGATGGTAAACCGGGACAAATTGTCCACCTAACCATGTATGGAGAATCTTGGAGGAGATCTCTATCCTCAATTGAAGGCAATCGCCCATTAGTAATTGTAGTTGGAGGGACTAAAGTCCCAGGTGAAGTGTTCAGGTTAGCAAACTACAACATCTCTATTGGCAATCAACCACATTCAGAAGTGGCTGCATTGGGTGTATTCCTCGAATCTTTGATAGGCGAAATCGATGAGTCTAAGCACTTTCAAGGCGGAGAAATTCAGGTAGTACCTAGTTTAGATCGAAAGAAGGTTATGAGCCTTGAAGAAGAATGAAATCCCTCTTAATGATTATTAGGCTCTTTCAGGCCGTATTGCTGATGTCGGAGAACCCTCCCGGCAGAGGATTCATTCCTGGCGCTGGTGTTTCAGGAGTCAGTAATCCGCCAAGTTTCCCTGATGCGGCGGATGCTTTGTTAGATTCTAGCAATCCAGAGCCACTTTCTGAAGTTGATGGATTATTGCTATTAGCCGATGGTACACGCTATCGAGGACGACTATTTGGAGCACCAAAAATTGCTGAAGGCGAATTAGTCTTCACAACTGGAATGGCTGGTTATCAGGAGAGTTTAACCGACCCCTCTTTCGCAGGACAGGTTCTAACATTTACCTGGCCCCTGCTCGGAAATTATGGGGTACACGCAGGTACCTCAGAATCTGCGGGAGTTTGGCCAAGGGGTGTTGTTTGTAGGCAATTGATGGAAGTTCCCGATCACAGAGATGCCATAGGGAGTGTACATGATCTTCTATTTGCTCATGGTGTCCCAGGTATACAAGACATAGACACAAGGAAATTAACTCGCCGGGTTAGAGAGCACGGAACGGTTCTGTGTGTCTTTGGTCCGGCTGAAGCAGAAAGAGAAATGCTAGTTCGACTTGACGAGATGACACCTCCTGATGTTGAGGATCTAGTGGCTGAAGTAACGTGTGATGAGGCGGTAATTATCAATCCAGGTGCTGTTGATGAGGAAGGTAAGCCCCTTCCTCGTTTGGCGGCTATAGATTGTGGAGTCAAGTACAATATTCTTCGAGAATTAGCCCAAAGATTTGAGGTAATTTGGTTTCCAGCGACTACATCTTTTGATGATATTTTGAAATGGAAACCGGATGCATTCTTCGCTTCGAATGGCCCAGGTGATCCAGCACATTCGGGAGCTGCCACAACCGCTAGAGACAGTTTAGCCGCCGCGGTTAGAGCTGGTTTACCGGTTATGGGTATTTGTCTCGGCCATCAGTTAATGGGGCTCGCAGCAGGTCTACGAACTTACAAATTGAGATACGGGCATAGAGGGGCAAACCAACCTGTAGTAGACCTTGAAACCGGACGAGTTTATATCACCAGCCAGAATCATGGGTTTGCAGTCGAGGACCCGGAAAAAGGTATGCTTGCCCCTCACCCATCCGGTGCTTGTTCAGCCCGTGGGGGCAATGAACTTGAGGCACCATTCAAGGTAAGATACGTCAATGCCAACGATAAAACTGTAGAAGGCCTAGATCTGATTGGTAAAAGGGCCTTCACAATTCAATATCATCCAGAAGCTTGTCCAGGTCCACATGACGCTTCTCCACTCTTCGACAGATTCGCTAGTATGGTAGCTGATCATTTAGCAGGAATTCCAATCCCTACCTCAGGAGGGGATAGTTGATGCCTCGTAGAGACGATTTGAAACGAATTGTAATTTTAGGCAGTGGTCCTATCCGTATTGGCCAAGCGGCTGAATTCGATTTTTCCGGTAGTCAGGCTTGTAGAGCACTTCGGGCAGATGGTTACGAAGTCATTCTGATTAATTCCAATCCGGCAACAATTCAAAATGACCCCGAAATGGCAGATCGAATTTACATCGAACCTTTGTTACCGGAGGTTGTCAAGAGAATTTTAGAAATCGAGAAACCGGATGCTCTACTCGCCGGAATGGGTGGGCAAACAGCCCTCAATATCGCTTCTGCCCTTGCTCATGATGGTAGTTTAGATGAATTGGAAGTTGAATTAATCGGTTGCGACTTGGTATCTATTGATGAGGCAGAAGACAGGGATTTATTCAAACAGGTGTGTGAAGAAATCGATCTTCCTGTTTGCAAAGCAATTGCATGTGATTCGATTGATGCAGTTATGCAAGCTGCGGATAGTTTGGGAGGTTTCCCCCTCCTGATTCGACCGGCTTTCACCTTGGGTGGCCTTGGAGGCGGTACTGCTCACAATATGGGAGAATTGGTAGAGATTGCTAGTCAAGGTATACTTCATTCCGCCATAGGTCAGGTACTAATCGAGGAAAGCATCCTTGGTTGGCAAGAGCATGAATACGAGGTTATGAGGGATAGTGCAGATAACGCAATTATTGTCTGCACAATGGAAAATATTGACCCTATGGGTGTACATACCGGAGAGTCGGTTGTCGTTGCCCCACAGCAGACGCTTTCAGATAGAGATCATCAGATGTTACGCGATGCTGCTCTTCGCCTGATTAGACGGCTGAATATCAAAGGCGGTTGTAACGTTCAATTTGCAGTCGAACAATCAACTGGAGAATATCGAGTAATAGAGGTTAATCCAAGAGTCTCAAGGTCTTCAGCATTAGCAAGCAAGGCAACGGGATACCCAATCGCTAGAATGGCGGCATTAATCGCTGTAGGTTATACTCTGGATGAACTGCCTAACCCAATTACCGGTGAAGGCACCACTGCTGCTTTCGAACCAACATTGGATTATTGTGTAGTTAAGATTCCTAGATGGCCCTTCGATAAATTTCGGACCGCAGATCGAACTATTGGTACATCAATGAAATCAACAGGCGAGGTTATGGCAATAGGTCGGTGCTTTGAGGAGGCCTTCCTCAAGGCATGGGCCAGTCTTGAGTATGGTCAACCTCACCCTAGGCCACTCACCATGGCCGATGCTTCCGGTGGGGAGACCATGGATGAGAGAGCAAGTGAACCATTGCCTGAAGCCCTCCTAATCGATTGGTTGAGAGTTCCTACAGATAGAAGGATGGGGGCCTTATTTGAGGCATTTAGACGAGGTTATTCAATCGAAGATGTTAGAGATGTATCGGGTGGTATTACTCGATGGTTCCTTCACAGATTTGAGAAAATGGCCGCGCTTGAAACAGAGATACGTGCAGCAGGAGAATTAGGAATGAGCGCGTCAGAAATACCTGTTCTAGAGATGCGCCGCTGGAAGGGCGCAGGGTTCACAGATTTACACATAGCAGATGCACTCGCTGGCTTCCCAGCTAGCGGATTCAAGACTTTACCTGAGGGTTCAAATGAAGATTCGGTAATGGCCAGGAGGCACGAATTAGGAATTCATCCTAGATTCAGAATGGTTGATTCTTGCGCAGCAGAGTTTGCCGCTGTAACTCCATATTACTACGCTACCTATGAAGGAGGATCTGCTCCAACTGGAATCGATCACGTTCCAGGAATCGATGAATTCACCAAGCAACGGATTGTTGTGGTGGGTAGCGGGCCAATTCGAATTGGTCAGGGAATAGAATTTGATTACGGGTGTGTTCATGCCGTTGGTGCAATAAGAGAATTAGGACATGAAGCGATTATTATCAATAATAATCCCGAAACAGTTTCTACTGATTTTGATACCAGCGACCGTCTATACTTCGATCCACTAACATTGGAACACTCAGCTGAGGTCTTGCTGCGTGAGAAAGCACACGGAATTTTACTACAATTTGGGGGCCAGACTGCAATCAATCTCGCCCTTCCATTGGCTGGTAGACTTCCTCACCTCGAAGGAATGGGTCTCAATTTAGCAATGCAGGGGACAACTCCGGATGCAGTCGATGAAGCTAGTGACAGAGAACGCTTCGAAGCGTTTGCAGCACGGGTTGGTCTAAGGATGCCTAATGGGGCCACTGCAAGTACGCCAGAGGGAGTTAGGGAAGCAGTTGAAGAGATAGGCTATCCAGTTCTAATTCGTCCTTCTTACGTTCTAGGCGGTCGAGGTATGGAGATACTCTCCAATAACCGACAATTGGATGCATATATGGAGGAAGCATTTCTTTCACCGGATCGGCCATTATTGGTTGACGAATATCTTGGTAATGCTATCGAATTAGATGTTGATGCGGTTTGTGATGGTAGCGAAGTGCTAATTGGAGCAATTATGGAACACCTTGAGGAAGCAGGAATTCACTCAGGGGATTCAACTTGTTTTATACCCCCACAAAATGTCTCAAAGAAAATATTAGCACAAGTCGAAGATTGGACAAGAAAGATTGGTATTCAACTTGGAGTTAAGGGTTGTTTCAATATTCAATACGCCATTCGTGGAGAAACCCTGTATGTTTTGGAAGTAAACCCTCGTGGCTCGAGAACATTCCCATTCGTAGCCAAGGCAACCGGAGTTCCACTAGCCCGTATTGCTGCCCGTCTTACTATGGGTGAAAAATTAGCAGACCTAGATTTCCCAGAGCCACAGAGCGAGGCAGTTTGCGTCAAAGCACCGGTATTCCCTTTTATCAAATTACGTGGCCTCGACCCCGCCCCGGGTCCAGAAATGAAGAGTACTGGAGAAGTGATGGGAAGCCACAAGCGCGCCTCCGCGGCATATCTGAAAGCGCGCTTGGCAACTGAAATCCCAGTTCCGACAGATGGTGGAGTCTACATCACTGTCAAGAACGCCGACAAGCACGATGTCATTCCTTTGGCTCAAGAATTGGAGGAGATGGGTTTCACAATTTATGCTACAAGAGGAACCGCCCACGTCCTCCGAGATTCCGGAGGAGTAGATGTTCAGACCTGCTATCGTATCGCTGAGGGTTTGACTCCGGATGCATTAGATCTAATGCGCCAGGGTAAGATTCAGCTAATCATCAACACACCCAGGAGTACTGGCGGAGCGGTATTGGACGGGAATATGATGCGCAGGCTTGCGGTCGAACTTAACATTCCATTTGTGACGACGATGGCTGGAGCACGGATGGAAGTACAAGCTATTGCTGAGGCCAAGGAGGGCATGCCAGAACCAAGGCTACTGGATATAGCGATTCTAAATTAGGAGGGGAAAAAATCGAGTTAATCACAAACTACGGAGTAAAGGGTATAGTAGGTTTCTTTCTTGGGGCTACTGCAGCTTTCTTAGCTAGCATATCCTTGAAGGCAATCAGAATTATCGCATTAGCTCAAGTATCATTTCTGGGATTTTTGGCAGTTTCAGGAATAATCACCATCAACTTCAGGCGTATTTTGGAAATTTTTTCAGATATTATTGGATGGATAGCTGATTCAATAGAATCAATTTTTTCTTCAATTCTGGAATTGGGTTTATTCGGTGCAGGTTTCGCTGGAGGCTTTATTGGCACCACTGTCGTTCTTGAGAGATTGAATGATGACTCCTGAACTATGAGCTGAACAGTTCTATGGCAGCGTTCTTTCCGATTTCAAAAATTAGCGCGGAAGCTTTTGGTCCATGACTTCGTCCGAGCATAGCCCAATACAGTGCAATATAGGCCTCTCTTCCACTGACACCCGAGTTAGCAGATGTTATTCGAATTGTGTTTCCGATTGCTTCATCGGACCATTCAGAATCACCAAGTTGAATAGCCAATTTTTCAAGGAATGATAGTTGTTCTGGGCTTAATTGTGCACGTGAATTGTCATCAATAATCTCTTGAATATGGATTCTTGCATCTTCAGGGAAGTGTATGCTTCCAATCCAGTTTCGCATCCTTTCTAATCGATTTTGCAAAGCCGAATTCGGCTCACCATTAAGGTGGCCACTATTTCTTAGTGAATTCCAAACATCATCATCAGAAGTTTTGATTTGTGCCAGCATTGCCAAGTGTCGGAAAGTAACTCCGGCAACAGAATCAACAGGATCGCTTCCTATCTTTATTTGGCTTAGTCGCATTGCTCCACTTTGGGTTATTGCAGCAACCCGCTGTCTCTTTGTCAGATCTTCATCATCTGGATTTGGCGGATCAGAAACCAATCTCTCGTATTCATCCGCCATCTGAAACAGTGCAGAACCAGTATTGAAATCGATATGCCGATTCATCTTCGAGCCCGCGATAAGATAGCGTAGAATTTCAGGTGGTACCAAATTCAGTGCTTCTATTGGGCCAACGGTATTACCAGAGGAGGAAGACATCGGTCCCGCTCCTTTTACCTGAATCCACTCGTAGACCATCTTTGATGGTGGTTCAGAACCCAATAATTTGCAAATCGGCAATCCCGTGTCAAATGATCCACCAGCGGCCCCGTGGTCCTTTCCTGCTGGCTCACAGGTAATTCCATGAATCCCCCAGCGAGCCGCCCAATCTATTCTCCAAGGTAACTTTCCTTCTGCTTTTCTTGTATCAGCAGAACCCGACTTTCCATGCCTATCTGTCCAATGAACAAATGGTTTCTCATAACCGGTAACAGTTACACCATCCATACTACCATCTGAGCCAAGTGGTTTGTATGGAAACCAATCATCGTCTAATTCTCTACCAGAAATTGTTTCGATAATTTCGCGAATTTCTTCGGCCTGTTCTATAGCAGAATCTATCTTTTCAGCAAATTGACCGCTTGAGTAGGTCTCATGATTCATTATTACTTCAGGAAAAACTCCAATTTCTGCAAGCGCATCTAAAAATGGCCTGAGGAAATGTTCAGCGTATGATAGGCCATTAGGGTCAGGATTTCCGTCTGAATCTGGTGCAGGGATAAATGCAAGAGGACAACCGATGTATTTCTCGTATTCTTGCGAAAGGAAGGGATATACACGGCGAAGAGGGTCCATTGAGTCAACGATGAATATGTATCTAGAATCCAACCCTGCATCAAGACATGCTCTGTGTATCATTTCAGCTGAGAGAATCTCTCTAATGTGACCAATGTGGAATTCACCCGATGGTGTTATTCCTGAACATGCAACTTGCTTATTACCTCGTTCTTTGCTGAGTCTTTCAGCGGTAAAGTCCGCCCAGTGCATCGATTCTACCTCAGACAGTGACCACTCTAACTAGGCCTCTCAACGGGACTCCGTCAATATCGTTCATTTCGGTCTTATTTGCTAGAACCAAACAGAGTTTGACGTCAGCACCTGATTCACGAAGATGTTGCACGGTCTTTCTCATAGTAGTTCCAGAAGAAACAACATCGTCGATAACGACAACTCTCTTTCCACTAACATAAGCGAATACCTCGGATAGATGACCGGCTTCGGATTCGCTAATACTTCGACTTACTGCCAACTCAAGGTCCATCTGCCCAGCAATTGCTTGGGCGAATGGAATTCCGTTAATTGAAATTCCAACCATTGTATCAACTTCTTCTCCTATTTCTTCTTCGATTATGTCACAGAATACGTATGATACTGCTTCCACTCTTGCAGCCTTAACTGCAACAGAACGCCATCCAACCCTGATATCGGAAGGAGTTTCTTCATCAAGCGGTACATTTGAGGAGGAAAGCCATTGGATTGTGGTCTGAGAAAGTGACAACTCATCAGCAATTTGCTGACCGTTCAGGCCCTTGTTGTGGTATTCTTCGACCTTTCTGCGAAGCTCGTCTATGCTCAGTGGCATCAATTCGACCGCTCCATCCGCCCCGTATCAAGGATTCGTATGTTGAATATGTAGAAGCACGGTTCTACGAACCGTGTAAAGACAGTCAGAATCTTCCTGTGGAACCGAATCCACCATCTCCTCGATCAGTCTCACCAAGTTCATCCAAATCCACTTCTTTGAAGGTTGATTGAGGGATTGGAGTAATCAGTAATTGAGCGATTCTTTCACCCTTCGATATTGTGTAAGAATCGCCTTCACCAATCCATGTCATCATGACAAATAACTCTCCGCGATAATCAGCATCTATGGTGCCGATTCCATGTGGTGGAATCAAACCTCTCTTGCCTAGAGAAGATCTAGCTCGAACTTGACCTTCATAGCCAATTGGAATCGCTACGTGTATACCAGTTCGTACTAATGTTGCATTGCGATAGAGAACATCTGTATCTTCCAAGGCATACAGGTCGTAACCCGCTGCGTGAGCGCTACCTCTAGTTGGTAACTGTGCATCCTCGTGGACCTTAGCCACCTTTACCTCGATGACCTCGTCCATACCCCGCCGTTGCTAAACTGGTCTTTGACGGTTAGTGCCTAGCCGTGAGCCTATCCGGTGGGGTGAAAAGGGAGACGTTGCTCCCCCGAATAGATGAGTGACTTCGAATATGATACTCTGCTTGAACGAGCACGGGATAGAATTCCGACAGACATCAGCGAAAGAAATCGATGGACTATGCCTAATCCTGAGATTTTAGTTGAGGGTAACCAAACAATAATTCGTAATTTTTCCGCCATAGTAGATGCAATGGATAGGGATGCAAATCACGTCTATCAATATCTCATCAATGAACTGGGAACATCAGGCACCAGAGAGCAAGTTCGTGTTATGCTCAAAGGCAGGGTTCCGCCGAAAAGAATCAAAGAGAAAATAGTTGGATATGTCAAAACATACATTCTCTGTGAGCAGTGTAAGGCACCCGATACACGATTCATCAAAGAAGATCGAACAACTCTGCTAAAGTGCCAAGCCTGTGGGGCCACCCGTCCAGTCCGGCTATGATTTTCTCTTGATTTAGTCACGCATCAGAAATTCATCAGCGACATTTCCTCCCGCTAGATGATCTACAATTTTGGCTATTGCATGGTCATTGTCAGGTATAGTATACCAAATTCCATCTGGGTATACGACACAAGAAATTCCTTGCTCACACTTGTCTAGGCAACCCGATTTATTGACTCGGACATCTTTGATTCCAGCTGATTTAGCCGCTCGCTTGAGCCGAGTCATTACATCGAGAGAGTTCTTCGCAGCACAGCATTCTCGTTGTTTCTCCGGGTCCCGTTGATTGGTACAAACAAAAGCGTGAAGGCGAAAATCATTCGCCATATTCTCACCTTAAATCTCGTCAAACTTAGCCGCGAGGAAGAAATCAGATTCGGTAAGTCCGTTTATTTTGTGAGTCCAAATCATCGCCTTCACACGACCCCAACCTAATTCAAAATCAGCATGATGATCTTGTGCTTCGCAAATTCCACCTGCGGAGTTAACAAATTGAAGAGCGGACTCAAAATTGGGGAAAATCCAGACTCTTTCAATGTGGTGTGTATCGATTAATTTCCAATCTGAATGAATTTGCCGAATCATTTCTTCGGCTTCTTCAAGCCCCATTGGGGGGACACCTCCCTTGCAGGGTATGCATTCTTTCTTTGCTAAGTCTGACATTCTTCAGCCCCACAAGTGACTATCGTCGGAGCCGCCATCGGCTTGTCTCTCCGCCTGTTCATGAACATTCGATCTCCTTCGCATGTCCTCTTTTTCGAAGGTAAGTAATTCATCATCCTCGATGTATGGTTTTCTCAGATGTGTCACAAGTCGTACTTCCACTATCACATCTCTTGCAATAGAGCGATATTGACCGAATTCGTCCAACATCTCTACAGCATTTCTAGAAGTGGCTAGTAACATACCCCGAACCCAAGGGTCATCATCTTCTCTTAGTGCTCGGGCATCGATTAGTAATTCGATTAAATCGTCTTTCCTAAGACCGCTACGTCGGTCGATTAGAGGGCCAAAGAAAACATCCCCACGACCACCCAAATCTTCTGTGCCATATTCTTCAGCAAATCGCTTCGCCCATGCAGGCAAATCTGCAATTCTCTTACCGCGCCGTTCACCGGTCATAGGGTGGCGTGAGGTCCGCCATAGAAAAGCACGCTGTTTGAAGAAGTATGGATGCGGCCGCTAGACGGGAGGAGAGGTCGTGGCTTCTGTTGAATGGCGCAAGATTCCAACTGTTCTGTATCCTCAGGAAGTTCTAGACAAGGCGTTTCGTCGTGCTGGAAAGCAATCTGACTTGGTTGAGGACCCAGACAAGTACCATAGGGTGCGAAAACAGATGGCAAGAATGGTACAAGCAGCCAGCGATACAATTGCTGAAACACTTCTAAAATGGGTCGATCAGTGGCCTAGTCTCAACGCTCAGTCAGAATTTGACCAAGCCTTGGTTGATGCCGCGGTAGGTGCTGATGAATTTAGGCAAAATCTTGGCGCCATTCAGTGGGCTGCAGAAAGAGTACGGAAAATTGCAGGTGAATCGCAATCTAAGATGCTCAAATTCCGTAACATAGAGGCTTTCCACGATGAAAGGCGTCATGCATATGGTAGGATGTCATCGATTATTGATCAAATTGGAGAAAATATTCTCTGGTTAGGTGAGGCTCGGAACATTCTACGAGAATTACCTTCGATTGATGCTGCCGAGCCTTGTATTGTGGTCGCAGGGGCTCCCAATGTTGGTAAGTCTGCTTTAATCACAGAATTATCCAGTGGAGAGCCAGAAGTTGCTGCTTACCCCTTTACAACTAAGCGCTTACACGTTGGCCACTTTGAGCATAGAAGAAGAATTTACCAGATGGTCGATACACCTGGCCTTCTAGATAGACCAATGACCGAACGTAATCAAATCGAGATGCAAGCGATTGCGGCTTTGGAAAATGTAGGAGACATTGTATTATTCTTAATCGACCCATCTGAATCAAGTGGTATGAGTTTGCAAGATCAACAACATCTACTTGGTGAAGTTACAGAATTACTCGCTGAAAGACCACTGCTGAAGGTATTTTCAAAGTCTGATTTGCATGAAGTTAATGAAAACGGAGTATTGCGAATTAGTTCAATAACTGGAGATGGCATCGATGATTTACGGAGTCAACTAATACAATTCATAGCCGCTGACGAAGTAACTGATCCACTTGCTTTGCCAGATACTTGGCATAGAGAAATAGAAGAAATCGAGCCAGTGGGTTCACCTGAAGAAATTGAAGCAAGAAGGGAAGAGGCTATGAGGCATGCACCCAAACCAAGGCGTGGAAGAAAGAAGTCTTCTGATTGACTTCAATCTACTCTGAATTGAGCACCACAGGTCACGCAGTAAATGTTGTATCCTCCAAAGGATTGAGGAAGTCCTTCAGCCCTAATTTCTGCCCCACAGGAGCGACACTTGGTTACTGCCATAAAAGGTCGAGATAATACTGGTTCTTCAATTAGCCGACGAAGCGGGTAGTCAATAGAGTCATGATTTGACATACTTCTTCCAAAATAGTTCGATTGGATAAATCATCTCTACGGCCCCAATCATTAGTAGAATCCCAATTACAGCGAGGAGAATCTCTCCAACCTGAGAAATATGGAACGTTGATGTAATTGTTACTAATTGATTGTCAAGACTAGCCCCATCTCGTCCTCCGCTTGTAAATCGATAGTCGCCTGGTTTTAGGGAGAAAGTGAACTCATCTGAATCCTCAGGGCCTCCTGCGACAAATTCGAAATCCTCCGCTTCACAGCTAGTTAATCCATTAGGGTCGGGGGGACAGTTTCCTTCTTCGGCGTATTTTGCATCGACAACTCCTATCCAAGCCTTTTCAGGCTCATTCCAAGCGACATTTACTTCTACATCGATCAAACTGAAACCCCAAGGTACATGGAAATCAGACCCAGTCATACCAACTGGGCAACCACCAGCGTCATCGTCCAAACATGGTACAGTAGTAGCCTGAACGCGAGTGGAATCAATTTCTATTCCAACCAAACTAGCAGTCAGCAATACTAGGCATACAAATCCAACAAATCCTGGTAGAACACCCAGAACTCGCACCATCCGCATGTCATTCTCTCTTT
Organism: Candidatus Thalassarchaeaceae archaeon; assembly: GCA_023268715.1. Taxonomy (GTDB): domain Archaea; phylum Thermoplasmatota; class Poseidoniia; order Poseidoniales; family Thalassarchaeaceae; genus MGIIb-O1. The sequence goes on from JALRLV010000003.1 coordinate 37,419, forward strand.
GTGTTTTGGTGTTGAACCTAACGATACTTCGGGTTAAATTGCAGTCATAATTGCTAGTAGAATGGCAATTGCAGGGAATAAGTACAACATGAAGGTTAGACGTTTACGGGATGATTCTCTTTTCTCGTATGTTGATTCACAGTCTGCATCATTACACACCGGAGGTTCTGCCTTAAGTGGAATAGGTGCCCAACAAACTGAACAGTGCCTATGAGCAGAAACTCCAGAAGCACTGATTGTTCGCTTACTTCTTCCTCTCTCACGTGCAGCAGTTTCCCTTGCTTGTGAGGCAGTTTGAGTAGCGGCTCTAGCGATCCTTTCTTTCCTGCCCATTGGAATCACTCCTCCTCTTCGCTTTCTACAATAGTTCCTAGGAATGATTCTCCTTCTATTGCAGATTTTATTCTAGAGATATCCCTACCATCCAATATGCAGAGGGTCAAATTGGCTTTAGTGGCGTCTGCAACCCCCATAGGGTCAACAACTCCGGAAGGTCCAGCCTTTGTATGCTCTGCTGGTCCTACAATTTCTTGCAACTCTTCATGGGTTAGTGAATCGTGTCCATTTGCATTCGGATTATCACGAGGGTCAGAGTCATAGACTCTGTCAACATTAGTGCAGATAACACAGCGTTCCGCACCACTAGCAATTGCTAGACGAATTGCAACTGCATCAGTAGTGTGGCCGGGTTTGGTACCCCCCATCACTACTACTGGTCTTTCATCGAATAACATTGTAGCTTCGTTGATTGAACGCGGGATTGCCCCTGATACCGTAACTCCAGCATCTGCTAGAGATTCTCTAACTATGGTGGCATTTAGCCGAGTTGCCGCAATACCGATTCGGTCTAGTCGATCTTCGTTATCGATAATGGGTCTTGCGAGCGTTATTCCTTCTCTAGCAGGGGCACCTCCTCCAACAACAATTCCAATTCTATCATCGACCAAAACCCTGTCTCGAATGATGGAAACTAACTCTTCCAACCAAGCGTGCCGCTCTTCCACTTCGGGCCTCAGAAGGCTCCCTCCAAGTGCGAGTACTATGGTCGCCATCGTGCATTCGGGGATGAGTGCCCCTTTCAATGCCTTCGCTGGATACGCGCGAGAGGGTTGAAATGCACCTCACCTCGGCCTTCCGTCAAGAGGCTTAGCCATGGCAGATGACTTGGAGATGCAGCAACGTAGACTGCGAACCAAGAAGACGCTACAAGAGCTACAGAACATGAGAGGTATGGGCACGGAATTGGTTACGGTAATCATCCCCCCGGACCGTCTAATCAGCGACGTTCGCGGCCAACTAGGCCAAGAAGGCGCCCAGGCCGCGAATATCAAGTCAAAATTAACTAGAAAGCACGTAGGGGATGCTATTGAATCGGCCATTTCAGTATTGAATCGATACAAGAATGCTGGAGAGTACGGAATAGCTATTTTCGTGGGTCATGTTATTGTTGGAAATAACAAAACACGATTGGTTACTGTAGTAATTGACGACCCGCCAGAAATTTTCACTTCTTTCCGTTATCGTTGCGATTCGACTTTTGAATTAACACAATTAGAAGATATGCTCATCGATAGGACTTCTTACGGTCTATTTGTTATCGATAGAGGAGAGGCAGCCTATGGAATTGCAAGTGGAAAAAGAATTCACTGTCAAGAGGAATTGCAATCAAACATAATGGGGAAACACCGCCAAGGAGGCCAATCCGCTCAGCGATTCGAACGGCTAATTGAGGAAGCTGCTCATAACTTCTTCAAGCGGGCAACAGAACATGCTTGCAATTATTGGCTTCCGAATTTAGCCGATATTAAAGGAATCATAGTTGGAGGGCCTGGGCAGACTAAGGATTTCGTTGTCAAGAACGATTACTTCCATCATGAAGTAAAGAAGTTGATTCGTGAACCATTCTTTGATGTGGGATATTCCAATGAAAGTGGCCTCAGGGAATTAGTTCAGCGTGCTGGCAATCTAATGGATCAGATAGAGTTGGATGCTGAACGTGAGTTAGTGGATAATTTTCTTCGTGAAGTAATGCAGGCACATCCCAAAGCAACTTACGGTGAGATGATGATTCGGTCAGCATTGGACCAAGGTGCAGTTGACACTCTATTATTGTCTGAAGGTCTAAGGAAGAGGCGGGTTGGTTGGTATTGTAAGCCATGTTCAAATGAATGGGAGGCTACGCAAAATAGTCGCTCAGAAATACCAGATTGCCCAAAGTGCGGCTCGGAAGATGTACGCGAAGATCCTGATAGAACTAGAGATATTATCGATGAATTGACGGAATTAGCCGGACATACCTCTGCTAAAGTTAGCCTGGTTTCTATGGATTCAGAAGAAGGCGCAACACTACAAACCTCATTTGGAGGAATAGCTGCATTGTTGAGGTACTCCCTTACTTGAGGTTAGAATATGCGAGATTTGGAAGACGCAATCCGTCCACTTCTTGGTACGGCGATGTCGGAAATTGGCCTTCAAGACTCTGATTGGAATAACCTTCTTGCAGGCTCTACAGATTCAACATTTGCCGATGTAGCATTGCCTTGTCATTCACTTTCCAAAGTGCTGAGAAAGTCTCCAAATACGATTGCAGACGAAATTTTAGAAAATCTAGGTTCCACAACTGATGAGATTTGCCAAGTTAGTTCGATTAACGGTTTCCTAAATTTTTCAGCAGACCCCAATTGGTTGTCTGAGATATTACAAGAATCTCTAATCGATGATAGATTGAGGGTTTTAACTGAGGAGCCTAGAATCATTGTCATCGATTATTCTTCACCCAATGTAGCCAAGCATATGCACGTTGGTCACCTTCGCTCAACAGTGATTGGTGATGCTCTCAATCGAATGCTAGGCTACAAGGGGCACAGAGTTGTGGCCGAGAATCATATTGGAGATTGGGGAACTCCTTTCGGAATGCTCATCGAACATCTAATCGACCTGGGTCTCGATTCAGAGGCGCAGCATATCGATTTGAGTACGTTTTATTCTGATGCTAGGGCGAAATTTGACTCTGATTCAGACTTCGTATCACGCTCACGAGAAAGGGTAGTTAGAATGCAGTCTAGCGAACCGGAAACCATTACCTTATGGCAGATGCTTGTGAATCGCTCATTAATTCACTTCAACGAAGTTTACCAAAGAATGGGGATATTGCTTAGCAACGACAATCTTGCAGGTGAATCAAAGTATGAATCGGCATTGCCAGGGGTTGTCGAAAAACTTGCGGAAGTGGGATTGCTAGAGGAAAGTGATGGTGCGAAAGTAGTCTATCTCGATGGTTGGAAAAATCGCGAAGGGGAGCCACTCCCATTGATCATCCAAAAAGCGGACGGTGGCTACAATTACGCCACCAGTGATTTAGCATGCATTTTGGATAGAATCGAAAATGTTGGTAGTCGTGAATTCCTATATGTTGTAGGTGCAGAACAGGCACAACATTTTGCTATGGTCTTTGAGGTTGCAAGAAATGCTGGATTCATGGATAAAGGAGTTAATGCAATCCATGTTCCGTTTGGTTTGGTAATGGGTACAGACGGCAAGAAGTTGGCTAGTAGAACAGGTGGAGCCGTCCATCTGAATGATCTATTGATTGAAGCGGTCGAAAGAGCGGATGCAATCGTTGCAGAGAAAAGTCCAAATCTCTCTGAAGATGAAAGAGCAGAGGTGTCAAAGATGCTAGGAATCGGGGCAATAAAATATGCAGATCTTTCTACCGACCGAAATAACAATTACACATTTGAATGGGAAAAAATGCTTTCTTTCGACGGAAACACCGCTCCATATCTGCAATATGCACATGCAAGAATTTGCAGCATATTTTCTAAGGATGAAATCGATAGAAATTCAATTAGTGAAGTAAAAATTATGTTGACTCATGAAAGAGAGATAGCACTGGCTCGGGCATTGATTAAATTTCCCGAAGCCCTTGATTCGGCTTGCTCAAGTCACTCTCCTCACAAATTAGCAACTCAATTACACAATATCGCCCAAGCTTTTGGTTCATTCTATGAGGTTTGTACGGTTCTAAACGCAGAAGATAGTACGAAACTAAGCAGATTGGCACTGTGTGACTTGACTGCAAGAACCTTGCAAACAGGTCTCGATTTACTTGGAATTGACTCGCCACATAGAATGTAGAGCCCCGCGACCTTGAAAATCGATATTGCCTCCCCAACTCATGGTATCCGTAGGCGACATGGCACCTGACTTCGAATTGATGGCATTTGACAAAAATATGGTTAGACTTTCTGACTCTATTGGTAACCGGGTAGTTTTACTCTTTTATCCCGCCGCATTTACTGGCGTCTGTACAAAAGAAATGTGTACAGTTTCTGATTCTATGAATCGTATGGAAGCCGCAGAGGCGGAAGTCTTCGGAATTTCTGTAGATGGTATTTTTGCTAACGCTGCCTTCGCTGATGCCAATCAAATAAACTTCCCATTACTATCAGATACAAATCGTCAGGCAACCCGTGCCTATGGGGTCGAGATTCCTTTTGTAATGCCTGAATATACTGCTTCCCAAAGGTCAGTATTTGTTATCGATGAGACCGGAAAGATCTCATATGCATGGATCGCGGAAAATCCAGGTATAGAACCAGATTACGATGCGATTATTGAGCACTTAGAATCTTGAAAGTCAATCGCCGTAGGCGAGGTAATACACCAATGATCCGTAGATTATTCCAGAGACAGCTAGGCTTTCTTCATTGAATCTGTCCATATTATCTAGATATGTGTGATATTCCGTGGACCCTGAGCCATAGCAAACTACAGCCCTGCCGTATTGTTTTCCATCCGATTCATCTTCATCGATATTGTATACGAATGGAGCGTGATCAGAGTTGTATGGCATGTCCGTATCATCAAGTTTGCGAACTTGGATATTGTATCGGTTTGCAAGGTCTGGATATTGTTGTTTGAATTTCTCCGAAATACCTCTGATATGGCTAACGTCTGTGTTATGGTTTCCAAACAAAGTGACCCCTGAATTTCTTTCGGCATCGACGTGATTCATGTCTAAATTGATGTATAGACGGAGATTCTCATAGAGGTTATTTCGATGTTTAGTTACCCATGCTGAAGATCCAAACAGTCCTTCTTCCTCCCCTCCCCAAGTACAGAAGTAAATGGTGTGTTTTGGGGTGCCCATTTGACTTTCAATTAATCCGAATTGTCGAGCCATCTCTAGAACAGTGGCAGTCCCTGAAGAATCGTCTACAGCCCCTTGAGCCATGTATACTGTATCATGGTGTGCGCCGATTATGATCAAAGAATCAGACTCTCCTTGAATAATTCCACAAGGAACTTTGACAGTGGCTTCACCTGCATTCTCAACATAGGTCATAAATTGTAATCTACCATCCTGATTAATCACATTGTCAATTATTATCTCACCAACACTTTGGCTGACCATTATGAATCCCATGTCTATGGGTATATTGTTGATCGTAGATATGTCGACTGATTTGAAGTAAGGAATACAATCTCCGGAAACCAATTCGTCACAATTCTGTCTTTCATTAATCAGGATTAATCCTTCAACATCGTTTTCTGATGCTCTCTTGAATAGGGCGGTATTGGATTCGGTTTCTTCTGTCATGTGTATCAGTACAACAGAACCCGCTCCAGTGTTCCAATCCGCACTTTCGTTTCCTGTACCTAAGTCAACTACATCTATGTCATCTACATATCGAATAAAGGAAGAGCCGGAATACCCCTGTAAAACAAAATCACTTCTGTGTTCAAAGTTGATGAAATCAGCATTTACATCGGTGGCACCACAAGCAAAAGCAGGGAGGGTTTGGCCTACATCTCCTGCATGACAAATTCCCAATTCGGGTTCATCATCAATGACAAACATTGGAACGTCAAAATCCTCAATGGTTGATGGAATTCCCATAGAGGTAAAATTGGCTTTGATAAAATCCGCAGTGTTGTGTTCCTCGATAGTTCCGGACATTCTACCCTCCCATTCTGGATGTCCTAGATTTACCAGACTCTGCGCATATCCTCTAGCACTCGTCGGATCAAATTCGATTAATTGGTAATCTGGTTCTCCCTGAATCCAATCGATTACATCATCCCCGTAGAGTAATCCTCCTCCCATAGTACCAATTAGCATGATTCCAATCACAGCCAAAACCGATACAGGCAGTTGTTTCACTCGACCTAGAATACTTCGTGTGTTATGTGGGCTTGAATCGTCGGCTATTTCTGCATCAAGGACATCATTTGGGATGGTGTGTTCCTCGAGTCTAGCCACTAAATCAGTCTTCTTTCCACCAACCGAAAGCCCACGGCTTTTGCACTCCTGTTTCAGTTGTGCTACGGTAAGTGACTCCCAGTTCGTCATAGGATATCGGAAATTTGCGGCTGATACCTCTCTCTTGAACCCAACCTGTACTGGAGCATAATTTGAATCGATTCACTGGGAGCCGATTTCATCTCCAGTCCAGCGTTTTCCTATTTCATGGTCGATATTTAATTGGTCAAGGATTCTAGCCACGATGAAGTCGACCATATCCTCAAGTGTCTGAGGTTTATTGTAAAATCCGGGGCTTGCAGGAAGAATTACCACACCCCATTCAGAAAGATTTGCCATTGCTCTTAGATGAGGCGTTGCATAAGGTGCTTCCCTTGGGACTAGGATGAGTTTTCTTCTCTCTTTCATCGCAACCAATGCACTTCTGGTTGCTAAGTTATCTGAAATCCCATTTGCTATTTTTCCAATTGTCGTTCCACTTGCGGGGCAGACGATGTATGCATCAAAACGGGCAGACCCTGATGCTGATTTGGCAGCAAGATTGTTGTTATTTTCCAAAATTACAGAATCATTGGCCAGATCTTCTGGAGATATACCACATTCTAATTCTAGATTTAGTGCCCCTTCGCGAGTCACAATCAGGTGGGTTTTCCAACCTGCTTCGCTAAGAGCTTCCAACAGTCTAACTCCATATCGTGCTCCCGATGCACCGGTAATTGCGACAACTGCTTCCCCCATCATCTCACCCTCATTTGTCTCCTTGGGCATTTATCCGGTCAATTATCAACTACTTCTATTCATGTATTGACGAAAATAGTAATTTAGAGACTTTCTTGCAAAATTTCTGCTAGGTATTCATACTCTTCTATAGTATTGTAAAGATAAGCAGAAATTCGAAAATATCTCATTTCGTGGTGTGGCCAAGGGAACACTGGAACTTGGATGCCAAATTCATCGAGGAGTTTGTTGTGAAGTGGGTCGTGCATTTCATCCGCACCTCCTGAATATGTCCCTGGTAGGTCGATTGTAGCCATTGCAGATATCATCGAGTCTGGAGTTGGAGGGTCGGTGCCCAAACTCTCGCAAAGAAGGTTTCTTGCTTTCAAAGCGAGAGAATTGTTACGCTCCATTATTTCATCAAATCCTCCTGAAACCATTGATTCGAGAGTCTCAATGGATTTAGGAATACAGAGAATCGCAGTAGGGTCTCTAGTTCCTTGCCAATCAAATTCGAATCTGAATTTTTCTTGAGGGGATAAATCTGCATTATGTCCATGACTGATTGTTAGTGGTTTAGTTTCCTTTTTCTTGTCTTCTCTGATGTGTAGGAATGCAGACCCTTTCGGGCTACATAGCCATTTGTGACAGTTTCCAGTCACCCAAGCCACATCTAATTTTTCCAAATCCATTGGTACTATGCCTGGGCCATGTGCTGCATCAAGCAAAACATCGACTCCCCTCGATTGAAATTCATCGACAAGTTTCTCGAATGGCATTCTAAGTCCCGTGGGGCTTGTTACTGTGTCAATCATTGCTAGAACTGTTTTAGGTGAAATTGCGGCTAATAATGGTTCGATGATTTCTTCTTCTGAATCACATCTAAATGGCAGGTCTACTATTACGACCTTAGCACCCCATCTGGATGCTACGAAATCGATTGCATTCCAACATGCCTGATACGAATGATTTGGAATGATTATTTCGTCTCCTCTATTTAGAACCAAACTTCTAACAACAGTATTTACTCCACTTGTGGCATTTTGACAAAAGGTCATGCCATCGGGATTTGCGTTGAGAAATTTAGAGAGTTGACGGCTTGCAAAATTCATATTTTCAAAAGCCTCTCTTTCAAAGAACCGAACAGGGTCTGATTCTAGATGTAATCTCAATCGATTTTGTTCTTCCAAAACCATATTCGGAGTAGCGCCGAAGGAACCGTGGTTTAGGAAAGTCACATCAGGGTCCAAAGACCAATATTTCTCCAGATGGCTTCTGTTTGGCCTCATACAACCAACTCCCCACTCCAATCTTCAGGTTGCATCGGTACCCGATCGAGATATTGTTCGGCAAGAACAAGCAATGCTTCTTCCAGCCGTGCACGATCTAGAATTCTCCCTTCAAGGTCATGGGTGTGGCCGAGGGCTTGTAGGGAAGTGGTCATGCCAGCAGGAAGCCCGCAACAAGAAAGGGCCTCTACTCGGTTAGTGTTTGTATTGTAATTTAGAGCGAGACCATGGCGGCTTACCCAATGCTTGAATGCCAGTCCAATTGAACATACTTTGTATCCTTCCAACCAAACACCCATCATCCTTTCATCGCGATATCCTTCTATCCCACAATCAGCAAGAGCGGCCATAACCCAATCCTCAAGTCGATTGATTATCTTTCGAACAGATTGTTCCCCAACTTGCCACTTGATTATTGGATAAACAACCAATTGACCAGGTCCATGATAAGTCATGCCTCCTCCTCTATCTACGACTCTCGTCGGATAATCCGATAGCGCGACGTCCTCCAAGGCTCCATCTCTTTCCGCCTTAGGACCAAGCGTTACCACCTCTGGATGTTGTACTAGAATCAAAGTATCCGGGATCTCATCTAGGATTCGTTTTTCTTGTAACTTCGACATGGCTGCGTCGACTACTTCATGTGATTCAATTTCGGCTCTGAGGATTTGCAATTTTAGCAAAAACGACCCTCCATTTTGAATCATGCGGAGTGGATAGCGTGACCGAGGGTCTTCAATACCCCTTCGTGGAAGGCCTCAGTCATTGTGGGGTGTGCATGGACAGTATCAGCGATGTCTTCCAATAAAGCCCCCATTTCTAGCGCTAGAACGAATTCACCATGTAATTCAGCAACGTGGCTTCCAACCGCCTGAATGCCAAGAATAACATGGTCGGATTCACGAGCAGTAACTCGAATGAATCCAGCTGTTTTCTCTGCTTCCAATGTTAGCGCACGACCGTTTGCTGCTAGAGGGAATTTTCCTGTTATGATTTCTTCACCTCTTTCTTTGGCTTCATCAGGAGACAATCCAACAGAGACGATTTCAGGCTCGGTAAAGACGATTGCTGGAATCGCCACCTTATCGAAATCTCTGTTATGTCCTGCAAGTATTTCGGCCACCATTTCGCCTTGAGAGGAGGCCTTGTGGGCCAACATAGGTTCACCTGCTACATCGCCTATGGCGTAAACACCTGGTACATTGGTTCTACATTGTCGGTCGATACGAATGAATCGCCCTCCTGTGTCCATCCTGACACCCATATTTTCCAATCCCCATCCTTTGGTATTCGGACTTCTACCAACAGTTACTAGGACCTTATCAACTTTGATTGTCTGCTCTTCTCCATCCTTCTCAAAGGTCAGATGCGCCTTGCGGCTCGCTCCTTTGCCTTTGATTTCTGTACCGCGAGCAAGAGCATTTGTATGAACTGCAACCTTATGTTTTTTCAACCAAATTTCGAGCGGTCTTCGAATTTCTTTGTCCATTATTCCAAGAATTGAATCCATTCCTTCTACAACGGTAACATCAGTTCCCAATTTTGCTAGAGCACAACCTAATTCTAGTCCAATGTAACCACCGCCTACAATAGCGGCAGATTTTGGTAACTTTTGTAGATCCAAAGCACCGGTAGAAGATAGCACGAACTCTTCGTCACAGGGCATGAAAGGTAAGTCAATATGGCTAGATCCGGTTGCAATAATTACGTTTTCAGCCTCAATTTCAAGAGCCCCTTCAGAGGTTTCTACAGTGCATTTCTTTGGTCCCGTAAAGGTCGCCCAGCCCTTCACTAATTCTGCCCCAGCGCCCTTCAAAAGTGCCTCTACACCTTTGTTTAATCGTTCTACTATTGCATCTTTCCAATCTACCAAAGCAGCCATGTCTATTTCAGGCTCTGAGGCTAGAGATAGTCCCATATGGCCTCCTTCACTTGCGTGTTGCTGCAGTGATTCGAATCTCTCAGCTGCATGGATAATGGCCTTGCTTGGAATACAGCCCCTAATCAAACAGGTTCCACCTGCTTTGTCTCCTTCAACAATAACCGTATCTAAGCCCAGTTGGGCACTGCGAATTGCGGCAACATATCCTCCAGGTCCTGCTCCTACAACGAGCACCTTACACTTGCGAGTTTCAGTCATTTTTCCACCTCACATGAAGATTAGTGCAGGATGTTCAAGCATACGCTTGAGTGACTGCACTAAGGCTGCTCCATCAGCCCCATCGACGATTCTATGATCAAATGAGCTAGATACATTCATAATTCTTCGAACCACGATACCGCCATTTCTAACCACAGGCATTTCACGTGCTTTGTGAACGCCTAGTATAGCTACCTCTGGGTGATTGATAATCGGAGTGGCTCCAAGTCCTCCATCTCTTCCGAGGCTAGTAATTGTGAATGTAGAGCCCGTAAGGTCGTCAAGCGAAGCAGTTCCATCTCTGGCCGCCCCAGACACTCTTTGCATTTCTGCGGCTGCCTGCCAAACATCCATCGCTTCAGCGTGCTTTACCACAGGGACGAATAATCCTCTATCGGTTTGAGTTGCAATTCCCAAATTAACAGCGCCATACCTTCTAGCAATTCCATTTGCTTCGTCATAATGCCCATTGCATTCAGGATGATTTGGCATTATTTTCGCTAGAGCCATCATGATGAATGGAAGATAGGTTAATTTCGGTTGGTCCGGGGACTTTGTTGCATTTAGGAATTGACGCAATTCCTCCAATTCTGTAACATCGATTTCTTCAAAGTAAGAGAAATGTGGAATATGTCGCTTGGAGATGGTCATTGCTTCGGCAATCTTCCTCCTCAATCCAACTACCTTAATTTCCTCAACATCACTTCTTCGGGTTGTGTAAGCGACTGGAGCCGCCCCCTGTACCATGCCTCCAGCAGCGATGAATGCATCAAGGTCTGCGTGACGAATTCGACCCGCTGGTCCGCTACCACGAACTGATGCTAAATTTACTCCTGCCTCGCGTGCACGCCTGCGAACAGCGGGACTGGCCAGCGCTTTACCTCCAGACCCACCACTGCTTTCAGTTGGTTTGGAAACCGCTGGTAATGGAGCGGGTGTTGAAATTGCTGGTACAGGTGGAGGCGCAACCGGTTCAGTAGCCACCGGTGGAGGCGTTTGAGTTGGCTCTGGCTGGGATACAACTTCTGGCTCAACGGTTTTTTCCGGTGCTGGTTCTTCTTCCTCAACTGATTCGACAGGGTTATCTCCACCGTCTCCAAATTCAACCAAGGTAGCACCAACTGCAACCATATCACCCACGCCACCATGTAGAGCGGATATTGTTCCATCATGAGGTGAGGGTATTGTCACAGTCGCCTTATCTGTCATTACATCTACAAGTGCATCATCTTCGGAGACAGAATCTCCAACGGATACGTGCCATTGCACGACTTCTCCTTCGACTACTCCTTCTCCGATATCTGGTAGTTTGAATACGCGATTTGTCATTTTCATTCCTCCATAGTTTTCTTTATTGCATCGGCGATTCTCGCCGGACTGGGCATATAATCCCATTCTGTTGTGTGCGGGAACGGTGTGTCCCATCCCGTGACTCTCTCTATTGGCGCTTCCAAGTGGTAGAAGCATCTCTCCTGGACACTGGCTGCCATTTCTGCTCCAAATCCACTAGTTTTCGGTGCTTCGTGAACTATAACACAACGTCCAGTTTTTTCTATTGATTTTACAATCGCATCTTTATCCCAAGGTACCAGGGTTTGCAAATCAATTAGGTCGCAACTAACTCCACTGTCTATGATTGCCTGTTCGCTTACATGAACCATAGCACCCCAAGAGATAACAGTGCAATCAGTACCCTCCATGGCAAGTCTTGCTTCCCCAAGGGGTACTGTGTAATGCGCCTCTGGGACTTCGGCCTCTGGGTGATTTTTCCATGTGGGAACATTATGGGGGTCGCCATAGAAAGGCCCTCGGTAACATCGCTTGGGCTCGAATACCACAACTGGATCGTTGGATTCAATCGCAGAAATAAGTAGGCCCTTGGAATTATAAGGTGTCGATGTGTAAACCACATTTATCCCAGAAGTGTGGGTAAATTGAGATTCTGGGCTCTGCGAGTGATGATGTCCACCGCGAATTCCGCCACCTGCAGGGGTTCTGATTGTTAACGGGCACCAAAACTCACCACCCGACCGGTGTCTAACTTTGGCGATTTCATTTACAATTTGGTCATAGGCTGGGAAGATGTAATCGGCAAATTGAATTTCTGCCACTGGCCTTAATCCGTTGATCCCCATACCAAATGCGATTGCAGCAATTCCACCTTCGGAGAGAGGTGTGTCGAATACACGGTGTGTACCGTGTTTTTCTTGCAAACCATCTGAAGTCCGGAAAACACCTCCAAAGTATCCCGCATCTTCGCCAAAGAAGACTACATCAGGGTCTTGCTCCAGCATAATGTCTAGGGCCGAATTAACTGCTTGAACAATATTCATTTCAGGCATTTTAGTCCACACTCCATTTCTTCATTTCATCCCATTGTTCTTGAAGATGCCAAGGAACTTCCTCGTATACTTCTGTGAAGATTGTATCCGCTGAAGGATAAGGCCCATTGGCAAGATCTCCGTATGTAACCGCTTCTTTGTAAGCGGCCATAACCTCACCATCGACTCTTTCCTCTAATTCCTTTTGCTGCTCTTCCGACCATTCTCCGATTTCAACCAAATGCTGCACTAATCGGTCGATTGGGTCGCCACCGGGCCAAGCCTCGTGTTCATCTCCGGGCCGATATCTACTCGGGTCATCGCTGGAGGAGTGTGCTCCAGCACGATAGGTAAGCACCTCAATATGAGTAGCTCCCTCTCCGGCAGCAGCGCGCTCTCTTGCCCATTTCGTAACTGAATAGAGCGCTAAGAAGTCATTTCCATCCACTCTCATTGAAGGGACATTGTAGGCTAATCCTCTTGCAGCGAATGTTGGGTTACCACTTGCTAAGTTAGCGTGAGTCGAAATTGCCCATTGATTGTTAACGATATTGAGAATCACCGGCGGCTTGAAGACCGAGGCGAAATTGAGTGCGTAATGGTAATCCCCTTCAGCACTTGAACCGTCTCCTATCCAAGTGATACAGCATTCATCGAGGGCCTTGTATTGAGAAGCCATCGCAACACCCACAGCTTGACTAAATTGGGTCCCAACGGGGCTTGAAACTGAGATAAAACGCCCCTCGCGATAGGTGTAATGGACAGGCATTTGCCTACCCTTGACGTTGTCTTCTTCATTACCGATACAGTGGTTGATCATGCTGACCATGTCTCTTCCTCTGACAAATTGCGCTCCAGGCTGTCTGTAGGTAGGGAATATCCAATCCTGAGTTTCTAATGCCATGGTTTGTGCGATTGCAACAGCCTCTTCTCCAAAGGAGCGCATGTAAAACGACAACTTACCGGTACGTTGCATTTTCATCATTCTATCATCGAATATTCGCATTCTAACCATGTGTTCTAAGCCTTCGCGAAGCTCATCAGGAGTTAAATCGGGATTCCAAGGGCCACTAGCATTACCTTCGAAATCTAGTACTCTTACAAGCCCATATGCATGGTCTGTGGTATCAGATGCAGTGCAATTTAACGGATCGGGCCTAGGAAGATCTCCTGGCTCATTTTCAAAGGGTGCGAAACTAGCCTTGTCCCCTGGTCGGAAGGGAGCGGAGGGTACGTGCAGGGTTACTTCCTTCTCCTTTTCCCCTTCCATAATTTAGCCTCCGATTATTCCTTCATATTGTTTTGTGCTCCGAGGACAACCGAGCCTCATTGGTAGCGAGCAGATCTTTGCTAGGGTTCAGATGGCTAATTGCTGAACCCGTAGAGTCTCTTGTTACGACTGGTTCTCCACCCATTGCTTCTTCCCAAAGCAAACCTGCTCTGTAAGAAGAGCGTACTAACGGTCCACTAGCGACTGCAGTGAACCCCATTTCTCTTGCGGCTTGGTCCCACTCAGCGAAAGTTTGCGGCTCAGGAAATCTATCGACTGCAAGATGTTTCCAACTTGGTTGCAGATATTGACCCAGAGTGATCAACTCAACCCCGACCCCCCTTAGCAGTTGCATTGCCTCAACAACTTCTTCATCAGTTTCCCCTACACCGACCATTATGCTAGATTTTATTGCCAAATCTGGCCTTAATCGCTTAGCTTCTTCTAGAATATTCAGTGATTGTGTAAACGAAGCACGAGGGTCGCGGACAGTCGAGTCCAACCTGGGCACACATTCTACATTGTGGGCGAAGACTTTGAGCGGTAGTTCATCAAGTAAAACTGCTAGAGCCTCAAGATTCCCATCTAGGTCTGAGCAGAGTAATTCTAGTCCAACATCAGGGCATCTTTCGTGTACTGCTTTGATACAATTGCGGTAATGCTGTGCGCCTCCGTCTGCTAAGTCATCACGATTGACTACTGTGATAACAGCGTGAGTAACGCCCATTCTATCAACAGCTTCAGCAAGTTCGGCAGGTTCGTTTGGATTCAATGGAGGAGGAGTTTTCTCTGTGCCAACTGCACAGAACCTACATCCACGTGTGCAGACTTCGCCTGCAATCATGAAAGTAGCAGTCCCTCTACCCCAACAATCGTGTATGTTTGGACACCGAGCCTCTTCGCAAACTGTATGCAACCCATGTTCGTGGACATTGGATTTCGTCTCATTAAACCGACTTTGTGCATTTCCAGTGGGGAGTGTAGTCCTGAACCAAGAAGGCAGCCGCTTTCTTTCCGCTTTTCGGCGTTCTTCAGCATTAATCCTGACTGTGTGTCCACAGCTGCTTGACGACACTTCAGTGCCATTTGCTTGGGGCAGCGGTACACCCATTGATTGCGAGGACCGGACACACGGCGTTAATCATTCGCCTCAAACCTCCAGATGAGGTCTTTCAAAACGAGGAGAGATATACGAGACTTCGTTCGCAAGTAAGTATGGCTCGCAGTGCTGCACTCGTGACAGGGGGTGCTAAGAGAATTGGCGCTGCAATTTGTCTTCACCTAGCAGAAAAAGGCTACTCGGTCGCAGTCCACCACAATTCGTCTGCAAAAGACGCTGAGCAATTGGCAGAGAAGATTAGACAATTCGGTGTAGATGCTTGCACGGTAAAAGGAGATTTATCGAATCCGGAAGAATTTACCAAAATTATTACCGAGGCATCATCCAAAATTGGGCCGATTTTACACCTCGTAAACAACGCATCAAAATTCCAGCATGATGATTTAGAAAGTTTTGATGATAAATCTTGGAATGAGCACATGGATGTGAACGCAAAAGCACCTCTGATGTTAACTCGGGAACTACTACAAAATCTCCCTGACACCACGGCAGGGTCAGTGGTCAACATTTTGGATCAGAAAATTGCAGCACCTAATCCAGATCACATTTCGTACACTGCCTCAAGATACGCCCTTCTAGGAATTACCGAGGCTCTTGCGAGGGGCCTTGCTCCTAAACTGAGGATTAACGCTGTCGCACCAGGTCACACATTAGCAAGCCCGGACCAAACAGAGGAAGGTTTCCATCGAGCACAGACTGAAAGTCCACTAGGGTACGGTCCTTCTCCAGACGACATTGCTCAGGCTGTGGTTTTTCTGATTGGTGGAGAATCGATTACCGGACAGGTAATTTTCGTCGATGCTGGTGAAAGATTTCTTTCCAGAAGCCGAGACGTTTCATTTGAAACAGAGGGTGTTTAATGACTTTACATTCGGATGCCTTAATGCAAATTTTAACTCGCAATCAGGCGGCGACGTGTTTATTCTTAGAGGATGTAATTAGACAAGTGGATATAGGTGTTCATGACCACGAAATTGGCTCGCCACAGCGTCTTTCTTTCGATATCTACGTTCTGCTATCCGGAGATAGTGCTCCGGAGGAAGATGAAATTTCTGAAGTGCTTGATTACGAATACTTGGTGGCAGTTTTAGATGAGACTTTGAATTTGCAGCGAGTTTCACTATTGGAAACACTTGCAAACCGTTTGTTGGATCGATTACTAAATCCTCGTTCGGTTGAGGCTGCTACTATCGTAATCACCAAACTGGATGTATTGGACGGTGATGGTCAATTGGGCTGTTCCATCACTCGAATAAAGTAGTGGTGCAGGGGGTGGGATTTGAACCCACGAAGCTCTACGCACCGGAGCTTAAGTCCGGCCCCTTTGACCAGCTCGGGTACCCCTGCGAGGTCTCTGAGGACCTTATCAGACTTGAAACGAGCGGATTTACGCCCCCTCTTGGGGGCGTGTAAAAACGATGCAAATACCACTCGGACTTCACGAACGCTTTAACACCCCTCCGAGTGCCGAGAGACGATGAGTAGGAGCAGTACGCCGTTTCGAGATGGCAAGTTCACCCAAATTGCGATATTCCTCGCGATATTGATGATAACTCCTCAAATGGCCACCTTTTTTACACAACCAACCTACCTTCAAACGGACTCTAGGGCTGAAAATTCAGATGTGTTTGAAACAAAAATCTACACACTCTATTTTGCAGAAGCCAATTCGTCTTCTGGAGGTGATGGACACATATCAACAATGGTCCCAGAGTCGGGTGGTCAATCGACCTCAAGTGCATTAGATTCAACGATAGAGTTCACAACTGGAGATTTGTTGAGTCCCCTAGAAATAACTGGCCGACCAAAACATGGTTCATCCAGCGGCCAATTTTACATTCCGGTGCAATTTTTCCTCCGCGCTCAGGGGCCTAGCAACTCCCAAGTTACTTGGGATATTGTGATTAGGGCAAATGGCAATACCGTCGGCTCTGAGTCGTGGGAAACTGACGCCTGTAATCCAGGGATAACTAATTCCTGCAATTTTGATCACGAAATATTCGAAGTTACACTGGATGGTGGTGATGGTTTTGTTATTCAAGACGGCAATGAATTAACAGTTGAGGTATCTGCTGAAATGTCTGGGTGTGAAAGTTCGGGCGGTCCGTTTGGCAGTAGCTGTGAAGCAGAAGTAGCATGGAACGAGATTGATGGAGAAAGCAATCGATACTCCCAGATGGAAGTAGAAACTAACGCAATTGCTGAGAGTGAAGTCATACTCCAAAGAGATGGAGCCGAACTCGCCGATGGAGCAGAATTGGAATGGTATCCAAATGATGTATTGGCCGATAGAACAATGCAATTTTCATTTGATGTGAAGAGCGCCTTTGGCAGAGAGGACATGGATTCTGTAAAATTACTGATGCGAGATCCAAATGGAAATTACCGCATAGACCATGAGATTTCATCAGATGATGATGGTATTAGAGATACTAGTCAGGGTATCTTCGGGACCTACACATGGACCTACCCGAGTGGACTCCCTTCTGGAGAATATTCCGTCGAATTGGAAATTACTGACGTACAAGGTAACGCATTTCTCGTTGAGCATGACCCTGTTGAAATGAAACAATGGGGTGTAGCGATTAACCACCGGGAAGACCGAACTGTGGAATATGTTGCCCCCGATGAAACAACTCCCGTACCACTTCAATTAGTCCACAGAGGAGACTCCACGAAATCAATGACTGTGGTACTTGAGTTGCTAACTAACTTAGGTAGTTCATGGCTTGTTGAGTTCGATTCCCCTGGAGGTTATACTCTGAATTCAGGTGGCGATATTCTGAATCCAATACTTACTATAACGGCCCCTGATGATTTGACAAGAACACCTGATAAAATTGAGATTAGAGCAGTTGCTGAAGCCACTATAGAGGGTGTTCAAACCGTTGTCCATCAAGACCTACTTACCCTCGATTTAGAAAAGCTGGAAGTCTATCAGCCCCCAGATGTTTCGATATGGAATGAAGATCACGATACCCCAATTGCCAACTCAAGCCGCCCTGGAGATATCGACCCAACTATTCCAAGATATGTCGAGGACAACCAATTCAATACGTTCTTACTAGAGATTTTCAACACAGGATTCGACACAGATAATTTTAGAGTAGATATCCTAAAGCGTTCGAAGTCGATTATCCAGATTTACGACAACGACACCGGTGAAAGAATCCTAGAGGATGATGGCGATGGAACCTTCCACGTACCACCTTTGGAGAGACATTCTACTCAGATTCTTCGATTCAATGTAAAACCTTCAGCAGACCGAGAAGATCCAGACATCGGAATGATTGAATTAGAGGTGATTAGCAGTGGAAATGCCTCTCTCAGGACTACGGTTGAGTTTACAATTCAGAGAACATTCGGTATTCGAGCGGAAGTTTCGCAGGATTGTGACGGCACTCCACTAGGCCACATCCAAGTCTCCCTTTGTTCAACACTCAACGATCCCGAAGTGAATCTGCGTGCTCGGATAACCAACAGTATGACGAGCGGAGAATCCGCAACTCAATGGCAGATTATCAATCCAGCTAGCCTGCAGGAGAATACCGACAGATTAGCGGCCTATGGACAATGGGAATACCGAATTTTGGATCAAAATGGGTCGGCTGTACCCAAAGTATCTCTCGGTCCTGGTGACTTCACAGAGGTGTTTGTAGTAGTCACCCTTACTGACCAAGTCATTGTTGGTAACCACACAGTTTACCTAAGAATCAGAGAGGACACAACTGATTCAAATCCAAGATATTTTGATCTGCCAATGGTATTCGAAGTTGATGCCGATGAACCAGACCTCACAATTGTACAAGTTACCTCAAACCGTAAACTAGCACCTGGCGGTCTTTATGACTTCCAATTTGAGGTTCGAAACAAAGGTAACAGCCCACTAATTGTTCTGCTTGACGCCGAAGTAGAAGGTGCTGCCGGATGGAATGTAGACATAGGCGGCCCTACTGGGTCAAGGTTGATTGAATTGGACGCCTTTGAAGAGGTGACTTTCATTTTGGAAGTCTCGGTTCCGTCCTCAGCAAATAACGGCGATACAGCGAAGATTACTATAACAGCAGAACCTCACGACACCGAGCAGAGTTGGCCTGATGAATTCACAGCCGAAAAGAACCTCAACATGGTGGTCGGAATTGATGGTATTTTTGATCGTCTGACAAATGAGGTTACTAATCCTCGTGCGTCGACATTAATCGTAATGGTAGTCGCGATTTTGCTTATTTTTGCCGGAGTTCAAAGTCGAATGAACCGCAGAAAATGGGCAGCTCATTTGGCGCTACTTGAGGCTATGAAAGAGACTGAAAATGACAATTCCGATGCCGACTCTGAAGGAGATTTAGAAACTCCAATTCTTGAGGAAGAAGAAGAGGAAGAGATGGTTTATGACGACGATGATATAGAACTCGTATGAGTTGACCCATGAGCATCGTCCGAACTACGCTCCATTCCGCTTAAGACCCGTATGAACCGCCGTAGGCGGTAGAGAGGGTACATGATGTTCGGCAACTCGAGTCAGAATAATCTCGTAATCGCTCGTAGAAAGGAACGTTCGGCGATTCTATTCACACTTCTAATGTTGCTAACATCTTACTCGGCAATAGAATTTGCAACCTGGGAGGCTATGGGGTCAACAGACGCTGATGGAGACGGCCTCCCCTATGGATTGGAGTACTACATCAACACCCAACCGCAAGATTGGGATTCCGATGGTGATGGTTTACCAGATGGCTGGGAATGGCAGTATGGACTCGACCCACTTTCAGCCTCCGGAATCAATGGCTCAACCGGAGACCCCGATGGAGACTCACTAACTAATCTGAATGAATACCAATATGGAATACCTTCTAACTGGGATTCGGCAACTACACCCAATAAGCTCGATAATGGAGTTTGGTGGAATGGCACAGTTCCAGTAAGCAATTGGGATGAAGAGAGCGCTATGCAGTTGATTCAAGGATTGAACTCTGATGGTGCCGATGAAGATCCAATGGGGAATATTTGCTTCAACACATTCGACGATGACCATGATGGAATGGTCGACAGTTGGGATGGCGACAATGACGGCGATGCCGATTGTTCGAGCAATGATGATGATGGAGATAATCTAACCGATGAAGACCCTGATGGCTGGGATACAGATGGTGATGGAATGCCTGATGGTTGGGAGGTCGCCAACAACCTAGATCCAACCTCTAATTCCGGTGACGATGGTACTTATGGCGACCCTGATGGTGATGGCTTAATCAATCTCTACGAATACGTCAATCCTGCTTGGGACACAAGGAATGGGACAACAAATCCTCCAACTCAATATTGGAAGCCCGGTCCTGATAATCGGACGAATACTGAATCTCCTTGTAATCCTGTACTAGGTCTTGGACCCGGGTCTCCTCCTTGCTCTTTGTTTACAGCTGAAGTAGATGGAATTACTTACACAGATCCCAACAATAATGATACCGACGGAGATGGACTAAATGATTCATACGAAGCATTAGTCCTTCTCACAGATCCAACAGCAGTCGACACAGATGGGGACGGGATTTCAGATGGTGTTGAGGTCAACGGTTCATACGGAAATCCTCCACAAGCTTCTGACCCTAGGAACAATAATACCGATGGCGACCAATTTGATGATGGTGAAGAAGATACTAATTTCAATGGAGTAGTTGACGCTAACGAAACCGACCCCACTAGGATAGAGGATTCTGGAGATTTTGATGGCGATGGGATACAAAATTGGGAAGAAAATGCTACCTGCACACTATGGGATGTTGCCGACACAGATGGTGGTGGCATTGATGATGGTACGGAACTTTCCCCCGCCCATGGTACCAATCCCTGTACATCAACCTACGAAATATATCTTGATGTGATTGCATGGCTTCCAGTTGGTTCTTCTGTGACGGTTAATAATACCAGCAAATTAGATCCAACACCGATTGATTGGCGTCAAGACGGGGCTCCTATGGCCTATTTTGAGTCAGCCATAGGAAACAGAACGCCATTCCAATATTCTTCAATCGATGGCAATATCTTACGCTCAGTTTCAATCACTATGCCTTCAGACGCTCAGTATGTTGTCGTGCTCAATGGCTCTTGGTGTTGGGATGCATCCCTAGGCTCAGCCAATGAACAGCATTGTGATGACGATTATCTAGATACAGACGGAGATGGTTTAGCAGATTGGGAAGAGTCATTGGGTTCTTGGGGCTTTGAATCAATACCTACGCTAACTGATTCAGACGGTGACGGAGTCAATGATTTCGATGAAATCATCAATGCTACTGATCCGCTAGAGCCTTGTGATAATCTAAATGATTTTGATGGTGACGGATTGAATAATTATTTTGAAAATACCACAGGTTGCCCCCTTATCTTTGGTATTGAAAATGGTAATATGTCGTTAGACAACTACACAACTCTATGGAATAACTCCGACACAGATAACGGTGGAGTAATTGACTATCAAGAATATCTTGATGGCACTAACCCCCAAAATAATCCCGATGACGATTTAAATCCACAAGATACAGATGGAGACGGAATTCCTGACACCATCGAACGAGAAATGGGGACAGACTGGCTAGATCCAGATACGGATGGAGGCGGTATCCCAGATGGAGACGAATGTCCTCCTGAATACTGGGAAAACGGGTGCTTAGACTCACCTTTCAATCCTTGGGATCCAACAGATGACGTTTCTACGAACATGCTTTATTTCTTCGCAGAGAATACCACAATTGGAGTCGACTTCAATCAAACTCATTATTGGCGATGGCATACCTACGACTATTACACGGGTGTTTCTTGGGGTGTTAACAAGACACTCGTAGGATATACCCAAATGTTCCCAACATGGTCGACAACTCAGGGGGTTGCACACCCAGACTTTTGGGATAATTCTGCCCTACACTCCTGGCAAATTTCATTCAGAAATAACGGAATACTAAGTCCCGGAGAGGAATTGATTGCACCTTACAATGCAGTCAACTACACAAGTTGGAGTGATACATCGTCCGGCCTCAACTTCTCTAACTATACACGGGATGTATTGATTGATTCCTCCACTATTGATGAATTGTTCGTCACCACCCCTCAAGTCATCTTTACTGATGCAATTCGGGACAACACTACAGCTTTCCAAAACAGTACTTATGCGACTGAGTATGATGGATTCGATAATGTCTCGATTATTACTCAACAGGTTCTAAATGAGAGCGGTTGGGTATCCGCATGGGATCAGATTGAAGCTATCCAACAATTCCTCATCAATGGAAACAATACTACCGTATTCCTCAGAAATCATGCAGGTTCAAATTTGAACCGAACTCTTACCTCGGGGGTTTCTGAAGCCTCGGATGATATTGCAGTTTGGATTCTTGAGGAAGCTCAAGAGGGAGATTGTGATGAGTTTGCAACAGTTTTCGCCGCCATGTTGAGAAGTATTGGACTACCTACTAGAAAAGTTACAGGCTTTTCTGGCGGAACTTGGGTTGACAATGGATTCGAAGTTTATGGTAATGATTTCTCATGGTGGGTTGAAGTCCATCTTCAGACAAATGCAAATCAAGGTGAACTAGACCTTGGTTGGATTCCGTTCGAAGCGTGTCCTGATGCCTCAGTCGTAGAGGTAGTGGACGAGACATATTCACCTGATACATTGGAGAGAGATTACTCTTCGGGTAACATTACTCTTAACGGCACACTGCAATTTGTCAGTAACTCTTCAAGTGTTGAGGGAATTACACTAGAACTTTACTTGACACCAGATAACGAGACAGCGAATGTTCCCGGTAGCGCTGCATTGGCAACCCGACTGATTGGTACTGCCGTCACTGATTCCGAGGGTTTCTTTTCATTCAATGGTTCACCTTCCGAAATGATAATTCCAGGATATGGTTCCTTAGTTGTCTTAACCCAAACTAAAGGGTATGTTGGAGTTCAAGCTGTAACATTCCCATGGGTGATTAACATAACAGATGATGTAAATTTGGAGATTACTAATCCAATACCAATAGACCAACCTATGCTGGGCGTTGGTGTAAATACAAGCGTTACCGGTTACATGGCACTTGCAAATTTACCTCAGACCGATCCGGCATTGCTAGATAGCCTCCAGGTATTACTTAATTTCACGACTATAGAAGACGGGGAAGTAAATCTAATCTCAGACTTGGGTGCTGGCGGATACTTCGAATTTAGGGTACCTATTTCTGAAAACGAACCTCTTGGATTGATCAATGCCAGTTTGGCATTCCTAGGGTGGCATCAGAGCGATTTGAATAATGCCAGTATTCCAGAATATCATTTAAGACCCAAAACTCTAGATTTCAACTTCAACATCACACCTTCTCCAGACCTATCCATATCCCTAGAAGGAAGTGACTCGAATTCCTCTATTCTTGATATCAATGAGTTGATTTTCATAAATGGTACTGCAGTTAGTAGAGGACCCTCTCCTGACCCATTGAATGGCACACTTATTTTCCAGATGCGCAGGGCGGGAACAAACGGCCCTTATACGGATCTCGCGACCTGGTCATTGAACTCCAGTAATTGGACAACGTCTCCTGGACAATTTGCAATCCAATGGGACTTCAATGAGTCCTCGGTACCAATACCAGCTGGCCTTGTGGATGTGAAATTCATCTACACTGCAGATGACTTATTCGCCTCTGATGAGGAGTCATTTGTGTCTAGTTTTGGAATCAGGTCATATGTAGAGTTCGAATATACTCTAAATCCAACTGAGAGAGGTCTCGAAGCCTCGGTTGCTGTACAGTTGTCAGACCATACCGGGACTTCGGTCGCTGATTTCCCGGGGACGTATGCCGTCGATTTTAATGGCACCGAGGTGTTCAATATTACCGATCCCGATTCGGGTAATTTCAACGTGGTTTGGATCCCGAATGCGGACATGTTTGCAGGGGACTATGAATGGCGGCTAAACTATACCGGGTCTACTTGGCTCAGATCAACTTCCGTTTCTGATACAATCAGGATACAAGGAAGGGCGAATGTTACTGTGACTTTGGGTTCAGAGTGGACTGATGGGGGCACCGTTACCTGGGTCTCAGGATTTGCCCAGGATACTTTCCATCTAACACCAATCACGGGTAACAACTCTTCTATTGTTGTCCAAATGGAGGTTCCCTCTGAACTCCCTCCAGGGCCAGATGGTAGCCCTGCGCCTCCGATAATAGTGCCGCTGACCAACAATGGTTGGATAAATGAAACCACAGGATTTTACAATTATTCATTCACCATGCCGGGTGATGTTCGATCCGGCGCCTATTTCCTTCGATTTGTGTTAGACTTCTCAACAACCGCGGAGGTTCAAGGACCGTTCTACACTGCAATTACCCAAACAAGAGTTCTGGCTGGTCTTCAAAGTGAGTTCGTAGTGGATGCTGAACCTCAATCAATCATCGTCATTGCTGGTACTACTCTTCTTCTAAATGCCACAATTACAGATATTGCAGATGAGACTGTGCTGTCAGATGTAGATGTCGACCTCTACTTTGATTGGGGTGGCCCGAATCAGGTAATTATTGACTCAGCTACAACAGATGTCGATGGTGTTGCGAGATTTAATCCTACTATTCTAGAAGACACTACCCCAGGGTTCTACGATCTTAGAGTCCATGCCGCTGACGATCTAACAGACAATCTAACAGACGCCAATCCAGGGCGCTGGATTGGTAATGATACATTTGCGAATTTAACAGTGCAGGTGGACAGCCAGGTCGAAATTACCTCAATACCTCTGGAAGTTACTGCAGGCCAATCATTTACACTTTCTGGACGAGTTTTGGATGGTTTTGATGGAAATAGAAGTGTCAGTGGACCAATGGCCGTAGAAGTCTTCTTCCTAAACGATTCAAGTGAAACTTTAGTGTCCAGTCATACAACAACAAACAATGGTTCCTTCTCAGTATCAGTTCCAACTGACCCATTCGGGGATGGAGTATCAAGTGGTACGAAGACTGTAGTCGTGAGCGTGATTGAAGGAAGTACACCATTCTACCTTACAGGTACGGGTAATGCCTCAATTCTCGTAAAGGGTGTCACTCGATTCACAGACAGGACCCCAATAATCCAGACGGTTGTTGATCGGGGAACATCGATTACCTTCGGTGCTCGATTGACAGAATTTTCAGATAATGACCTTCCAGTTGGAGACACGCAGGTCGCGGCTAAGTTCCACGATACGTGGTTGACTGAAGGAGTTACTAATGGGCAAGGATTAGTAAATTTCACATTCGATGTGCCACATTCACACCCACTTGGATTAATTGGGGTTACACTATATTTCAATGGCTCATCAACTCTCCACTCAACAATCACTGTAATGAACCAAATTTTCGTCCGTTCACCTACCAATCTAACAATTTCATCGGTAACCGATAATCCAGTTGCGGGCGAATCATTCAATGTTAGCGGAACCTTGCTTTCCAGCAATGGTACAGGAATAATGGATAGAACAGGGGCGGCCTTACCTTCATCGCTAACATTCTCAATCGATGGCACGGATTCTGGATTCCAAGTCACGGGTGGTGTAGTGAATCCAAATGGTACTTGGAGTGCTGTTATTACCCTTGGACTATCCTTCCCTAGAGGAACTCATAATATTACAGCAAGCTATACTCCAACCGTCAATTATTATGGTTCTAGTAGTGATACAGGTACTTTTGACAGTAGAGGTTACTCCCTAATTTCAATCCTAGACCCCGCTGACCTAGATCCAGATAGAAGAGTGGTTAGAGGCGATGATGTAAGTGTTAATCTTTCAATCATAGATAATGCTGGTCAGTTGGTCGAAAATGCCGAGATAGATATCCTAGTTGATGGTTCATTCATCCAATCTGTAACAACGGATTCAACTGGAAGAGCAACGTTGGTCATTCCGGTTGACTCACAAAGAATCCAAGGCTCTATGTTAATTTCAGCAGAATTCCCTGGAATAAATGGAACTACAGGATTGATAGGTGATTCCACTTGGTCTAGAGTAATTGTTCTGGCCCCAACTGTAATCGAATTCATTGAATTAACTGGGTCTATGGTCGCGGGAGAGAACATTACGTTCACTGGAACACTTCTGGATGAACACGGCCAATTATTGACCGACAACGGCCTAATTTCAGGTGGAGTAATCCATATTTGGATTGATGGAATTGATGTTGGGTCAGCCTACACAACAGTTTCTAATGCTTCCACTGGGCAATGGAGAGTTACCTATGATTTACCATTAGACATGGATTACGGCGCTCATACAGTTACAGCAAAATTCCTTGGAGGGTTTACTTGGGTTGACCCTATGGGTCAAGGAGATTCCTTGAACCCTGAATATTACCTGCCTTCTGCTACTACAATCGGATTCAACGTCACTCAAACATCTCAAGTCGTCCTTACGACTCCGCCTGGCGAGGTGGATAGGAACGAACTACTCCTGATAGAGGGTATGCTTACCGATGGAGCTGGTCGTACACTAGGAGATAGATATCTAGAAGTCACTATGAATGGCCAATTCTTAACTGGCCTACAAGTAGAGAACAATGGCACATTCAGCGTATATCTCCCAATCCCTCCAGACATGCCCCTAGGGCCTCGTTTGGTGAAGATAATTTTCCAAGGTGAAGAGTTCATACTACCTTCTAACTCAACCACAGTATTCACAGTATACGCACCGACCATCATTTCGATAGACCCTCCAAGTGCCTATGCCGTAGGGGATGAAATGAGGCTAACGGGAACCGTTAGGGATAATCTTCCAGATGGAGGGTTGGCAAACCATTCACTTGAGATTTTCATTGACGGAACTTTAGTGGGCATCACAACAAGCCGTGAAGATGGAGATTGGTCTTTCAATTGGGTAGTCTCTGACTTCTTGGACATCGGCTTCCATACAATAACAGTAACCGCACCTGCACAAGGCTACTACAGGCCAGGAAGTATAGATGCCAATCTAACGATTGCTTATCACACTGCGATTAATCTGCAGGTAGATGATGTGTCGGTTACTAGAGGCGAACAATGGAACTTTACAGGTCGATTATTTGACT
Organism: Candidatus Thalassarchaeaceae archaeon; assembly: GCA_023268715.1. Classification (GTDB taxonomy): domain Archaea; phylum Thermoplasmatota; class Poseidoniia; order Poseidoniales; family Thalassarchaeaceae; genus MGIIb-O1. The sequence continues at coordinate 64,609 of JALRLV010000003.1, forward strand.
CAGATACCGCAGGGGCACCAGGTCTTTCAGGCCGAGAAATTATAATTTCACTTGATGGCGCAGAGATTGACCGAATTACAACTGGCAATGACGGAGTTTTCGAATTCGATTATTCAATTGGCTACCTAGTTGCTAGAGGTGGACATGATGTTAGGTTCACCTTTGAGGGCCAAACATTCTACCTTCCAGTTGAGTATAACATGACGGTTTATGCAAAGGCAGATATCCAGATCGAAGTTCTTTGGGAGACTGATTTGATAATTCGTTCAGATGAATCAAAGGAGATTAAACTGGTTGGAAGAATTGTCGAAGTCGGCGGAGAAAGCAATGTGATTGAGGGTATGGAAGTGGTCTTGCTATGGGACGGTTTAGCAGAACCTTCAATCCTAGTTTGGGACGAATCTACAGGCCACTTCGAACTAATATCTCCGGCTCGCTCAACAATGCCTCCTGGGGAATTGTCACTTACAATATCCGCCCTAACTGATGCAGATAGATTCCTGAACGGAGTCGATATTGAGCATATAGTCAACATCCGAGTTCCTGTGACATTTACATTCACACCGGATAGCCATCATATCAAGGAAAACCAAAGGAGAATAAATGGTACCGTAACAGTCACGGCAAACGATACGGGGCTTCCCGTTGAAGGAATTTCCATTGTCGCTAGACTGGTCAACCAATCCGTGATACATTTCCAAAATGTCAAACTAACCGACTCAAATGGCATAATGGATTATGATTTCACGATACAAAATCAACCAGCATTTTATGACAAGAATAAATGGGGAGAATTATTTCTACAATTCCAAACCGATTCTCAATTAATCAATCCAAATGACCGTTTGTGGTTGAACAATGATTATTCTGGTATCGAGATGACTTACGAAGATCCTGCACCTCTCTTTACATTCTGGCAAATTCTTGCTTTAATTGGGATAATCTTGATTTTAGGGACTCTCGTTGGATTAGGGTTGTCCCTAAGAAGACGTAGATTAGCGACTCTCGATGAAATGGCTGGAATTTTCAGTTATACGGCTGAGTTACTAGCTGCTGGAGACGAAATCCGAGAGGCCATATTCACTTGTTATGAGAGCCTTTGCAACATACTAATGAGAAATGGGTTCCTTCGTCGAGACTTTGAAACTGTAAGGGAATTTGAAATGGCAATCAGAAAGGCCCTGCCAATTAGTGAAGAAGCTCTTGTGGCATTAGACCGAATTTTCGAAGAGGCCAGATATTCATCTCACAAGTTAGGTGATGGTCATAGACAAAACGCTCAGCATGCCCTATCGATGGTATTGCAAGAAATTGATGGATTACAAGACGTACCTGAGAGAGATTCATTCGATCTCAGTGAAGCAGTCGCCTAATCAATCAAAATTCAGATGTAGAATTCCATCTGAAATAATTGCCGACTCAACATCCATTGACGCTGGAACTGAAAGAGTGCGTATCATCCCTCCGAAGCGTTCAGGAGCAATCACCCGGACTAATCTTCTACTGTCGTCTATTGACGTAATTACCGAAAGTTCAGCCAGCGAGTCGATATCTAAATGGATGTCAAATCCTGCTTTTGCCGCCTCTCTATCTAATTCATCAAAGGCAACACTATGTGAATTCAACGACCTAGAATGTGTCTTTGACTCATCTATTCTACCAGAAAAATGTGTCAATACCTCGTTATGATTATTTTTTGCCGATTCAAGATGTGGGAGGTCTGCCAAAAACCGTTGATGCATGGTTTCAGCGTCCATATCCAATCCTCTATCCAGATTGTCATCTGGTTCTCCATCAAGGGTCTCGGAACCTACAACTTCGACCTTCCGCCACATAGTCAACCAACCATCCGAAGAATCCGACTTTCATGAATCCATTGACTAAATCTCACTCTATAGCCGGTTCCGGGAAGCGTTGAAAAAACCTCTTGGCAAGACGACCAGTTCTCTCGGCGTCTTGGCTTCTCATCACCATTAGGTTTGTAGGAATACAAAATCTGTATGGTTTTTCTCGAATTCGTTTTTCTAGGATCACTACAAGTGCTCTATCCTCGGCTTTCCTTATCGGCCGCCCAATCGCTTGTAGAACGCTATTGACCGCTGGTTGATGGCTAGAGTATCTTCTTGCAGCGTTCATTCCAAATTTATCTTGACAATAGTCTGTCAATGCTTTCTGTCGTGCACTTGGCGGAGGCACAGGGAGTCCAATGCAAATTACTGCATCTAGTATATTTTCAGGATAATCAACACCTTCTGCCAACTTACCTGAAAGCACTCCACACAGCATGATTCTGTCATTCGTTCTACGTTTACGATATAGATTCTCAACCATCTCCCCGACTTGCCGCTTACTCATTCGGGAATTCTCCTTCTCTATCTGGATGCCCCAAGGAATCCAGCGGTAATCGTCCAATACCATATCCAACATTGCATAACTTTGCGCAAATAACGCAACATGCCCCGGCGTATTGCGTAAAACCTCTATAACATGGTCACGAATGTTATTCGTATTGGTTTCTCCACGTTCGGTATATCTTGAAGTGGTATTTTGGGCAACTAAAACCGGCCTTCTTTCCGACAGGAATGGTGAATCATAGTCCTTAGCGAAAACTTTCCTTTCTTCGGTTTCCGGTAGCCGCAACAAATCTCTATACATTTCAGCCGGAAACAATGTTCCTGACATTAGTATAGAACCGCGGCAAGAAGCGAAGAGAGGTCCGGAAACTACCCCTGGATCGAGAAGAAATGATCTGACTCTAGGCTCATCAAGCAATTTGTCAAAAACCAATACAAGGGCCGAAGAGCCTTCATATTGTCCACAGGTGGTAATGAAGGCGGCTAACCTTTCGCTGCTAGTTTCTCTTTCATCATCGCCTTCATTTTCTAAATCTACACGAACTGAGTATAATTGTGCTACTAGTCTATGAAGGCTAGAAAATCTTCCCTTTGGGCTTTCTTCTAGTGAATCATCAAGGATAGTTTCCATCTCTTCTAGTAGATTTTTAGTCTCTATTTGCATATCTTCCTCATCTGATCGAACTAATTCTTTTTCCCTTGCAGAGAACCAAGTAGGCATCTGAGACTGAAGTCGTTTTAGTGATCTCTCAGCCCATTCCATTTCGTCCAATTCTACATCTTCTCCCTTTGACGCCGCCAATTCAATGGCTGTTTCTAGGTGTTCTTGTACCTCAAATCGTGCATCTCTAAAGGTGTTGGAGATTATTCGACGTTCCATACCATTACGAACTCTATCTGGCAAGTTATGTGCCTCATCAACAATTAGAATAGTGTTTTCAATATCTACTCCCATAGAGGCTAACGATGCCTCTCTAACACTATCGATGAAAACGTGATTGTAATCACAAACCAAAATGTCACAATTTTTCACGGTCTCTCTAGCTGTTGCCCAAGGGCATAGATTTACTCGTCTACTATTCTGAATTAAATCATCAACGTGAGTAGGCCTTCGCAGAATGTTCGCTTGCATATCAGCCCTCAATTCATCTCTCATCGAGCCGTCCAGATCATCTTCGCAGTCGCATTTTCCATTCATTCTATCGACATTGCGACACATTCCTTCACGGCCGATTAGATCTACCAATCTTATCGAAGGCTCGGTTGTACCAAGTTTCTGGTTAATTTTCTGAACAGTGTCCACAACTATCCTATGCTGCGATTGACGACCTGTTAGGAATAATATTTTCAGATTGTCTGAAGAAGATCTCACTACGTTAATCGCACTGGCTAATGAGGCAGCGGTTTTCCCTATTCCAGTGGGGGCTGAAGCCAGCAAAGTCCCCTCGCACAATAGAGCTTCAATCCCATCGGTAATCATGTCCGACTGAGATTCTCTTACTTCGGGGTGAGCAAAGTACCTCGCCGGAGATTCGCCTACCATTGCGGTCATGGTTTCCCACCTGCTGATAGACCGCCCAAGAAGATTGGCTCTATCTAAGGTGTAATTTGTACTAAATCAAATCAAAAAGATTCGGTGAATTTGAAGATTAAACCAATTAACCAAGGAAGGTAAAGCCCCATGAATCTGTATGAGTTTAGGTGTGTCCCGCCCGATTCGGGCGGGACGGTGTGTGTTGAGATTCAATTTTCACGATTTTCTAGATCGTGATGTCTGGAACGTGTTGAAAGGTCAGGCCGCTCCTGTCGAGGGGCATCAGAAGGCGAGTAACCCACTGCGTTGGATAGTTTCGCCCTCTTTCGAAGACCATTGAATCCTACAGTAAGGATTGCTCGAGTAGAAGTGTGTGCGGAGGGGCGACTTTGCCGCCCCCCCGCGGAGTTTGAGTGCATCCCATTCTCACCCATGTCTCTCACCTTATTGTTCAGTCGATTCGTCAAATCGAGCACGTAGCTCTTCCAGGCGCTTACTTAGCACCGCATCGACTGTAGCATCGTCAGTAGAGGAGCGCGCTATGTGTTCGCGTGCTGCATATCTTAGGACTACATCCGGTTGTTCTCCATGTATTCGACAAAAGTCGTCCAGGCGAACACTCAGGTCAGGGCCTAATTCTACCTCGATACGGGTGCCGGAAGGAAAAGCAGGTGTCGCCAAGTGCTTCCTGATTGCTTCTCGAATAACATCAGACTTGTTTCTCATCCCATCGAATCCAACCCTGCGCTCAAGTTCGAGCAAGTAGTCTTCTGGAATTCTTAACGAAATCATAGGGCTTTGGCCTGACACTCCACCTTCCTCCTAAGCCTGTGAGAAAGCCTTAGGGTATTAAACGTATTGCAAATGTAATACAAATGAAAGACAAATAGTAAAAAATAATACCAATATTGTCCAATTCACCCAGTCTTTGACCATCCATCCGTCGCAGTTCAGTTGAAGGGGGGTGGTTATCTCGGAATCTTGCAGGGTGTGTCATGAAGGTCATCAACGACACGATACATGGGCAAATTTCTCTTGATGGAGTCAGGGAAGAATTGCTTTCTACTCCAGAGATGAACAAACTAAGCCACATCAAACAATTGGGCCTTGCCCATCTTGTATTTCCGGGAGCTCACCATACCCGTTTCGAACATTCGCTTGGTGTCTCACACGTAGGTGGAATGATGGCGGATGCAATGTCCTTAGATGAATCTGAGAAGACCTTGATACAGGTTGCGGGTATGTTACACGATGTCGGTCATGGACCATATTCTCACACCCTTGAACATATTTTGCACGAGAGAGGGGGACTTGATCACATGTCAATTACCGAAGGAATAATTCTTGGGGAATACGATGTTTTACGAGAAGGCGAAGAGTCTAGTATCGAAAATAGAAAAAGAATCCCTGATATTCTAGAATCATACAATATTGAACCCGAAGATGTTGCAAGTTTAATCCGAGGTCCAGATGCAAAGGGCTCCGAGAGAACCCTACTATCCTGGACCGATGGCAAGGAAGACTTGGTGACAGAGGACAAAACCCTCGGTCACTTGGTCCACGGTCCGATAGATTGCGATCAAATGGATTACCTACTGCGAGATTCGCATTTTACAGGAGTAAAGCATGGAATCGTGGATCATCATCGATTGATTTCGTGTCTAAGAAGACACGGAGGGGACGTAGCCGTAGAAGAAGGCGGACTTGCCTCTCTTGAAGGAATGTTACTTGCTAGAGGTTTGATGTATAGTGCGGTGTATTTCCACCGTGTAACAAGAGTCACGGAAGTTATGCTTAGTAGAGCCGTGGAGCGTTCAGAGGAATCGCTACCAGAACCAAAAGATATGCAGAGAAGTGTCGATGCAGAGATTTGGCAGACACTGTACGAGGCGGGTGATTACTCCAGAGATATGATGCGACGACTAAAATATCGTCAGATGCTTAAGGTTGCCACCAGTAGAAGACAGGGTGATTTATCCGAATCTCAAATTGAACGATTAGTCGAAATCGCCAATAGTTCGAAGAAGAGAAGGGAAGTTGAGGATGATTTAGCGCACAGAGCAGGCCTCGAACCCGGATATGTTGCAATAGATGTGCCCAGCGTCAAACTCTTGTTATCGGAGCCTAGAATGGATGCAGTTGATATTCGAATTATTGGAGATGATGGTAAGACTCGAAAGATGAGTGAGCACACCCCAATCGCTGATGCCGTAAAAAAGAGACAAGTTAGTCAAGCTGTGGTATACGTGATGACTCTCTCAGGCTATGAGAAATCTGTTGCAGAATTGGCTGAAAGAAATCTCTTTGGTTAATTTCAGAACTGCCCCTCCGGGGCAGTCTGAACTGTATATTTAGGCACACTATTCAAAAGGGGAACTCGGGTCGCGGAAGCGTCCGGTATCGCACAAGAGAATCGGATACTAACGTCGGTGAACCAAATGGATAAGACGATGAAAGAAGTATATGATAGCGTAATTGCAAGAGATCCTGATCAACCAGAGTTCCATCAAGCGGTTGAGGAGGTATTGGAGAGTCTTGGCCCTGTGATTCAGCAACACCCTGAATATCTACCAGTGGTAAGATCTGTAGTAGAGGCTGAAAGAATTATTCAATTCAGGGTGCCTTGGTACGACGATAATGGCGAACTACATGTAAACCGTGGATTTAGGATCCAAATGAATAGTGCTATTGGGCCATACAAAGGTGGACTTAGGTTTCATCCCTCTGTCAATCAATCAATCCTAAAATTCCTAGCCTTTGAACAGGTATTCAAAAATAGCCTTACTCAACTTCCAATGGGAGGAGGCAAGGGTGGTTCAGACTTTGACCCAAAGGGTAAGTCTGACCAAGAAGTAATGCGCTTTTGCCAGTCTTTCATGATTGAGTTGTGGAGGCATATCGGTGCAGATTGCGACGTTCCTGCCGGCGATATAGGAGTAGGAGGCCGAGAAATCGGATATCTATTCGGTATGTACAAGAAATTGCAAAACGAATTCACGGGTGTTCTAACGGGGAAAGGTCTTGCATACGGTGGTTCTCTGATTCGTCCGGAAGCTACAGGCTATGGTACGGTATACTTCGCGAGAGAAATGTTGGCAACTCAAGGCAAGTCCTTTGAGGGAGCAAAGGTTTCGATTAGCGGAAGTGGGAATGTTGCTCAATTTGCAGCCGAAAAAGTACTCGATCTTGGAGGAATTCCAGTCACTATGTCTGACTCATCTGGTTGGATCCATGACCCCTCTGGAATTGACAGAGAAAAACTAGCCTGGATAATGGACTTGAAGAATAACCGTAGAGGCAGGATCAAGGAGTACGCTGATAATTTCCAAGGTGTGACCTTCAATCCATCTGAACCCGAACCCGCACTTAATGGCCTATGGGGAGTTGATGTCGATATCGCTCTACCTTGCGCGACCCAGAATGAGGTTAACGGCGAGGAAGCCCAAATGCTAGCTGACAACAATGTAGTCGCTGTCGCAGAAGGTGCGAATATGCCTTGTACACCAGAAGCGGTTGAGGTTTTCCACAAGAATGGAATTTTGTTCGCTCCTGGTAAGGCCAGTAATGCTGGTGGGGTAGCAACCTCTGGTTTGGAGATGAGCCAAAATTCACTCCGACTTTCTTGGACTCGAGAAGAAGTAGATTCACGGCTCGAAGCGATAATGGTTAATATTCACAAACAAGCCTCTGAGACTGCCGCAAAATATGGAATGGAAGGAAACTATGTTGCAGGTGCAAATATCGCTGGCTTCTTGAAGGTTGCAGAAGCGATGACTGCACAAGGAATGATCTAGAAATTAGATACTTTCTTCATGCATAGAGGAAAGGAATCTTTGTAGTCGCTCAGTCTTTGGCTGGTTGATTATGGAAGATGGACCTTCTTCGGCTACCTTACCCTGATCCAAATAGACAATTCTGTCAGCAACATCCCTAGCGAAATTAATTTCGTGAGTGACAATAACCATCGTCATCCCCTCATCAGCTAACCCACGAATAGTCTGCAGAACAGAACCGATTAACTCTGGGTCCAGTGCGCTTGTAGGTTCATCAAATAAGATGACTTCTGGCTTCATTGCTAAAGCTCTGGCAATCGCAACGCGTTGCTTCTGTCCGCCTGACAGATTACCGGGATAGGCATCTATTCTGTCTAGCATATCTACTCTATCTAGCACCTCTAAAGCTACTTCTTCTGCCTCCGCTTTGCTCATTCCGCGAACGTGCCGTAAACCCAGAGTTACATTGTCCAATACTTTCAAGTGAGAAAATAATTCGAATGACTGGAATACCATTCCTATTCTACTTCTCACATCGTTTACATTTGCAATAGGTGTGTTAACCTGGTCCCCTCTTAGCTCGATTACTCCATCAGTGGGCTCAATCAATCTGTTTATACATCGAAGAACAGTAGATTTTCCTGAACCCGAAGATCCAATAATCGCTACTGACTCACCCTCATGAACATCGAAGTCGACTCCTCTTACTGCATGAACTCCTCCGGGATAGATCTTGTGTAAATCACGGATTGAGAGAACTACATCATCCATTCAAGCACCCCCTGAAATTCCCAATCCTGGGATTTTCGTTTTTTCCTCTAATCTTCGAAGAAGTAAGGCAAGTGTCCAGGTGACTACAAAATAAGATATCATAACTAATCCCCAGGCTGAAAATATTTGGAAAGTAGTCGCAATCATCAGTTTCCCTTGTCTTGAAAGTTCAGAATAACCAATTACCATAGCAAGTGACGAATTCAATACCAAATTCACCATTTCATTACCTATTGGTGGGATACAAATTCTAATTGCTTGTGGCATAATTACTAATCTCATTGTCCCCAAATAGGTTAATCCGATGCTTCTACCTGCTTCCATTTGACCAGATGGGATAGCAGCTATAGCACCTCGAATTGTTTCACATTGGTATGCTCCTGAATTAAGTCCGAGAGTGAAAATCGCACTAAGGAAGGTCCGGTCACCGTAGAAGAAGTAGTCAATTCCATCAACACCCGGATCCCCAAATGTACCTTCCATAACTTGTTGAATCCTCATACCTAATCTGAGTCCGAAGTGAATGAACATAAATTGTACAATTAGCGGAGTATTTCGAAAGAAATCTGTATAGACGGTTGCTAACGAATTCAGTGGTCTAACCTTGAACAAAGGTCCTGCCAATTTTTCATCTGCTAAAATAAATTGAATTGATATAACTAATATTCCGATTCCGAGACCAAACATTGCAAATCCTCTTGGGTCTCCAACAGGAGTGAAAATGTACTCTATACCATTCAATTGTAATTCAGGGAACCTTTTCAGGCCAGAGTAGATTAACCACAATGCAAACACCGAACAAATCACTCCAAATCCTTTAATTTGAGATGTAGAAAATCGTTCTAGTAGATTTTTGAGAGATGTGGGTGCTGTTTTCAACATCGCTAGAATTACTCCGATAACAAATCCAAACATTATTCCGAAAATTACTATTTTTACTGTGGCAATAAATCCAGCTAGAAGCATATCATCTGCATATTCTACGAATTCTCCAAAGTTATTATAATCCGGAATTTCGAAGCCAATTTCTTCATTTTCTCCTGCTCTGTCTGTAATCAGGATAACTCCTGAATCACCGACAACTATTCCTAATACGTAGTCGAACATTGCATGGTCATTGAACGAGGTATTTACTCCTGGAGGTAGTAAATTCCTTTCAACATTCAAGCCTTGGTCAAGACTTAACCCAAGAAATCCATCAGGCCCAGTGAATAGAATTCTTGAGGATGAGATTACATCAATAGAAGAAAGGTCAATTCCAAGTGTTGTATTGTATCCCGCGGATTCAATTTCTCTTAATTTCCATTCAAAACCACCAGGGGATGTTGAATAGAGTATTTGTCCAGAATCACTTACTGCGAACATTCGGTAAGGATTGAAGTAAGATACGGAAACGATTGATGATTCTGGGTCTGGAGCCTCTCTGTAATCCCATGTTGTACCTCCATCATCTGTGGCTAGGATTGTCCCAGAATCACCAACAGCCAATCCGTCTTCAGCACCGTTGAAGTCAACATCGTGCAGGTTTTCAGTGAAACTTGTTGTCCTATTCCACCAAGTCTGTTCAGTATATTGCCAGATAGAACCTGCATTTCCTACAATTATCAGGGATTGTTCTCCTGTTAAGGCAATACTCTTCATTCTTGCTTGGCTAGAATCGATAACGTTCCACTCAGATTCCAAGCTATTTTTCATGTAGATTATTCCTTCGGAAGACAATACAGCCATCGAGTCATCATACGAATCTGCTGAGATTAAATCAACATCTCCTAAATTAGTATGATTTTGCCATGTTGCGCCAGAGTCATCGCTAAATCTAACGATTCCAGAATCTCCGAATACCCAGATTCTTTCTCCATGGATGACTGCCGAATTTAGGTCGCGCTCCGTCCAACTTTCGGCTTCGTTCCATCCAGTAATTGTACCTTGTCCGCTTGATTGAGGAATTGAGCAAACTAACAATATAGTGACTAGAATTAAAACTCTAGACTTAGAGTCAATTGATGACCAAGAGAAAATTCTCTCGATACCCGGAGAGGCTCTATTCACAAATTAAGCACACAGAAGTTAGAATATAGAATCGACCCGTATCACAATGTGATTTATTTTATCGTTATCAAAAATAAGAGCATTAGTATTAGCAATGTTCAAGGTTGTCTTTCAATGGCCTTTGTTGTATGGGCGAGATGATTTACCACGGTAAGGTAAAGCAAGTTTGGAGTACAGATGATCCGGATATAATTGAATTTAGGTATACTGACCAAATTAGCGTTTTCGACCAAATTATACCTAGCCTAATTCCTCGAAAGGGCGAGTCATTAAACAGAACCTCTTGTCACTGGTTCAAACTTGTTGAAGAAGCAGGAATTTGTGATACCCATGTTATCGAAATGAATGCACCCGATAGAGTGTTAGCGCGAAGATTCGATGTTATTCGTGAGCCTGGAGCGATATCGCGAGACCAAGAAAATGTCTTCGTCCCATTGGAAGTGATTTGTCGACATTATCTTGCAGGTAGCGGTTGGAGAAGATATGCGAGGGGTGACGCCCCTGCTGAAGAATTTGGATTTGAACCCGGAACCATACTAGAGGAAGGGGTAAAACTTCCAAAACCTTACCTTGAGGTCTCGACCAAATTTGAAAAATTCGATAGATTACTCGATAGAAAGGAGGCATTGCAAATATCCAATCTCAGTGACGACGAATTTGACTCTATTCTCGAAATTGTTGTCAAGGTTGACGAAATAATCGAAACTGAAGCCGCAAAGCGGGGATTAATCCATGTCGATGGAAAGAAAGAATTCGCCTTGGGCGAGGGCAGAGTTCCGGTCTTGGTGGATTCATTCGGAACCTTAGATGAAGACAGATGGTGGGATGCTGAAGCATATACTAGTGGAGAGATTGTTCAACTTTCGAAAGAATTCGTCAGGGGCCATTATCTAGAGACTGGTCACCACTCTGAACTTTACGCGGCGAGAAAGGCAGGTACTGAAGAGCCACCAATTCCTGCTTTACCACAGTCTATTATCGATCAAACCTCAACTCTTTATGCAGATATGTTTGAAAGATTAACAGGTCAAGAATTCTAATCTTAGGAATGTCTCCTCATCAGAATACCACACTTTCTTTTTTCTGCCCCGCGTAAAATGATAGTTAGATGTCGAAAAGCATCGGCAACACCACCGTCTATGGGTTCACTTGGGTCAACTGCCCATTTGCCTTTTTGGATTGCTCGACGGAGATTAGTTACATCTCTTGAATCAAGCCAGCCACATAATTCCAAACCACCCCTGCCAGATGAAAATCCTCCTTCTCCAAGAAATTCTTCATATAGGCCAAGAGTTAGTTTTGCAAGTAATTCATGAAGTCCATTCTCACTCTTTTCAATTGTATTATTCAGTAGGTACTCAATGGCATTACCCCCTTCAATCGGAAATCTTCCGATTCTTTCTCTACTAACTCCTCTGTCTAGTGGTTCTGGCATTCCGCCGTCCCCCTTCCAAGCGACTGAACATAGGAATAGCATCATTGCAGGATCCATGATTGGATTTTCTCCCTCCTCTAATTCTAGAATTGAGGATGGTATCGCTTCTAAGGATTTTATTTCTGCATGGTCGCCTCCTTGTGAGGATTGAATTGACGGTATCAATTCTAGCGGGTCATGCCGTAAAGGCTCGAAAGTATAGAATGGACTAGGGGGGATGTAGCGATTCATTCTAGCACCTGTGATTAGTCGTCGCCGGTCAAACGCTTCAACCTGCTCTCAAAGTCGTCCAATTGTCGTTCAACGACTTCTGGAGTATCCTCTACAACTTGACTGGTGACATGCTCCTCATTTTCAATTATTGTATTTTCTTGAATATTTTCTCCGATCAAATTTTCAGAAGGCACAGGTGGTTTTGGAAGCTTAGTTTCTTGCTTTTTCTTACTAAGGATGGACTCAGTCATATCCAATAATTTCTTCCTTTCCCGCTGATTGTAAAGGATCCATGTCAATGTAAGTGCCAATGAAATTACAAGAATTGCCGAGCCAATTGCCGTAAACCATTCAAAGCCTGAATCATTATTTACAGAACCGCCAGAAAGAATCAATTTTGCTTCATTGTCGGTTGGATTGGAATCTACATCCCAAGGGAACTTACATTGCACCGTCACAATGATTTCCGTTCCATCTGGTGCATCTTCTAAAGATGGGCGGTCCAACTTTGGTTCTGGAGGATAAGTTCCTGAGAAATCGATTTCATGGGTTGCTGAATGGCTGCCAGCGATTACTAAAATGCTACAATCGGCATCAGTCAGCAGGTGGTGATACTCTCTTTTTGTTAATACCTTGATTTTTTGAGTATCTCCTTGACCATCAAGTTCAAGAGCAACCAAACCAACGTTCCAATCATTTCGACGGATTTCAAATTCAGTCTCATCTGATGCAATAACAATTCCTCTTTCATCCAATAGCCGAATGACTAGACTCCTCATTCCCGGCTGTGGATTCCATGAAGTAGCACTTAGGTTAACCTGGCCCGAAGTTGTGTTGGCATCCAAATTACCTTCAGTTGAGTCTAACATTTTTCCTTCATCGTCAATTAGAATTACAGTATAGCTGAATGGTTGGGTTCCATTGGCAACTGTACATTCTGCCCTCACTGAGCCGATAGCTCCTGTTATTGAGCAGGTAGCATACCTAAGCGCAGGTTCGATGACATATGCTGTGTATGGTAAGACTGTGTTGGAATCCACATTAACTTGAGTGCCAGTAGACGCTGTGTTGGCTTGCCAGACCCAACCACCTTGCAAATCCCATTGTAGAATTGACTGAACATCATCAACAACTGAGGAATCTGGTGAAGTTCCGTGTATGTCTAGCAGAACACTATCTCCCTGCATCGATATAATCACAGGTGAAGATGCCCATGAATGATCTTCGTATTGTGTGTCGAGAGAAATTTCCCTTTGATTACCTGCTTCATCTTGTGCCAAGATTCTGATGGTTCTAGATTCCCCCTGCCAATCTGAGGATGGAATTACTTCTAATGGGACTCCTGTGATTTCTCCCACTCCAATAACCACCTGAGTAGGTCCTGAAACTTGCCAACCTTGAGGTAGGCTAAGTACCTCAAGTGAAATTGTTGTTGGCGCATTACCCTGATTATGTAATTCTGCATGGGGATACCCTCCACTGTCTGAAACAATCCAATTCCCACTGCCTTGAAGGCTGAATTCATGAATCTCTGCAACTCTAAGCGGCAATGTAATGGTGGCCTCACTGCTACCATCTCCTTCCCTTAATCTAACCAATAACTCAACGGTTCTTCCGTGCCTAGCAGTAGAGGCGGGCGTGATTTGTAAATCTAGAGTTGCGGTACTTCCAGGGTCTAAGACTGGTAATTCATCAGGTGTGTCAACTTCCCATCCAATTTCTCCGTCCACCTGTACGCTTACGTATGGACGAGTTGGCGAATTTCCTTCCTGAACAACAGTTAGTGAAACCGTAGACCCAGACGGGTCAATCTCCAAATCCGCATTAGATGCTATGGCATTCCAGCCTGCTACATGGGAAACTTCTATTGTGAATGTAAAGGTGTGAATTTCGACATCAAATGCCACTATTGAAGCACTAACTTGGTAAGTTGTTCCATTCCAAGCACCAAAAGGTACTTCCACTACCAAATAAAGTGTAGTGGACCTGTTTACCGGGACCGATGATACATTATCACCAAATATGTTCCAATCGGTTACTGTATCCGCACCTTGGTGATTGAGCAGGCCGGAAGCGGATACTGAAAGGTCGTCGTCAAGATTTCCAATATTTGTTGCATAAATTTCGACGGCGAAGGAATCACCGGGGCTGATTGCAAATGCATTGTCCTCGACATCACCAATTGCAGAATAAAGTACTACCTCCCAACGATGATCTTGTCTTGCTTCAAGCGTCAGGATGACTGAATCTGATATCGTTGAATTTCCTTCAGAGGTCATGAATAACTCAATACTAACTGGAATTCTGGCGGGGGTTGTATCTGGTAAAATAATCTCAACTGGTAGAGTCCTCAAACTTCCCGCGCTTAGAGTCACTCTTGAGTTACTGAATGTGACAGATATACCAGGGTCTTCTGTAAGATAATCATCCAATATTACCGCGTGAGACATGACGTAGGTATCTTCACCATTTCCAGGATTGTACAACCGAACCGTCGCAGGTATAGATTCCTCCACCTCTACTAAATGAGGCGATTCGGTAGGAGATACCAATGTAAGTGAGGTCCTGTAAATTTGCATGACCTCAACGGATAATCGAAGCGAATAATCCGAACCAAGGCTACTAGAATCTGTGAATGAATGGAAAGCAGGAGGAGCATCGACAGGAAGTTCTACGGACAATATGCCACTTACTCTTGAACTAGGAATTCCTTGCATCGTAATATCATCTCCATTTATCGATAATGAACCAGAACCCGACCAAAACCAATCTTCTATTCCCATTCCAGCGTCACTAATTTTCCAATCTAAAACTCCAGAAGAGGCTGGAAGGTCTGCGATAACATTCCATTGCAATGTATTCTCAGGCATGCTCCTCTGGTGATTGGTTTCGGTTACAACACTTGTAGCGATGAATTGTAATTGCACGGTTTGACAGGTTTCCTCCTCCCCGCTCCCAACACACATTGTAAGCGGGGTAGTAACGCTATCTCCTAGAGATACATCTGTTGGTACATTTAGTCTCGCAGAGATTATTTTTTCTTCTCCAGCAGATAGAGTTAATGCGGGTATTTCATTTCCAATTTCATCGTACAACGTTAAGCTATTTTCAGCAGAATCCCAAGATGTACTGTCCCAGAACATTGAGATCGAATTTTCATCTGCATTCCCTAGGTTTTCCACGATTAGCCATGCTTTTGCAGAGTCCCCAATCAGACCATAGCCGCTACTGACGGTAGTCCCCGCCGGCCCTCTGATTGACAATCCACGTGTACGGTTTGCCTCGACTGGTAAAACTCCGCTAACGCTTACATTCTGATCTTCGTCTAGGGTAAGCGTTAGCGAAAGATATCCTGCATCTGAACCATCCGCATTTATTGGCGCGTTAATCCTAAGAGAGGGAGTCCAAGTTCCATCTGCAGAAATTTGAATGGACGTAATCCCTCCTGGTGTTTCATCACTCCAGGTCCACCCTTCTGGCAAATTACTAGCGTCGACGTTCATACTCCAAACACCGGCAAGACGGCCAGTTGAGCGAACAGTTGGTTGACCAATGGTTGATTCTCCTGGATTAACTCTAACAGGATTCGTAGGCATCTCAAATGTGGCATTGTAAGGTGGCACAATCGTCAGAGTGGTCGATTGTGCATCGTTGTCATAACGAGATTGAGTTACATTTTGGTATGGGTCGAGTACCAATGCGAAATTATATTCTCCAAGTCCACCTGACCATCCGACAGAGAAGGATTCGAACCCTGCTGAACCTGTGGGGTCAGTCGGTTCTAAGCTGCTAGCACGATGGCGTGCTATCTCTATTCCATCAGCGTAAAGCACTGCGTCTACAGCCTCATCGATTTCAATAGTTCCTGCATTTTCAAAGAAGGCTGTAATCGTAACTTCTTCGTTAGGCTTAGGTGCACTTGGATTGAATTCTATTGCACGCCCATCTAGCAATGGCCTAACGTCGGCAAGAGCCGTAGAGATTACTGTATCACCCAGAACTATATCCAATGTTGCGTCTCCATCGAGGTCCGCTAAGGCTGGAGATGACCAGGTTCTGTGATCAACTTCGACCTCATTGTTCCAATTGTCGTTAATTGCAGCTTGAGTCCCAGTATCTCCGTCCCAGGCCCAAAGAGTTCTTCCATATGCAACTAACAATTCCGGCGCTCCGCTACCATCAATATCCATCCAGACGGGTTGTGCAACTGCAATTTCGTCATTAAAGGCCCCGCTAGATTGCTCTAAGTCATTGTACCATTCAATTTGAGGGTTATTTCCCGAAACATCATGGCAGCCAGCATGTCCATGTCTTGCGGTAGTCTCCTGATACCAAGTCACCCAACAGACTCTATCGATTACACTATCGTCATCGGTATCTATTGCAATTGGTGGGGCGTCAGTGAAACCATTTACTGCCTCAAACGACCAAATTTCCGAACCATCATCAATCTCTAATCCTCTAAATTCTGCACCATCAACGCTGCTTGAACCATCTGCGTCTGTGGGTATTGAAATAATCATCTCAGGCGTGGAATCAGAATCTAAGTTAGCAATAACCGGCCCTGGCAGTCTAATGTGAGGTACGTCAGTATCGCCATCTAAATTTGCTAGGCTGAGAGACCATAGTTGGTCACCTGACACAGAATTTAGTTTCCAAACCCACATCGCTCCACTGGACGCTTCGGTCGTCGTGAGTAAAATATAGCCAGTTTGGTCGTCAACTTGAGCAAATGATGGATCTGAGGGGTGGCTTCCATCCGCTAACATGGATTGCCACATTGGTGTAGGCACTCCGTTCGCTCCAAGGGGCAGGGCCAAGACTACGGGATTTTCGTTATTATCGATAACTGCAAGGACCAATTCAGCGTCTCCGTCCAAATCAAGATCCGCTAGCAAGGGTTGAGTTGTGGGTCTATGCCCTCCTAACCAAGAAGAGGTATAGGGTCCATTCGTACTTCCTATCTGCAGGTCATCGTCAGTGTAGCTCCACAGCAACTCTCCGCTTTTTGAGCCACCCGGTGACCAACCGGTTACTGAGCAATGAAGTACAGGAGAATAAGCATCGACATACAAAGCACCACCTGCGTCGTAAACAATTATGACTTCCTGCATTCCATCATCATCAAGATCTACAATTACTGGTGAAGCCTTGATTATCTCTGTGGCACCCAAATCTACCTCCCAAGCCAAATCAGCATCTTCACCTTCGATAATTTTCACAACACTGTGATCGTTACCTCCGACTACTTCGGTTTGGATTAGCACAATGAATAAGGAATCTCCTCCACATCTTTCCTCGGCTGCCTCATCAGTAACAATTTGTTGACTAAAATCTGCAACTGGGGTTCCGAGTGCGTCCGTGCCTATCGAATAGGTGCCATATTCCCAATTTATCACTGGGTCTACAATAGAGGATAATTCCGTTGCATTGTTCGGCGAATCAGTTCCGGCGCCACCGGTTGGGGAATGGAGAGGTCCTTCAGAGGTCCTTTGGGAAATTCTTCCAGGCTGGGGCCAAGGCTGTCCTCCATCAATCCAAGGCTCTACAGTTCCTGTGAAGGAGGAATCATTCTCTAAATCGTCCAATTTCAGGAAATTATTTGGCTTAGTCATGAGCATAGGAGAAAGCGAAAGTAGTAACAAACAGACTACTGCGAGAGAAGCGTTCTGCTTCTTTGAGGGTTTGAAACTCGGACTCTGCATGCTCACCAGAGTCTTACTTGCGCTTTCCGAGCCACTTGAAGGTTAGGGGTAAACTCTCATTCAGACCTACGGTCTGATGACACTTTACCCATCGCCGAGAGTATTTCCATTCCAGAATCTCATCCGTTGCGCTTATAGCAGGACCTTAGTTCGGCGAATCGCACGGACCTCTCCTCTGGAGGCACAGCCGATGAGGGACGGGAGGGTTAACCTGCCTTTCCTCCGACTGAACTCGGAGCGGTCCGGCGATTGGAGGAAACCGAATGTACAGCCTAGTAACAATGGAGGATACCATCAGAATCCCAGCGGAATATATCCGAAAGGGACGCAAGTTGGAGGACCATATTGACGATTTGGCCCACGCAGCTTTTGAGGGTCGATTTGATGAAGACGAAAACTACACACTGCTAACCTATGGTCACGAAACCGTAGGTCGTGGAAAGATAATTCACGGTGATGGTGCAATCTATCAGAGAGTACGCTTCAAGGCACTACATTTCACAATGGAAGCAAATGAGGTAGTAGATGGGGCAGTTTCTGAAGTCTCTGAATACGGCGCCTTCGTTCGCATCGGGCCGATTGAGGCACTACTCCACAAGTCACAGATTCTCGATGAACCCGTTCAGGTAAATATGGGTATAAGGAGAATCGAAGGTTCTCAATCCGGCAAGCATATCGAAGAGGGTTCCTATGTTCGTTCACGAATCGTTTCAAAGGCGATTAACCAAAACGACCCAAGGTCCAGTAAGATTGGTTTGAACTGTAAAATGTCAGGTCTTGGCGCTCACGATTGGTTAACTAGAGGTGACTAAAAATGGCCAAATCCTTCGCTTGCGGAGAGTGTAACAGAATCCTTCCAGATCCTGAGAAGAAAAGCGACCCGCCACAATGTATGCATTGCCCATCCGCGCCCGTAACTACAGACTGGTCTGGTTATGTTGTCGTTATGCACCCTAAGCGCTCTGAGGTAGCTCAGAAATTGAACATTGATGATCCCGGTTCCTACGCACTAAAGGTGAACATACGATAAGGAGGAAAAGAATATGGAAATTATTGAGAGAAAGGAAAATCCATTGCTTAACAGAGTAGAGATTAGTTTCCGCTGGAATCACTCCAAAGAAGCTACACCTAAACTTTCTGACATTGTTGCTGCTGCTGCAAAAGCTGAACCTGGTTCAAAGAAAGAATTGACCTTCGTGAAGAATGTTAACACCCGTTTTGGCCGCCCACAGACCACCGGAATCGCCGTCATTTATGGTGATGCGGAATCAGCAACAGTAGAGCCGGATTATGTTCATAACCGCCACGAGGCGATACACTCACCAGGTATATCAGAGGAGCCAACTGCTCCAGAACCTGTTGCTGAGCAGTCCTCTGAGGAAGAAGTAGAGGCTGATTCAGATGAGGGAGGCGATGAGTGATGTCCGATAGCCCCAACGCAAACGCGAAATGGTCGAAATACACAATTGAAGGTGACGAGCTAGTAAGGGCAGAAACCTGTCCAACCTGTGGACCTGGTGTCTTCCTGGGTCAACACTCCAATCGCAAAACCTGTGGAAAGTGTGGTCATACTGTTAAGAACGAGTAATCGTAAAATCACTCAAGGTCCCATCATTTGTCAAGACCTTGTCTGCAACAAAGCCAACGCCCAGTTGATTTCGAGGTGAAATCTCTAGGCTTGAATTGCTTAATCGTCCATCGAATCTCCAACCCGTAAACTCCCAGTTGCCATTTCTATTTCTTGCAGCAAATAATGGGCCTGGGGTGTTATGAGATTCCAAAACAGTCTCTTTATTTGAAATTAGAAATCCTCCTTCTGATAAAGCCAGTAAATGCAAATCCCCTGAATGAAATACTCTTTCTATTCTATCTGAGATTTGTAAGTTTCTCCTATCGATTTCAACACCAGAATCGGCCGAAATATCCACTACCAATCCATTATCATACCAAATGCTCAGAAAATCCTCATATTGTGAAATTGAAATCGCAGTTTCAGCCCCTCTCAATTTACCATCAATGGTGCTGGGTAGGCTAGATCGCCATACCTCATTTGCTTCCCTGTCCATTCTATACACGCCTTTACCACGTAAGACAAAGCAGAAGTCATCATCAAAGCCAGTAAGGCAAGTGGGTTCAGAGTCTAGGGCGTGAGACCAAACTGAGTTTTTTGGGTGTAAAGACATAGGGTCCAAAGAAGTCCTCAGTTCACCACGTGAATTGCCATTTTCCCATATATTAGACAAATTTAGGCTAGAAATTCTTGCCAATCTCATTTCTGCTTCTAGCCAAATTCCAATCCAATAATCCCCCAAGTTAGTTGAGTGAGTTATCGTTGAGGGGAATGGAATAGAATGGTCTTCAATCAATTTACCATCATTATCCAGTTTTGCTATTTCACCAAGACTTCCTATAACGACATAATTCTCTCCACAATCATCCACTCGAGTGGGAGTGAAGGGGACAGTTCGTTCCACGACTCCACCCCTCGGTTCTTGTGTTTGAACCTGTGGTGTGACTGACTCTGGTTATTCAGTTCCTGATTGGATGGGTTGAAGTTAGCAGGCTTTTTCCATTATCATATGGTGACACTTCTGCTAGCATCCAAAGCAGATAACGCATCTGTGAATCTCCATGAAGCAGTTATCAGTCTTGGAGGTTGGGGTACACCTGAAATATTGCCTCATGGATTATTGGTTAGACACTCAACTCAACCAGTTCATCTACTATTAATCGAAAAGTTACACATTTATGCGAATCGTATTGATATAATTCACGAAAAAGAGACTGCAGAGACAGTAGATGAAGTGCTAGTACTTTCCCGCCACGCTGCCAAAAGTGGCCTCCCTTCACTTACCGTTCATGCAATAGGTGTTCCCGGTGAAATACCTCATGGAGAAGAAGGATTTGCTGGTGGCATAAAGGGCATTGCGGTGCCTCCATCGCCGAGATTTTCAGCCATATATTCGGCCCTGAGGGAAGAATCCTCGAGATCAGAATTAGCAGATGAATTTGAGGTCAGTTTAGAAACAACTCACCATGGTCCAGTTCTTACCAAACCTACACTTTACCTAGAGATAGGGTCTACAGAATCAGAGTGGATTCGCAAAGATGCCGCAATGCTTTGGGCAGCAGTGATTTCTAGGGTACTAGGGTTATCTGATGCATCTCCGGAAGGTGAATGGTTTGGTGAAGGAGATGTTATGATTGGCCTTGGAGGCGGCCATTATGCTCCCCGTCATTCGGATATTGCAATTCGAAGTGGTTTGCCATTTGGTCACTTACTGGCAAATTATGCATTAATTTTTGATGAGGAAAACAAAGAATTTCCAACTGGTCCTTGGCGACATAGTTTGTTCGAAGCAATTGAAAAAACCCGTATTGCATTTCCCGGTGGAACCATATTTGCGCATCTTGACCGTAAATCGTTCAAAGCCTGGCAACGAAATGCAATCATTACAGAATTATCCTCCCTTGATGTTGAAGTTCGCCGAGGGAAGGAGATTATTCCTTGAGCAAGCGTGAAAGTGTTCCTGTCACACGGCCTTCGATATGGGGGCACTCGGCCGTCTCGTCATGCTGATGATGCCAATCACTCCAAGATTCGTCGTGGGGTGGGTCGCAAAGAGGTATGTTGCAGGCCCTGATTTAGGGAGCGCATTGCAGGTAATGCGCTCAATGAAATCTCAGGGAGCTTGTTTTACTCTAGACGTACTGGGAGAAGAGATAACTAGCTTAGAAGAAGTGAACTTTTTCGTCAACGAATATCATAGGGCGTTGGATGCAATAATTGCAGAAGATATGGATGCAAATATTTCTCTCAAACCAACCGCTTTTGGATTATTAATTGATGAAAAGCAAGCATTAGACAACATTGAAAAAATTACTAGAATTGCTTCAAATAACAATATCTTCGTAAGGTTGGATATGGAAGATAACCGAGTTACTCAGTCCACAATTGACATTGTAATTGAGATGCATAATCGTGGATTAACCAACATTGGCACAGTCCTACAATCTAGGTTGTTTAGAACTGGAGAGGACATCACTTCACTTTCGTCGAAATTGGGTGGCCATTCCGATGTTAGAATTTGTAAGGGAATTTACCTTGAACCGGAAGATATTGCTCACACGAAATATCATGATATTGTCCTAGCAACAAATAAGGCGATTGACGACTTATTAGATGCAGGAGCATACACTGCGATTGCATCTCATGACATACCTGTAATAGACCATTCAATAGCGGCATTAGAAAACAGGGGCATGGGTCCATCAATTGATGATCCAAGAGGAAATGCAGGTCCAGTAAGAAGTGGTAAGGGACCGGGGTATGAGTTTCAATTCCTTCTTGGAGTCAGAGGCAATATACGAAGAAAGTTGGCAAAAGAAGGTCATCGAACACGTGTATACATCCCCTATGGAAGTAGATGGTACGAGTATAGTATGCGCCGATTAAGAGAGAACCCCGATGTGGCTTGGCACGTAGCAAAGAGCATAATTATGCCATGGACAAATAGACGATAATCATCGCCTATTTTGTCTTAGGTCATCTCTAGGATTGTATGGAGGATGGAGATAAATTCGCCGAAGGTCAACTGCATGCCGCTTACCTCGAAGGGTCCTACCCTTTCCGGTATGGAGTGCCCGAATTCTCCAACGGACTCCTTCTATTTCCATAATTGTACCACACGAAAACACTTCGTCAGGAGAACATTCAATAGTTTTTGAACTACTTTCTTCACCATCAGTCATTGTTAATCGAACTTTGCATTTATCACAGCGAACAGCCCAGAGTGTTGAGATTTCTCTGGCTACCAAAGTTTGTTTGGATCTAGTGTCCGAATCATCTATTCTTGTAACCCTGTATAGTATTCCATCTTCGTCAAAAACATCACCAACAGAAATCAATTCATCATCATCCGATTCAATAGAATGTGTTTGACTTTCTGCTCCATCGGAAAGTATTGAAGTAATCTTGATCGCTTTCCCAGGTCTCAAGTGAAGGGTTTGCACCTCATTGCAATCAACACACTGGATCAGTAGGTCCTCTCCTTCTCCCTTGTTGACTTTTCGAAGTATTCGATGCTCTGTGAAATCTTCACAATTAGAACATTCTGAGACGTCAACCGTCTCCTCATCATCTAGCCCTTGGTTCACATCTGGGCGGCTGAACTACCGTTCTTGAAGCCATCCGCGCGTGGGATGGTTCAAGAGAGAGCCATTCGAGGCGCTATTATGAGTGAGATAGGGGGTGGATTTGGACTTCCAACTATGTCTCAAAGGGAGATGTTCGAGCAACTTCTTGGTGATGATGAATCAAGAAGTGGTTCTGAACCTGAAATCGCTGCTGCGATCGGCGAGCAAATGATTCACATGGATTTGAGGCCATTACCTCGCTCTATTCGAAAAAGGATACGTGATATAGCGGGTCGAATTCCTGCCAAAAATGTAGTAATTATCGGAGGAGGAATCGGCCATCTTACCGCTTGGATGATGGATTTATGGTGCGGAGATCCTGCTATAGAAGATTCTGAGGGAAGTAACCGTCCTGAGACACTTCGTGTCATTGAGGAAGGTGGAAAATTTGGAGTAATCATCGATAGATTACTTCGCCGATATGATGCTTCTAACTGGGCACAGGTGATTTCAGACCCTTGGAGTGAAATTGCTGCTGAGACTGAATCTTGGAATGCAGCGAATGCCACACTTCCCGATGTTGCAAGAAGTGCTCCTCTCCCTCAACCAATAGATCTCGTAATCATCGATTTACCAGAGATAGAGAGAGTTCGAGCTGCAACTCTGGCATTCAATCTACTAGCGCCTGGCGGAGTAGTAATGGCCCTGGAACCACAAGTGCCAACAGGAGATGTTGGTGAGTCTGTAAAAGGCGTGGAAATGACTCCCGCACAACGGGTCGTATCTTCATTCAATGAATGGATTGAATTTGTTCAATCGGTCAACTCCAACCACTCTGCCGCCTTCGTTGAACTCGCAGGAGGAACGCTAGGGGTCTTCCTTCGCTCTGCCTGATTTGAATAGTTAATGTCGATGTGTTGTAGATAACTAGATGAGTATTCCGCCTCTTCTTCTGAACTCGAATTGCTCAATGCCTCTAACATCAAATCAATTCTAAATATTCCATAACCAAACTTGTCATCATGTTCAGATTGTCCATTGTCCATTTGTGAATTTTGGCTCAATTGTGTCTTGATAAATTCAATTGCATTTGGGCCACCTGAAGAACCCTCTCTTTGCAGCTCAGGGTGGGCTTCGAGAATTATTGCCAATCCTCCCGAGACCCAAGCGGTAGCAGCTGAGGTTCCACTTGCCCAACCCCACCATGCGCCATCTCCTGCGCCTCCCGCAAATAGAATGGGGACTTCCGCTCCGGGAGCCAAAATTTCGGGTTTCATATCTGGATCCGAACGAGGTAACATTGGAGGCCAAAGCCTACCATCATTATCTCCCTGTGAACTTCCTCTCCAAACGTTGCCTAGCCTAGTCGCTCCACCAACACATATCACATCCTCTACTGAGCCAGGTGAGGACACGTCTCCATCATCGTCCTGTCCATCATTTCCCGCTGCCGCAATCACGAATATTCCTTGATCAATAGCGTCTTGAACCGCGCTTTCCAGTTGGTCAGTAGTAATTCCAGCAAAACCAATCCCTCCTTCGCCGCCTAGGCTCAATGAGATAATGTCGGCCTGATTATCGGCGCACCAATCCACCGCCTCAGCTATTCCGGTATCTGTGCCTTCTCCATTGGAATCTATTGCCTTTGCAACCAATAAATCAACACCTTGAGCATTTCCGCTGAGCCCATTTTTCGCAACAATAATTCCTGCCATTGCGGTTCCATGACCTTCGTCATCATATGGCTCATTTTGGCCATTAATTACATCTAACCAACCGGCTAATGCAAGGTGCTGTAAATCGGGATGACTCATTTCGATGCCAGAATCTACTACACAAACTACAACACCACTTCCATCTAATCCTGATATTTCGTCGAATCCTGTCAATTCTTGGTAAGATTGCTCCCATCCGGTCAAGGTTGGTGGAGGTCCTCCAATCAATATCTCATCTGCCACAGATCTAAGCCAAAGGAAAATGACTGAAGCCACTAGGATAAATGCTAATGTAGAAACTGAGCCGATCAACCATGGCAATGCGCTGGTGTCGTTTGTTGGGTTGTTAACTTCAGATGGATTTTCGATTGTTGGCTCTATTCTATATTCACTATCCTGATATTGATTAGAATTCTCATTCACCATACTACCTCTGATTTCTGACCAAGAGTGTTCATGGTCATAATCATACAGGCTTCTTGATTGCCACACAGAAAACCATCCCGTGATAAAGGAAAATCCCACTAAACAACAAATACCCCCGCCAAGAAAAAGTATCGCATTTCCCAGTCCAGAGAAACCAGACTGCGGTTCAGAAGTAGTGTATCCAATAACAATTGCAATAACCCCTAAAAGAAGTAGAGTCCAACCTAAATATTTGAAACTTTTAATCAAAAAATCCCTATTTTTCTTTGGAAAGAATTCTAGAATAATTTCGATGATAAATCCGATATACCATCCCATCCTAGATCACTCCAAATTGTGAAATTACCAGGCATCAGATCGTGAAAAGTGACTCATTACAGTGGTGCTTGAACCACACTCCCTACAAGATATTCTTGCTGGTATTATTGTATTGCATTCCGTGCAAGCCGTACCCGGAGCACCATTTCCATCACAATTCGAACACGGCACCTGAATACTACCATCCTGATTTCTGATAGCAACGGAATCGGCACTACAAATTGGACAAGATCCTTGGCTCCGGCTTGCCTTCTTAGGAACAAATTCGCCCGCAACTTCCCTTGCTCGAACGGATTGAATACGATCTCCTGCTGCGCCTAACATAAATTGTGGATACCACAATACATGGACGAGCAAAGCCATAGAAATAATTCCAAACAACGCATAAATTACCACATACAGAGTCATATCATTTTCAATTGGTGGACGAGGAGAAACCGCATGAGCTCCAGCCCAAGATGAAATATTCAGGAATATCATCCATGTTGCCAAATTCAAGCTCCATGCTTTCAGACTATGATCTCTCCATGCCTTCTGAACCACCCTCGGGTCAGGATGCGTATGCCGCTCTTCGACATGTATATCTCTAGTTTCGATTACTGCTCTGTGTACAACAATTACCGCAAGGAAAATTAGAACTAGATTTCCTATAGCAAAACCTGCCCAATTTCCGGCACTTGTGCCGAATGGGAAGTCAGTGGCTGATGAATGGCTGACCACAAATCCAAGTTGGACTGCTAATGTTGCTATCATCAACCAGACAAGATTTTCTCTCATGAGTGGGAATCTTGTCCAAAGCAAAGCAAAGAAGCCAATCCAGGCAATTATTGAAAGTAAAGCCAACATAAGTGAGAAATCATTGACGTGTAGAAATCCTGCTTCATCTCCGTAAAGACCCCATCTGTTGTAATCACCTCCAGATGCTATTTCGCCAATACCTAGATCCCAAGCGCCGAGGATTATTGATAGAGTGCCAATGCCAATAACCATGGCTTCAGTAACTCCCCATTGTTGAAATATCATCTTTCCATGAAAGGTGTATTCTTGGATTAGTGAATCCAAAGGGGCTAATCTAGAATTACGTTCTTCTAACTTGAAAGGAAGTTCTACATCACTCAGTCGAACTTGGCTTGCATCAGCCAAATCCTCATCGATTGTATCGACCTCAACTTCCTCCACGCATCACACCGCGAAGAATCACCCATAAGAAATACACTTGAGTCTGGGATTGCTAAATGGCAATCTAAACCCTTTACAGAGGGGTTGAGTTTGAGTGGCGCCGAGAGGGAGATTTGAACTCCCGAGGGTAGAACCCACATGATTTCCAGTCATGCGCAATACCAGGCTATGCGACCTCGGCCTGTATCCTTCGAGATACGAACTTGACTTTAGTCTGACGCAGTATATCTTTGCAACCTTGATGGGTCTCAAATTGCCTACTCCATCCCGCAGTCGTTAAATCGGTTATCTCGGTGGCGCGCTCACTGCCACTGTGGCTTAGGGGTATAGCGTCGCCTTGGTAAGGCGAAGGTCGGGGGTTCAATTCCCCCCAGTGGCTCCATTGTAGTTATTTTTCTCCAAAATTAGTTATTGCACAAATTGTGCAATTTTCCCTCCATTTCCTCCTGTTCGTAGAACAGGGACCGAGTTGTATATAATCTCAACATGCTTGTTAGGGCCATGCCCGCCAGCCGCCGCAGACTAGCAACCGCCCTTGTTTTGTTAATGATATTCGCTCCATTAGCCAGTGCAGGAGTTACAAATTGGACTATTACCACGCCAATTAATCCTGATGATGATGGGGTAACCACGAATGCCTTCAGCGTTCCAAGTAACGAAACTATTGTTGATGGCTGGATTTCAGTAAATAGCAATCCAATGGCTTCGTCTAACCTTGACTCGATTTCAATAAGCGGTGATGATTTCGACAACGGGACGTATGACGGGGCGACTGGTTCAGTGTTGGACGACAACTTGACAATGTATGACGACGGAAGTACATCGTCCGTGTGGAACTTTGATGATAATGGCAATTTCACAATTGCAATGGCGGATGATTATCACTCAGGTCCAGGTGAACATCTTTGGCAAGTAGAAAACCCAATCGCACCTTCGACTGAATGTGGGGATTTACTTCTTTACAATCTATCTTCGGGTTTCGATCTAGACTTTGACCTCACCCTAGATGATGATGAAATCACTTCCACAGAAAACCTATGCCAGACAAATATGACAATCGAAAATGGAACAGGACAACCTCCAGCTGGAGACGTTAATGGTACCGTCCAAAATAGTACTGTAACTGTTATGGATTATACACTCACAACTGGGGACTCAAATTGTCCCTATGGAGGGACACATATTATTTGGGGGAACGATTTTTCAATTTATTACGATAAAAATACCTCTCTAAATGCTTCTGAAATCGAAGGAGAATTCTATTTCTGTAACGGACAAGAAGTTTGGTTTGCTTCCTTGCTTGATTTAGGCGGAACCATTGTCGGTGATCAACAACAATTAGCTCATGGTGTTGTTCCATCTGCTCCCTCCGAAGGAGAAGTAGTAGTAGGTACTTTACCAGGTCAAGCATTAGACCCTGGCACAGATGCTTGGTTACTTTTACCATCCTCTGACATTCCCGCAAACCCAGATACTCACGTGAATTACTCGTTTTCTTTTGACCACTGGTATGACGTAGAATCTGGTGACGGCCTTTGGGTTGAACATAGATTGAGAAATGGCTCAGCAGGCTGGGGTGGTTGGACATGGACTGATTTAGAGTCAGGATACACTCATTCAATTTCGATGGGTGACCTTGATGTATCCGGCACACCCTCTTCAAGCACAATTCCAGTTTTCGGCGGCGATGCGGTTAGTGGTTGGGTTTCCTCATTCACAAATTTATCAAACATCTCTGACATTACTACCTTTACCGAAATTCAATTCAGATTTAGGGTAGTAACTGCATTAACTTCAACCGGCTCAGCGGGCTGGTTCCTTGATAACATAAATTATCACAATGATGGTGATAATAGCGGGGCGTGGCATCACGGGTGTGATGTGAATGGATACGCTGCATACATGTACACAGGTTACTGTTACTACGGGCACAACAAATTGGGTTATCTCACATACTCTGGCTTAGATTTGACAGGCGCTACAGACATTGAATTCGATCTTCATTGGGATTTAGAAGGTTCGGGCTGGGATAATGCCTGCATAGAACTTTCAAACAATAATGGCGGCAACTGGATTGACATTACTTCGACAAGTAGCAGTACTACGACTCAATGTCGATCTAGATCAGGAGCCATCCCAGGTTATGGATACTCAGACATGGATGGTAACAGTTACGGAGATGACAGTGGTGGGCTTGTTACCATTAAGCCAGACGTGCCAACTGCTTACCAAGTTGCTAACATAACTATTCGATTTGTAGTCCAGACAGACAGTAGTGTAGGATATGGCTCTCCAGGAGGTACTTCGGACCCAGATGGTAGAGAGGGTCTGACAGTCTTCGGTTTTAGACCGGTCGACTCAACTGGAGCAACTCTATACAGCGTTTATTTGGATGCAACCACTCCAACTACACCAACTGGAAATGAGTGGAGGTTCCTTACTCTAAATTCGGGTTTCATAGACAATCAGCATGGCTTTGAGGACTCAGCTGTTACAGAGCCTGAATCTGACGATATGGATGGTTTTACCAGAACAAGCACCAACACTTGTTCAAACTCACCAACATGCGGCTGGGATTTGACTCCGATAATCTCGGATGATTTTGGTCCTAGTGAAGCTGCTTCCTTCCCTTATCTATATGCCATTGGAGCTGGAGGTTCATTCCAAGGTGGTGTGCAAGAGGCAAGCCTAATCACCCCTAATATTTCAGTACCTGAATCGGGAATATCTTTCTTCACATTCGAGATGTGGATGTGCTGGTCATACAGCAACTGGCAAGGTAACATGCACGGTGGAGCTTTGATGGTTCAGGTTGATGGAGGGGCTTGGGAACTTGTGAATCCGGGATGGTACTCAGAAACTATGTCGAGTTACTCTTCATTCTCTTACATCCAAACTAATCTTGACGGTATGCCAATTTGGACTGATGAGAGTTGTGGCGATACTGACTTCACCTCATATGAGGTGTCGATGGCTGAATGGGCAGGTAGTGATGTAAAATTCAAATTCATAGCCGCGGATAAGTACGGCTACGGATACTCTGGCCAACAAGGATGGTTCATCGACAACGTTGGAGTTAGGCAGGGGCATTTCAGTAGCCCTGGTGATTGGATGAGTCAACCAATTGAATTGAATGGTTTAGATTCTTTCAACTTGGGTATAGTTGAAATTGAGGGTAAAATAGATGAAAATTCGACAGTGACCGGTTCGATTATTGATGCTGTTACCGAAGAGCCAATAATCGGTTTTGAATCGCTTGATTTCCCTATTAATTTGGCAGGTCTAGATTCTGAAACCCACCCGACTGTTAAGGTAAGATTAGAATTGTCTTCATCAAGTACTATTTCCACTCCAATCATCAGGCATGTCGAGGTTGGAGGCCCAAGGATTCTTTCCGCTGAATTATTCGATTTCAACGGCTGGAATATTCCATCTGGAGTTGAGGTGATTGATGATTTGCTTAACGCAACAGCCGTTACGAGTACAATCACATCCGAGTACTTAGATTCGGTCAGGCCAATTAAGAGAATTAACTTCCTTGGAAATGCCTCAAACAATGTTCTTGTAGCGATTTTGGATGAAAATGGAAACGATATCGCGAATAATACTCAGGGAGGTTATGTTTCCTTCACTAATCCTATCGACGGATATGGGATTCGAGTAACTCTGCCTCCGAATGGATTCATCGATGAGATGTGGATTACACCGGTTTATGCCGAGCCCGCGAGAGATGTTGCAATTGATGTTGCGGAAGACCAGACAGACGATTGGGATTTCCCATACTCCAATGGACGCGGGCATCTCGGCTGGCAGACTACAATGTTAGCGGAAGAAGCAAGTTCTAACCCCAATCAAATGGGATCCACTTCATTAGAATTATCACTCACTTCGGGAGTGCAGGAGAGTTTGACAATCCTAATTCCGGATGGCGCTATTGCCCATTCAGGACTGTTGGCTATCACATCTGATGCTGATGGCTTCGATAGTTCAATAAACATAGGAATTAATGGATATCAAAAATATACATCTTCTTCAGATCAATATCTGACTTACTTCACATTCTCTCCAAATCAGGTTGCATCCATATCAGCCATGGGTAGTTCATGGACCGATACGAATGCCAATTCGCGAGATTGGAAAGAAGTTGATGTTACATTGGAGAGTTCTACAACCCAAACAGTTACTCTATCTAGGTTAGCAATATCTTACTCATTGTATGAGACAGTTTCAGATTTGACTAATTCTCTAGCAGCTTACCATACTACAGCTGCCGCGGATAACCCGGGTGCTGTGAATATTAACATTCCAACAAATATCACCGCACCTGCTGGGCAGATATCGATTAATGGGCAGATAGAGCATGAATTAATGATTAAGAACAAGGATTTCAACGTACCACAAGTTTTCTATCCTGATGGTACGATGTATGAGATAGTGACAATTCACCGACATTTGTATGATAATTCTGAATTGCAAACCATACTATTGGACGGTCACGCATCGGATGGAGAAACTGTTTCCTTTGAGGTGAGTAACTCTGACGATGATTCATGGGGAATGACTTCTGGTTCAGTTACATTCTCTCAGACATCTGGTTCTCAGTTGATGTCTCTCGATACATCTGCTAGTGAAGTATCGGTTGTTGATGGGGGAGATGGTTGGATGGAAGTTCAGGTAACTTGGAAATTTGATATTTCTTGGAACTGGAATGATGTTGATCGAATCAATTGGATTGCCCAAGCATTAGACAGCGATGGAGCTTCTATATGGCCCGCTAATTCCGTAAGTGGTATTTTCGGAAATGCGGTAGAAAATGATTTACAAATTGATTCATTTGAAATTCGTGACCAGTTTGGACGTCTGGTGTCAAATCAGTTCTCGACCTTTTACCCCTTCCCAATTTTGGAGGGTAGTGACATTAACATCACAGGATCAGTCAGATTCCAGAATTCCTTGGATACCAGGCCAACTGCATCTGATTTCCAAGTTCGACTTAATCTATCGGGGTCCCTCTTCCTCTTGGATTCCTTTGACGATGGAGTGTTCTCTGGAACATTCAGCACTCCAATGGGACTATCCGAAATCTCAGCATCTCCTGAACTATTTAGAATTGGCCCACTATCTGGTTCTATAGGCGGCGAAGACACATCTGGCCAACCACCGATTGTGGTTATGGTCAATGACTACACCCCTCCAACTGCAGGACCGCTTCAGGTAATGACTCCGTCTGGTTTGCAAAATGCTAACGGTGCGGTCTGGGATCCGTCTCAATCACTCAGCCTGTATGTGACTGTAGAAGAGCCAGAGGCTAGAGGTGAAACACTAACCATGCATTACTGGAGAGCAGACATGGACGATCTAAACTCAAATGGTATTGCTGAAGTCGAAGAATATCTTTCTCAGGTTCAATTACTTTCCACTGGAATGACAGGAGAGCAACAAGTAAGTTTCGCAGGAATCGACGTTTCAGGACAATCTTTCAATGGTGAGGTTCACATCTATCTCGAAGGAACAGATTGGGCTGGCTTGACTTATCAAGAAGGAGGGACTGGCGGTGGACCAGGTGCGGACAACTCTTGGGCTAGTGTAATAGTAGCCACTGATGAGCCGACTGAAATCGTGAACAATGGATTCAATCTAGACAGGAAAACCGGATATCTTTTGGCCGGTGTCCCTCATACTTTTACGATGCAAATAAGCGAACCTAATGGTTTGCAAACCTTGGATAATATCACCATAATGCTATGCGGCGATCGCCTCGATGATAATCTAGGCGAAGTATCCTACAATCCCGGGACCGGTGAAATATGGACTGCAGACGACTCTATGGTGTCTCCACTTACAGTACAGACCACTCAAATCACCCAATCGGTAATAGAACTTGCAATGACATTCGAATTGTCTTGGGAATATCCATGGGAAGAAGGCCAATTTGGATGCAAGCCAAGTGTCAGTATTATTGACGATATTACAGAAGTCGCCTATCTGAATAACATTGGAGACTTAACTTGGGTACTGGATAACTCGCTCGTTGCCGTAGCTTCCGGTATGTCTGATTTGACACCACCTATAGTCGCCACAGACGATACTCACCTCTTCTTGAGACAAGGTGATGAATTCGGAATGACCGGTGGTGTATTCTTTGCTGGTTCTGGAGAAATATTCACAGAAGTGCCAGATGACTTGCAAGTAGAGATGACTTTAATTTACGGAACACAGGAACTCAGTTCGATTGCTGATGTTAATAATGATGGTCAGTGGTACGCTACTTTGACACTTCCAGGTATACCACCATACAATCCTACAATGAATGTCACCACAACCGTGCTTAATGTGCCCGGAAGCGGAACTACATCGACAAATACTAACGGTCATATCACAGTAGACAGTAAATCGCCAACCGTCTTGTTTGACCAAATTAATTATCCGGATTCCTCGCTGACAGTGCTTGAATCTGATCTCCTTGAAGAAGTTCTAGTTTCGTTGATTATTGTGGATGAAATCGGTATGCCTGATTCTGATCTTGAAGTCGCATGGGTATACCTGAGAGATAACCAGATGGTTGCAGGAACAGAAGATACCGGAACTCTAGCCTTATTGCTATCTGAAGAAGGAAGGGAAGTATTCCAAGGAAAGCTGGACCTTACACCAATGCTCGAGGGACATAAAATTCAAAATGGGGATAGGATATTATTCTGGGTGACATCAACCGATAAGTCAGGAAATGAAATCCAGGGCTTGGGTAGTCAACAATCTCCAAGAGCCGTTGCCCTGAGAGTTATGGAGTTCAATCCATCTCTTGACAACGTTGTTGTTACTCCAAAAGACCCTCTCCAAGATACAACGGTTGTGATCGAAACATATTGGTCCAACAGTGGTAAGAGAGATGGAACAATAGAGATTAACCTATACGAACTCACCGAAGATGGAAAGTGGGTGACTGAACAGGCGAGTGTAGACCTAGAATTGTCGGCGGAAACATCATCGGTATATGCTAAGTTTGAGTGGGTTGCAGGAGCTCCAGGACAACCTGTGTTGTACATCATTGTTGACGATGATTTTGACAACCCTGCACACCCAGTAAGTGGATTAGTTGTTCAAGCACCAATCGTCGACGAAGGTGCCAGTGAAGATACAATGGTATACCTCATTATGGGAGGGGTTTTCCTTGTCGCAGTAGCAATGGTAGGATTCTTTGTTAGCAGGTCAAGAAGTGGTGATGACGAATACTATTACGACGATGAGGACTCATATTATGAGGAAGACTACGAAGAAGATGAGTATGAAGAAGATGAGTATGAAGAAGATGATAACTAATGAATTCATGCGACACTCATAGATTCGAAATACGTCTGAACTATATGTGAAACCCAATTTAGTCCTTATGCTAACCTGTTGAGTTTATAGACCCTAGAATTCCGAACTTTTGTTTGGGGAGATGAATTCTCCTCGATGGGGGATGGGGATATGGACCAGCATAGCGATGAGGTTACTGTAGAAGAATTGAGGGGCGAATTAGAGGATTTGAGGACACTAGTTCATACCCTTCTTACGATAATTATGGAGGAAGCGGATGGAGTTCAATCCGGCAATACTCCTCATATTCCAAACCAACCAAAACGCGGATATTCGATGTGAATCAGTATTCCACCGGTTCTGGATCTATTGATCTCCAAATGTACCAGACGCCCAGAGTGCGGTATGGTTTCCAATTTTCAGAAATATCATATAACTGAGGTTTTTCCAATGTTTTTCCCGAATTGTATAATTTTTCCATTCCTCTGATTAATCCAATATCATCAATTGGGAAAACATCTTGACGTAACAAGGCAAAGATTAGCAGCATTTGAACTGTCCACCGTCCAACACCGCGTAATTTTACAAGTTCCTCGATTACTTCTTCGTCGCTCATTATATCCCAATCGATTTCACCAAATCCGTTTATCCAAGCCTCGGCAATTCCTACTATATATTCCACCTTTCTGTTTGACAGACCTACTTGCCTGAGTTCTTCGTGGGTTTTTGCAAGTATAGATTCTGGATTTACTTCGCCAACAAGGTCAAACAATCTAGACCAAACTGCAGAAGCTGCGATTACGGAAATTTGTTGCCCAACGATTGATTTGATTAATGTCGCAAACAAATCTCCTCGGCTGCTTAACCGAGGCTCTTCAAATTCTTCGATTACACCATTTAGCAAAGTATCTGAGGCCGAAATTGCTTGTTTTGCAGAATCCCACCATTCAGGTGTCGAACCCGCATCCACCACAAACTTCCTCAGGATATCATTCATTATGGCTTGACCGGTCGGCAGGTCATGGATCAAGCGCAAGTAGTCCTCGCAGCAGGCTTATTCTGTACCATAGCATTTGCAGGTGTTGTTTTACTAGATTCTGAATCAAGCACTGATGGAATCCCGGATTGGGAGGTTTTGGAAGTCTGTCTAGCAGACCATAGTGGAAGTATTTCTCACATTCATGCAACTGTTTCAATAACCATTAATGGAAATAACATTCTAATCCCGGAAGATATTGGGATTACAGATCAAGTCTGCCCGAATGGTATGCGTGGAGTACATACACATGACGATACTGGAAGGCTACACATAGAAACTCCGGGAGCTATGGAGGCGCCAGTTGGTGCTTTCTTTTCTATTTGGGGGGAACAATTCGATGACACACATATCCTGAATAAAGTTGCAAACGACAATAACGAAGTTGTAATGTTCGTAAACGGTCAACAGAATTTCGAATATGAAAATTACCTCATGGAAGACGGCGATGTCATAGAAATTGAATATCGTGAAAAACAGTGATATTTTTCATCCTTTAATTACAGCGAATGGCCTTAGTCTGGCAACAGGTCTAGCTAGGTTTGCGGCATTTGTAAGAGCGATTACCTCGTCCACATCTTTGTACGCTTCAGGCGCTTCTTCGGCAAGCACATTCGGAGTTTTCGCTCGGACATGAATTCCCGAGGCCTCAAGTCTTTCTCTAAGGGCTAATGAATCGACGGATTTCCTTGCTGCAGTTCTAGACAACTGTCTTCCTGCTCCGTGGCAAGACGAAGAAAATGCATCATTAGCCCCTTTCTTTGGCCCAGCTAAAACCCACGAGGCAGTCCCCATGTCTCCTGGTACCAAAACAGGTTGTCCAACACTCGAGAATTTACTTGCAAGTTCTGGATGATCTCCACCAAGTGCTCGAGTTGCCCCCTTTCTATGTACACAACATTTGCAAGATTTACCATGGACAATATGGTCCTCAACTTTCGCTATGTTGTGACTAACGTCGTATACAACATCTAATTCACCGTCCGAGCCTAGTTGATTTCTGAGCGTATTTCTCAACCTTTGTGTTAGTACAGAACGGTTTGCAAAGGCGTAATTTCCGGCAGCTCGCATCGCATCAAGGTAGGCTGTTCCTTCCCTACTGTAAATCGGTGCCGCTGCGAGTTGTCTATCGCGTAAACGATAATCCCAAGCTTGAGCAACCCAGTGGTCTCCATCGCGTTGATATTTACTTTCTATTTTCGCCACATGTTCACTACATACCTGATGGCCGAGTCCTCTTGATCCTGTGTGAATCATGGCGGTGACTTGACCTTCTCGCAAACCGTAGGCCTCCGCTGCAACCGGGTCTTCTATTCTATCTACTACTTGCAATTCAAGGAAGTGATTGCCTGAACCTAATGTTCCCAGAGCCTTCATTCCACGTTTCTGAGCTCTTTCCCCCACATTTCTCTCAGTACTCTCCAGTAATCCATTGGATTCTATTGCCAGTAAGTCTTCTGATTCACCCCACCCTATGTCAATTGCAGCTTTTGCCCCCTCAGAAAGCACAGAAGCCATAGTCGTCTCATCTAGTTGAAGTCCACCTTTGCTAGTAGCGCCAGCGGGGATTTGATTTGCAAGAGTACGAACTAACGACTTTGAATCAATGTCTGAAATCTCTACATCCATGGAACATAGTCGAACTCCACAATTAATGTCGAATCCAACTCCTCCCGGGGAAATTGCACCACCTAATTCACCTGTATTTACGTCCGTAGCCACTACCCCTCCTATTGGAAAGCCATAGCCAAAATGCCAATCAGCCATTGCCCAGGCATCACCTACAATTCCTGGCATACCAGCAGTGTTACAGAGTTGCTCGGGGGAACGGTCATCACTGTGAGCGTGCATATGCTTTTCATCTGAAATTAATATTGCATCAGTGAGCATAGAACCATGTTTGGAGATGCGCATTCGCCCGTCTCCATCACTGTCAAGATGCTCACGCCAAGCAGCGCTCATGACAACTCGTGAAGCACAATTGATTTCAACGCGACGCAGCATAATGAACAATTGCTTTCAAGACGACTTGTCCGATGGGTAGACTGTAGGGAGGGGCAGTGATGAAGTTCGGAGAGACCAATATTCCCTTCTGGGAAGAGTCAGGTCACTCATGCAGAGTTTGTTCTGTCACTGGTCTCCGGTTTTGGTCACGAGACGAAAATCGTACAACTTCTGGTGATACGGTTGAAGACTCATACACATTTATTGGCAACCCGATAATCAAGGGATTTCCTATGCGTGGAAAAGAATTGAAAGATGCCATGCGTGAGACCTTCCTCGATTACTTTGAGCAGAGAGGACATGCTAGAATCGACCCTTATCCAGTATTGGCTCGATGGCGAGATGATATTCACTTGACCATAGCCTCAATCGCTGATTTCCAACCGCATGTAACTAGTGGATTAGTGCCTCCACCTGCAAATCCTCTGGGGATTAGCCAGCCCTGTATTCGATTAACCGATGTAGCAGCAGTAGGCCGTTCTGGTAGGCATTTAACCACCTTTGAAATGATGGCCCATCATGCCTTTAATCGACCAGATGATGGTGCTGTGGTTTACTGGATCGACCAATGTGTTCGATATTGTGATGATATGCTGGTTAACACATTTGGAATAGAGCCTGCTGATATCACCTATATCGAAAATCCCTGGTCCGGAGGCGGAAATGCAGGTCCGGCTCTGGAAGTCATTGTCGGTGGGCTGGAGTTAGCTACTTTGGTTTTCATGAATCTCGAGGAGCATGAAGACGGAGATGTCGAAATCAAAGGACTTCGATACAGAGAAATGCCCCTGCAGATTATTGACACGGGATATGGTTTGGAGAGGTTTTGTTGGGCTGCGGCAGGGACCTCTACAATTTACGAAGCAATCTATCCGGAGTCTGTAGAATGGCTGAAACAAATCGCCGGTTTTGATTCGATGGTGGAAGGATTAGGGTTGGGTGTCGACACAGATGACTTACTTGCAGAATTATCTCAACTTGCTGGAATTCTCAATATTGATGTTGGAACCGATGTCGACTCATTGTACCAGAGACTCGTCGAAAGATTGGGAGACGGGGGTGTGGACATATCGGTTTCCGACTTAAAACGCGTCACTGAACCTCTTTCATCGATTTATGCAATCCCTGATCATATGCACGCAATTAGCAATATGTTAGGTGATGGCTTAGTGCCCAGTAATGCAAAGGCGGGTTATCTTGTTAGAATGATGGCGCGTAGAGTTTGTAGAATGAAGGGAGATTTAGGAATCGATGTCCCCCTACGAGATTTGGCTGCACATCACATCGACACTCACCTCGATATGATTGGATTTGTCCAGAGTAGGGAAGGAATTCTGACCATTCTAGACTTAGAAGAGGCTCGCTATCATGAGATGTTGAGAAAGGGTGAAGCTGCGGTTAGAACTGCACTTAGAGAACTTCCACAAGATGCTCATAATGCACCAGACGAAATACTATTTCGTTTAGCAGAAGAAAGAGGTCTAAATCCGGAAATGGTAGTTTCAATAGCAAGAAAATTAGGTTGGGAGAATCTCTCTGTTAGAGTGGGTTTCGCAGCAGATATGGCGGCTAGAAATGCAGAGAGAACAAAGGCCGCTGCAAAGGGGAACGAAAAAGGGCAAATTTTCCAAACTAACTTCCCTCCTACTCGACAAGATTACTATTCTGACACAAGTAAAACTGAATTCAGTGCAGCGGTTCTAGGTTGCAAGCCATTATCTAAAACACAAATCGACTCACTAAATCTATCATCAGAGGTTGTGGAACCGCCTACTCATTCTGTAGTTCTGGACAGTACTCTATTCTATCCCGAGGGAGGCGGTCAACTGGGCGACCAGGGACATTTAGGAACCGCAAGAGTGGTTGATACTAGAATAGAAAGTGGAGTAATATATCACCTAACTAATTGCTCTGTTGAAGAAGGAGAAATTTCAGGTAAAATAGACTGGAAAAGAAGACGGCAACTAATGGATCACCACACTGCGGTCCACATCGTAGGCGGTAGTGCTCGTGCGATACTAGGCCCACATATATGGCAAGCCGGTTCGAACAAGGGTGAGCGCTATGCAAGAATTGACTTAACTCACTACTCCCGAATTTCTCGGAATGATTTGGATAAGATTGAAGATCATGCAAATGACATAATCGAACAGAATCCTGTTGTAGAAAAATTAGTCCTAGATAGAGCAGAAGCTGACGTGCAATTCGGCTTTGAATTATACCAGGGTGGCCCACCTAAACATAGTCAAATTAGAATAATCAAAATCGGCGACCACGATGTGCAGGCTTGTGGAGGAACGCATCACGACAATACCGGTGAAGTTTCTGAACTTCGCATCATCCGGTCTAGTCAAGTCCAAGACGGGGTCGAGCGTCTGCAAATCGTGGCAGGGGAGACGGCACGCGAGCACGCGCGAATTCAGGAACGCCTCTTGAACGAATCAAGCGAAGTCCTTGGGGTATCTCCAGATGACCTTCCAAGTGCGGTCTCACGTTTCTTTGATGAGTGGAAATCTCAGCAGAAGAAGATTGAATCGTTGGAAGCCGAAATCGTAAGACTGCGGACCAGTGGGGGCGGCGATGGCGCCATAGAAAAAGAAGGAATTCGCTATGCCATTATGGAAGTTGGTGGCGACATGAAAGCAGTTATGTCTATGCTAAGCCAATTAACACGGGATCCTCAAAATCCGACTCTAGCGGTTCTTGGAACTAGAGATGGAGGCGGGAAACTAATCGTCGCCATCACTGAAGGTTCACTCGCGGCTGAGAAACATGACGCCACAGAGATTCTTGCCGCCATAGCCGGACACATAAACGGAGGAGGGGGTGGGCGTCCGACAATGGCTCAAGGCGGTGGTTCAAACTCGGATGGTATACCCGATGCATTGGAAGCTGCTCGTAATATTCTCGGGTTGTGAAAGAAATGGTCGAACAAGTTGATGTTTCTGAGCGTGCCGCTGCAATCGAATATGCGATTAGAGATGTTGTTGTTCCTGCCGTTGAGTTAGAGAAGCAAGGGCATGAAATTATTCGGCTAAACATTGGAGACCCATTGGCATACGAAGGATTACCAACCCCTGAACATATGATTACTGCCTACAAACATGCATTGGATTCTCAGGACAATGGCTACGGACCTTCGTACGGAATCCCATCTCTTAGGCAGGCTATCGCCAAAGCTGAATCCGGCAAAGGCTGGAATTGTTCAGAAGATGATGTGTATGTTACACACGGAGTTACCGAAGCCTTGCAATTAATCTTCGCTGCATTTCTAGAAGAGGGGACAAAAGTACTTGCCCCCGGTCCTCATTATCCTCCTTACATGGCTTATCCTCAGATGTATGGCGCAAGCACAATTGAATATCGCCTCAATCCGAAGGATGGCTGGCGAATTGATCTGGAAGATATCAAAGCCAAGATGGACGATAGTGTTCGTCTATTGGTAATAATTAATCCAAATAATCCTACAGGAAATGTAGTCACTTCCTCTGAAATAGATACCTTACTAGAGATCACCAATGAATATCCCAAGTGCACCATTATTGCTGATGAAATCTACGATGCACTTGATTTCACAGGCAAACTTTGCTCCATAGCCTCAAGATCGAAATCCACTCCAATAATCGTTCTAAATGGGGTTTCTAAGGTATACTTTGCTCCGGGCTGGCGCATTGGCTACATGGCATGGCATGACCCTGAAGGTCGCCTAGAGTTGGTTCGCGATGGAGTTGAGAGACTATTGAGAAGTCGGTTGTGTGCTTCTACTCCTGCACAACATGGATACTTGGCTGGATTAACTGATGAACACGATTGGCTAGAAGGCCATCGTTCTAGAGTAAAGCAAAGATTGGATTATTGTAAGGATAGAATTTCACAGATAGATGGATTGGATTGCGAAGCACCAGGAGGTGCTTTCTACCTATTTGTTAGGATTACAGATGAATCAGTAACTTCAGACAAACAATGGGTTCTAGATCTTCTCCACCAACAACATGTATTGGTTGTACATGGCTCGGGATTCTCTCCTGAATTCGGTTCAGGACATTTTCGTATGGTCTGCTTGCCTCCCATCGAAGTATTATCAACAGCCTTCGACCGAATTGACAAATTCATCAATGGATGATCGCATGGGTTTTTTTGATTTCTTCAATCGAAAAAAATCCACATCTGACCCTTTGGAAAGCATAAAACAACGATGGTTATACCTTTCTAATGGATTGATAAAAGACAATTTTTCCTCAAAAATCAATCATTACGGCGCTAGATTCTCCACCCATGGATTTGAGACATGGTTCTTGGGTTTAGAACAGAGGCTAGATCAGAGTTTAGGCCGTAGATTAGCCCATGCGGCTTTAGAACATCAGGAATTTTTCATGAAAAATTCTGGGGTTAAAATCCCATCTAGTAGAGATCCTAATAATTGGACGGAAAATTTACTAGATTGGCAAACAAGAGGCCTTGGAGTGTATAGAAAAATAGACGATGAGGACGAAATTAGGTTGCTTGTTGAAAATCCCGCCTCATCCCCGATATGCTCTGGTTTACTTACATCAGCATGGGAAATTGCTACAGCAAAACGTCACCGTTTTGTTTGGTCTCAGAGTTCCCAAGAAGGCCT
The DNA here is from genome assembly GCA_023268715.1 of Candidatus Thalassarchaeaceae archaeon. GTDB lineage: Archaea > Thermoplasmatota > Poseidoniia > Poseidoniales > Thalassarchaeaceae > MGIIb-O1. Next base: position 106,171 of record JALRLV010000003.1, read on the forward strand.
AGTTGTTAGTTTGAATCTTGACCATAAGGACTTACCAAACCCTACCGAACAAGTCCTCATCTGGCCAAATTCGGATAATGAATTTGTAAATTACGAATTGACAGAGGACTCTTGGGAGGACCTAAGGGTAGGATCTCCTGGAGTGTGGTCATTAATGAATGAAAGAAAATTTATTATTCACAGAGACCTGATTTTAAGATTTGAAGAGTTTTGCCTTCCATATATTTCCACCATTGAATCGGGAAGGCAAGATATCGAATGGCCAATTGCAGATGAGGAGCGTAAGTTATGGTGGACCTCAGCGGCTGATTCAATGAGGCAAATGCATTTTGATTCGGGCTTACATATTTTAATTTCAAAGCCAGATGATTGGATTGGAATAGGACGTAGACATCTGTCGATGAATGGTCTAGGAGCGGTTGAATCTGCGGAGTCATTTGACGGACACGGAGGTGTAAAAATTACCCTAAAAAATACATTTCATCCAGCAATTTCAGGAGGCGTATTATTGGCTTGCTGGGAACGTGCTCACGGAAGGCGTGGAAAACTAAAGTGTAGATTTAACAGTGGCTCAGTAGACTTATTTTTGTCCTCATCTGTTGATATAGCAGACTGAGGTTTGAGATGCGTTATCGCTGAAACATTATATCCATGACTTAAGTCAACATAGCAACCCCGTTAGGGGTTGGGTGAGAATTTTGGCTTTGAATCACAATCAATACGCAGTTGCGGCGATTGCCGTGACACTATGTCTAGCAGGGTTCTACACGATTATCGACGCAGGACTTTCGACTACCGAATCTGGTGGATTTGAGCCAGCGGGTTCAGATGTCATATCCTCAGATGCTGAGGCGCAACAGGCCGGAAGAGATTCGGATGGAGACGGCCTTCCGGATAGGATGGAGCAGACTCTGTACGGTACGGATGATAATAATCCCGATACCGATGGAGACGGGTTAGAAGACGGCTGGGAGGTCGCTAACGGATTGGATCCATTGGACAGCGGGGAGCCAGACGAACGCGATATCGAAAATACGAATGCCGATGGAGAAGATGCTGGTGAACAAAATGAAACCTTCCCAGACCCGGACAACGGCCCCTACGGCGACCCAGATCGCGATGGCCTGACTAATGAGCAGGAAGCAGCTATTGGTACAAACCCGACAGCTAGCGATAGTGACGGCGATGGCTTGAATGATCGCTGGGAATCACTATACACTGAAACTGTGCAAACACCCCAAGGTCCTGTGACTTTACTAGACCCATTAAATCCAAACTGGGGATGCCCTTTACTTTCACCTCAAGTTGAGGCTGAAATGCGGTTAATCATAGGGACTAGCACATGGAATTCCCTACCGGTTGGCCCAAATGGAGATCATTCCTGTGATTCAGTTTTAGATATCGACAGGCAGGGTCCAGATTCGCTACCGAATTATCTTGAGGAAATATACGACACCAATCCACTGGAGGAAGACAGCGATGGAGATTTAATTCCAGACAGAATCGAAGTCGGTTTTGGTTCCCAAGACCTACAAGTTCACTGCGGCGTACCTCAATTCGGAACAATACGATTGGACGCACCATACACTGATTTAATGAGTGGGGTTGGCGATTTAACCTGGTTTAATGAAGACATGGATGGAGATGGACGTCTGAATGGACCAGGTGATTGGGACACAGATGGCGATGGGATGCCTGACGGGTTCGAGTATTGTTACAACACCCTACTAAACCCCGCAAATTCCACCGATGCCTACGGCGATGTTGATGAAGATGGCTTGAACAATGTAGAGGAATATGAGGTGGCTTACACCTGGGGGGCAGTCAACTTCACGAATCCCTTAGTCGCCGATACCGACAGCGATGGTATGCCAGATGGATGGGAGTACAATAGCGGCATCCATCCTAACGACGGTAGCAACGCGGAGGAAGACCCTGATTTCGATGGCTATGATGCAGATGGTGATGGAGCCGTTCGCTACACTGATTTGGTTGGTATCTCCACAGTACACAGCATTGTTGTGGAAATCGGAGATTTTGTACAGGTTAATCGCACTGTAATGTGGGTCAGAACTGTTCAGGACAGCCAATATGTAAACATCCCCGTCAAAACCCCAACCGAAGGATATGTTTACGCTATCAACATCGAAGTGGGTCAGGAAGTAATTAGTCGTCTACAAGACCTTGCAATCGTTGTTGAAGATCATGAGCGATTTACCAACCTAGATGAATATCGTGCCAAGTTTAGCCCTGACACAGATTTTAATCAGCCAGAAGAAGATTGGGCAATATTGGGACGTTCAACTGACCCACTAGTTCAGGACACTGACGGCGATGGTCTCATCGATGGTATCGAGGTAATCGGCTGGACCATCAGAGTCGTGGATATGGGAGTTCGAGATGTTACTGTCTATTCAGACCCTGGAGTTTACGACACAGATAGAGATGGGTTGTCAGATTCTGTTGAATATTTTGAAACGTTCACAAACGCTAGTGATAGAGATACAGATAGTGATGGATTGGAAGATTTCACCGAAGCGGTAGACGGATTTATGTGGAATGGATCAGTTTACTTCACGAATGCCTCAATGTTTGATACAGATAACGATGGTTTGAATGACGGAGAAGAGGTAATCAATGGTCAAGACCAGTACATCACTAATGCAAACAATCCAGATACTGATGATGATGGGCTTTCAGATGGAGGAGAGGTCCTGTATATTCCTCGACCTTGGCAATCTGCCACAAATCCACTGGACAATGACACCGATGACGATGGTCAACCGGATGGTTGGGAGATGCAGGTCTTTTCAGTTCAGCAGAATACAAATTCCCACAGTCTTTGGGTAACCACTCAAAATTGGTTACCATTCGGGTGTACTAGTATGATCGAATGTGGACTTGGTCCTGGCGGATGGGTTTGGGATAGTTACCTCAAGGGTTTCCAAACATCGGGGGATAGGAATGGCGATGGTATTCTTGATCCTAAATATTTCATTCACGAGATGAATTTAACAGGATTCACAATTCCTAATGATGGAAGATGGGCATTAGATCCGTCATTCGGTTCTATGCCAGACTCTAATTTTGATATCGATAATGACACCCTTCTCAACGCTCTAGAAGCCCCAGATAGGTGGGACACAAATCCTGTTGACGATGACACAGATGGTGATTTACTAGCTGATGGTTGGGAAGTATCTGCATCCGAGAGAGCGATTAGCTTGGGTCTGGTTGACAACAATACACTCGATGCTCTTGGTGCAAGAGGGCCAATGGACCCCAGAATGCCCGATTCGGATTTAGATGGTATAGATGACGGCTCCGAAGATTTTGATGATGATGGTCTGAATCGCACGCATTTACTGAATAGGTATTGCCCAGGTTGGGACGATCCACAAAATGCTGAATGTCACATCGACCCAACCACCGATAAGGGAGGTCGCTTCTATGATGATTTGGAGAATTATACAAATTACGAAGAATTCCAAAATAAGACCGACCCTGTATTAGCCGATTCCGACGGAGATGGATGGGCTGACGGGTCTGAGGTTTACCACCAAGATCATGACAATGATGGAATGTGGTCTGGATGGGAATTTTACTTCGATTTCGACCCATTCGATGCTGCAGATGCTTTCGTTGATTCAGATGGTGATGGCTACAATAACAAATGTGAAAATAAATGGAATACAAATCCAAAAGACCCTACTAGTTTCCCCAGTCAAGGAGAATTGTGTACAAACGATTAGTTCGTATGCCTTAGGTTTCATCACATAACACCCTCTCCGACGTATTGGTGAGAATATGTCTTGGTGGGTAATGCCTACTACTGCAGATATTGGGTTTAGGGCATTCTCAGATAGCCCAACAGGTATTCTTAGGGAATCTGCCTTTGCCTTGCAGGGGGTCCAACTTTCTGATAGAGGATTAGAATATCTAGACGGACACATACGCCACGTTGCTGAATGGAGTATACCGTTTGGTAGTGCAGATATTGAACGCACCCTCGTCAGATGGTTGGAAGAGGTATTGTACAATTCCTATGTCGAAGATAAATGGCTGGTAGAATCAGAATTATCGATTGACGAGGAGTATCTCCGAGCACAGGTTTTGTGGGTTGAATCTAGAGACGTTGAATTGGAAATTGAGGTCAAGGCAGTAACTCTCCATGACCTTGTTGTGAGAGAAGTAGGTTTGGGAGAGATTGTCGATGGAGTTGACGGTGTGCCTTCGTTTGAAGGACCTGGTTGGATGGCACAAGTAGTATTGGACGTTTGAAACGATTAAGCCAATCCTTCCCAGATATAGAATATGCCACTAGCAACTATTCCAATCATTACACCATTATGGATCGATGTCGATTTCAAAGCCTTCAACCACTTTTTCCCAACCCTAACTCCAATTATTGCCGAGATGACTAGAACTAGCGTGATTTGGGAGTGTGCCAGTAGTTCCTCAGGCCTAAAAATAAGATATACAGGAATTCGTGAAAGGTCTACGCATAGTGCCAGAATACTCGCGGTCGCAGCATAAGCCATTTTGTCGGGTAGTCTGCGAGTAAGGAACATCGCACGCAGAGCTCCTTGGTGACCGGACAACCCACCCATGAATCCCGAACCAAATCCGCCGATACGGTCATTTGCTTCTGGAATACGATATCCAGTCCATTTTTCTGATACTGTCAGAATTGGCAGAAAAATCAAAAATAATCCGATTATTACCAATAAAGGATTTTGAGGCACCTCATTCTGTAAAATGGCACCTAATACTGCACCAATAACTAACCAAATTCCATAATGCTTGAAGGCGGTCAAATCTACAGAATCCCACATACTCCAGCATTTTGCAGCGTTGTGTGCACCATGTACAACTGCAACTACTGCAACAGCCTCATGAGGCGGCATTAGTAGCAAGGCGAATGGAGTAAGCATAGTCGAAAGCCCAAAACCGGCTGGAACCGTTAATGCAGCAGCAAAGAAGGAGCCAATAGCAGCGATTACTAGGATTTCATCCACATCTATCTGTTGGTAATTTAGGATGTAGGCTTTTGCCCACTAGAATCTATGAAATATTGATTATTCATCTACATTGAATCTCTGATATACTTCATTAGTAGTTTGAGTGACTCGTATGAATGTGGTACATTTTGGCAAGTCTTTGATTCGCCGAGCGCCTACGTATGAGCATGCAGAGCGAACTCCTCCAAGGATAGCCTGAACTGTAATTTCCAAAGCCCCTCGGTAGGGGACTCGAACCTCTTTACCTTCTGGTGCACGGTGCTTTGCAACTTCCCCATAGTGAGTTTCCATAGCCTTGGCGCTGGACATTCCGTAGAATGATTTGTACTGTTTCCCATTATCCCCAGTGACGAGTTCCCCACCCGATTCATCATGGCCAGCGAACATCCCGCCTAACATTACGAAGTCGGCTCCCGCAGCGAAGGCTTTGGCTACATCACCAGGACTTGAACAACCTCCGTCGGCCATAACGTGTCCAGCCAAACCATGTGCGGCGTCTGCACATTCTGCAATTGCAGAAAGTTGAGGATAACCGACACCTGCTACCTTCCGAGTTGTACATACTGAACCTGGTCCAATTCCAACTTTGACAATGTCTGCACCGGCTAGAATTAACGCTTCGGTCATTTCTCGGGTTGCAACATTACCGGCGATAATTATAGAGGATGAGAATTCATTCCTGACCTTCTTTACGAAATCCAAAAACACCTCTCGATACCCGTTTGCAACATCAATACAAATCAATTTCGTGGCGGAGTTTGTACTCATCTTTCGCTTTAGTAAATCGAACGAATTGTCGGTAGAGCCACAGGTAACAGCAACGTATTCTGGGTTAATTCCATCATTCCAAGCAGCTGCATAATCCTTGGTTGAGTAGAATTTTTGCATACAAGTCATCATTTGGTATTTTTGTAATTCTGCAGCCACGCTGAATAGTCCTGTAGTATCCATATTCGCAGAAACGATTGGCACGCCGGTCCACGTAGCATCGGAATGTCGAAAAGTGAATTCACGAACCAAAGTAACATCCGATCGCGAAACCAGCGTACTGCGCTTAGGTCTAATCAATACATCATCAAAGGTAAGCTTCACGTCGTGTTCTACACGCATCTGAACCTTACTACTCCAACGTAGGTCCATTTAAGACCGTTCTGACAGATTCTATCTCAATTGAATCTCAATTTGGTATATGGTGCTCGTGCCGGGATTTGAACCCGGGTCGACGGATCGAGAGTCCGTCATGATGGACCGAACTACACTACACGAGCGGGTAGCACGGCGACTGAGACTCTCTATTTGAAAACGATGGAGGTCATATTTTTACGGCAGATATTCACTTTCACTTTTACTTTGCACTCTTCTGTCTTCATTGATATGCTGATCGAGCGACATTGGCCCATGAACCGAAGTCTTAACCGCGATACAGAACAAATTTACAGAAAGCGACCAGAACCCGTACGTGTAGTGCCATTTTCTAGCCTAAACAAGACAACTGGTAAATCTACCAGGCGTAATTCTGAGGTGTTGGTCAACTCATCCAATGGGAATGCTACAGAAGGTCTATGGCAACCTATGCCAAAACGTGCGATAGAGGTTAATGTTAGCCCTTCTAGTTGGAGTGGATTGCATTCCCGAGTTCTTGCATCGAGAAAAGTCACAGTGGAGGTTATCTGATGTCTCGTACTCGAAGATTGCGAGAAGCCGTATTGGTGCTACTTGAAGAAAAAGGAACAGCCAATACGGTGGAGGTATTTGACCATCTAAATGAGAGATTTAGATGGGGTGCTACCATGAATCAAGTGGGGAATATTCTAGCTAAAGATCCTCGCTTTTCTAAAGTGGGCCATCAGAGAGGTCAATTCAGAGGCAGTGTTTACACAGTCTGCGTTTGGTCGTTGTCAACCGAACCCCTGATTCCAGCAGTTTAAGCGTGGAAGGAATGAAGACTGACATAGTCTTCCGTAAAGCGTGGGAATGGTTCGAGACTGGCTAGATTTATTCCGCGCGGGAAATTGTGTTACTGGATTTGTAGGAGTATTCCTCGGAGCAATTCTTACTCTAGAGGATATCCCGACAGGTGACAATCTCAAAATTACAACACTCTTGGCATTGTCAGTATATTCTTTCATGGCATCATGGAATGCACTAAACGATTATCTTGATCTCGAAATAGATAAAATAAATCGACCAGATAGACCCTTACCTTCTGGTCGAATAAGTAAATCTTTATCCTTTACAGCAATAATATTGACTTGCGCTATCTCCTTCATTTCACTATTCCTAGCAGGGCAAATTGCAAATGATATCACAGACAATTTTCAAGACTGGTATCCTACCATTTTCATCTGGCTTATCGCATTAACTCTCCTAGTAAATTATGAAGATGACCGAATTTTATTAGGTTTGAAAAATAGGGGATTACCTGGAAATCTAGCCATATCAATATCAGTCGGATTAGTGGTTTTATTCGGCGCGGCGGGGTTGTTTGATCCACTTAATGAACGGGCAGTATCCTTGTTTTTCATCGGAACGCTGTATAATTTATCTCGTGAGATAATCAAGGATGTCGAAGATATGGATGGTGATGAAGGGCGAAATACCTACGCAATGAGAGCAGGTGCTGAAAATGCTAGATTAGCATCTTGGGTAATCTTGCTAATCACTTTAGTAGCTTTACTTACTCCCTTTGCCTTAGGGATTTTTGATCTAATCCACATAATTTTCATAGCACCTGGTTTATTTACATTGATGAGTGTAAAGAAACATATCTATTTGGCAGAAGACTCTGCTGCATCGAGATTGATTAAAATCTCAATGACCCTAACAATGATTGGTCTAATTTTAGCAGCGTTGATGTAACTACATCTCATTGTAGGCGTGCCAAGCATCATTATTGCATAGATAAGTAAGAATTGACATTTGGGCCCACATTCTATTCTCCGCTTGGTCCAAAACTATGCTATTCCGAGAGTCAATCACGGCATCAGTAACTTCCTCACCCCTATGTGCCGGCAAACAATGCATGAATACATAATCATGATGAGCATGCGCTACTAATTCCTCATTTACTTGAAACCCTTCAAAGGCAGAAAACTTGTCAGTCATGTGTTCTTCACCCATAGAAACGAAAATGTCAGTATAGATTACTGCGGCATTTTTCACGGCCTCAATTGGGTCATTAGTGCCAATGATTTTCGCCCCAGTCTTGGAGGCAATCTCCTCACATCGGGAAAGTACTTTTGAGTCTGGCTCCATCCCAACTGGAGTAGCATATTTCACATCATAACCTAGTGCTAAACCTGCAAGAGCTAGATCGTGAAATACATTGTTACCATCGCCAACCCAAGCGATGTGACCATCTGAATTAGCATGCTCGCGTATAGCCATTAAATCAGCTGCAGATTGACAAGGGTGGTGTAAATCAGATAGTGCATTGATTACAGGAACAGTAGCCGTTCTCGCCAATTCCTCTACATCTGCATGTCCAAAACACCGGTAGGTAATCCCATCCAAGAAGCGGGATAATACGGCCGCAGTATCCCCAATTGATTCTGATTTTCCTAATTGAATATCATTGGCAAGTAGAGTCAAGGGTTGTCCTCCGAGACGACTTACTCCAACTTCGAATGACACCCTAGTTCTGGTAGATGGTTTTTCATAAATTGACCCGATTGACATACCTTCTAGGGGTTTGAAATCCTGGTGAATGGATTCGTCATTTTTGTATTTGATTGCCCAATTAATTATGTCGTCCAAATCATCAATCAAATCATCGATAGCTAGCAAATCCTTCTTCTCATTGTTGCTCATGTTCAATATCTCCCGCAAATCCATCTCTCGTATCTGCCATTCCGCCAAAGATTGTTTGCGCGAAGGTTAACAAATCTGCTAAGCCTTCTTCCTCCTCGCTGGAAAGCGGGATAAGCCCAGGCTGAATTGCGGCATGTTGCATCATCCTAAGTTGGCCAATGGCAAATTCGGCTCGCGATGTACTAGAATTTTGATCCATTGATTCGGCAGCTGATTCCTCGTATAGTGCAGCCTCTAAAACATCTAGATTCTCTCCCCATTCGAGAATTTTATCCAAAATTTCGGGATCTAGTAAATCTGCTTTTGAGAGAAAGTTTGCCGTTGGAAGCCCAAGTCTAAAGTGTACGATTGAGGAAAGAAGCATTTGAGATACAAAGCCACTTGGTGTTTGTGACAACATAGGGTCGAATAAGAAGGCGAGACAAGCCCGGCCTTGACCCAAAACCTCGACTAAATGGCTGCTTGCTTCGCGGAATGCGAATAACTCAACTTGCCCCGGGGTATCAATAACCAAAATATCTCCCGAAATACCTTCAATCTCATCAAAGACATCCAGTGCCTGCGAAGCTACTAGGTCGGCGGCAAGGATTTGGGCACCATTGGGTCCAAGGTCATACTCGTCCATAACATCGGATAGAGAGACCAAATCTCTCACATCAAATTCGGGATCATAATGGACTCTTTCCGCGCCTGGGTCGAGATTAATCGTCAGCACATCAACTTGCAAAAATCTTGCCCAGCGTTGAAACGCCGTGACAAGACTACTCTTTCCAGCACCAGCAGTTCCAACGACGAATATTACAGGAGGAGTGGTTCCGTCTTGATTGCTCACGAGTCTTTGCTGAGAGGAGCAGTAATTCAACCATTCGTATTTTGCTTCAGTCCGAAGGACTGTGGTCGAGCAACGGTTAAACCAATCCAATGCACGTCAGGACCTACCTTTGAGGGTGAATCCGCCGTGTCCGATACTCCACCACCACCTCCCGGAATGCCCCCTATACCTCCACCCCCCCCTCCTCCAGGCTTCAACCCGGATAACAAAGAGGTAGAAGTCGGTCTTGCAATAGAGGACACGCTAGAAGATGATACAAAGATGGAAAATATCTCCCAATCCATAGATGAATTGGCTCCTTTAGATGATAGTGAATCACCTCCACCAATACCCGCAGTATTAGGCACGCCTCCGCCGCCTCCGCCCAACTTCGATACGCCCCCACCCCCTTCCGTTGGTTTCGATATCCCTCCTCCTCCTCCCCCCGGATTCCCAGCAATTGAAGTAGAGCATGAAGTAGATGGCGAAGAAGCATGGGATGTAGAGGAGCTCGACATTCAATCATTCGATGACACCCTAACTTCTCTAGAAGAAATGGAGGAAGAAGATTCTGATGATGAATCTCAGGATGTTTCCGACTTAAGTACCGAAGATTGGAACAATGCTCTTGATAGAGCATTTGCAGATGAAGACGAATCTAATCCGGAATCTGAGGATTTAGATGAACCTCAAATAGCCCTATCTAGTAATCTCCGACCAGCTGGGGAAGTTGATTCAATTCCTGGCGACAAATTGTATGTTACTCTAAAGGAGAAGGAAGAATCGGTACTCAATCCAGATGGTACAGTTAGACAACAATCCATCGATGGCGAACTTATTCTAAGAAATTCTAGTCGAAAGGACCGCGCTTGGGACATTGAAGTCTTGCTGCAAAATACTGCCTCTACAGATATAGGAGGCGGCGCAATCACAGTACGTGAATTAGATGCGACACAAACCACCACCCTTCCATATACAGCATCAGGCCCTAGAATGATGGTTCTTAGGGAGCATATTGACACTGAACCAGAGCGCCCTCAGGAATCGAGTCTATCGATGGTTTATTCCGAACATGCACAAGAGGTGCTTATACGACTTAGTGTTGAAAATATAGCACCGGTTAGTTTGACCGATGTCATAGTTAGAAGAGCACTCCCTGATAATTTTGAATTATCAGATGGCCCTGAATATGACATAAAGGACAATGAATTGATTTGGCGGATTGGCAGACTCCCAGTTGGCGATAGCGCATCCTTAGAAATTGTTCCAAGAGTCACTACTAGGACGATTCAACGCTTCGCAACTGGCACAGTTAGTGCTGCATATTCTTGTGAAGCAACTGTCTCAAGGGCGCAATTTGATTCGGTTAATTCTAGAGCCCGTCAATTTGGCTATGTTTCACCTAAGGAAGATGACAGACCAGATGTATTCCACTGCAAGTTAGTTGTAGAAAATCGGTCTTCTTTCGTTGTCAGCCTTTCTGGTGCAACTGTTTGGCTAGCGGGTCGTAGTGATCCATTCTTAGAAATGGAAGATATTCGAGAGGAGATACCCCCGGAAGGGCTTTGGGACTCGATAGAAAAGAGAATAGAAGCAATAGATAAGCCCAATTTTACACATGAAATTACCTATTCGATATTACCAAGGGCCAATGTCGAATCCACTGGAATTTTAGAATTAAAAGAAAGGAGCTTCAAGGTCTTAGATGCTGAGGTCAACAAACAGTACAGTATTTCCCGAATACGCTCCTATGTCGCATCGGACTTAGATTGTATAACGGTAATAGAAAACACCGGGTCTGCACCAATTAACGTGATGCGATTACTCGATGATATTCCGGGTATTTTCCAAGCACCTGCTACTAATCAAATACGAATTGAAATGGAAGGCTCAGATCTTAACGAAAATCAATACAGAATAGAGGTGGTCGATGGCACCCAGTTAGAGGAACAATTGGTGTCTCCAGATTCACAAGGCCACGCCCTAAGAATCACAGTAGGAACATCAGCGCCTCTCGGTTTGCAACCTGGTAAATCACTGACCATCACTTATCCATTGCATGCCAATGACCCATCTCCTCAAAATAAAAAACTAGCAGCCCCTATTCGTGCAGATTTTAGTATGGAAAGATTCGGACCAGTCGCCACCCGTCATTGTAACCGAACTCCATTAATTCGTGTAGTCCATCGCCGCAGAAGGTTCTCTACCGGAAAAGAAGTCTTTCCAGCAGCGGGTCCAGGCAGATATGAAATCCTCTTAATGTTCCAAAACGACTCAGATAGTGCCCTAGAAGATTTATCTCTTCACGATGTGGTCCCCGGTACTTTCAATATCGAAAAATCTACTGTTCGCTCAAATCAATCCGGGGAGAGAGTTGTAGACTTTAGTAAGGAGTCTGCCAGAGAAGGCACGCATGTGACCTGGCCTATTGGTAGAATCGAAAAGGATGAGCGAATAGAGGTAGTTTTTGAAATTCAAGGAGACTCCGAAAGCGAATACAAAGTAGCAGATGCTCAAGACTACCATGGAGCAACTTTCGGGGAGGAAGTGGATGAGGAACCGAACCTACCAGACTGGGTTGATGAGTCTACTAGAATCAATCTACAAATCCCTAATGTTGATCCTCAATCCGAGCTAGACTCAGATCCTCAACCTGAGGAAAATGGAGAAGAAGATGTTGACTCAAATTCAAATGTTGATGTTGACTTGTCCATACCGCAGGTCCAGAATGTAGAGCCGATGTCCGATGAAAGTGAAGAGGCCATAGAAGATTCAGATGACTATGAGGACAATTCGCCCCAAGTAACAATAGATGCTAATGATGTTTGTCCTGTTTGTGGAACAGAGGCTTCAGTAGGTGCATCATCTTGCGAAACTTGTAGCTTTCAATTTAGTTAATTTCGGCTCACATTATATGTGAGCCGCGCCGAATCCTTCAATTGAGAGTCTCAGAGAGGGAGACACATGACGGCACCTGCTGGACAAGGTGATGCACAGAGCCAAGCAGCTTTGGGCATGATGGGTCCTATGTTCGTTTTACTCGCTGTCATGCTACTGCTAACCTTTAATCCAGGACTTCGATTATTGATGGCAGATTCCGCAGCAAGTGTGATTGAACCTACTATCCCATTTCACTCAGATTATTTCGTGCCCACCGTATTCCTCATCGGCTCATCAATAATGATAGTCAACACAGTAATTCGTGGTTTTTTCATGGATCCGATTACCCAAGTTCATATTGGACATAGAAATAAACAGATTTCTAAACAACTGAGAGAAGCTCAAGCCGAAAGAGATACTGCGAGAGCAGACAAGATGCGTCGTCTTCAAATGGAGTTGATGCCAGACCAGATGGCTATGCAATCTTCAATGATGAAACCGATGATGTTTACAATCATCTTCATTATCGGTATTTTCAGTTGGATGGCTGAATCTGCAGCAGGATTCCGAGTTGGCTACGTAAGCCTTCCTTGGCAACCGATGTGGGGTATGATGGACACAATCTGCTGGATTTTCCCTGCTTGGGTCATTACCTATATTGCAATGAGTGCTCCACTTGGAAGGATAATCGACCGTCATATCAAAATCATTCGATTCGGGAGACATCCATTAGTTTTGGAAGGTACTCCAATCCCCGAACCCCTGTTACATTTGTTAAAGGATGAAGAAAAGAAATCCTCGGCTACTACTCGCCGTAGTCAACGGCGTTCACGGGATGGCCCTAGGAAGAAAGGCAATACAGAATCTCGGCGTGGAGGTAACCTTCATTCCGCTCCTCCGCAAATTGGAACCACCTGTCCGGATTGTTCCTCGACGATGGTAAATCGTACTAGTTCAGGCCGATTACGTTGCAACGTCTGCCGTAACGAATGGAGGTGAGGTAATTGCTCAGAGTTACTATTAGTGGGGCACCAGGAAGTGGGACTTCGACATTGGTAGGGAAGATTAAGGCGTCCACTGGATGGAATTCCCTAAACGGAGGCGAGGTCTTTCGCACGGAAGCCAACCGTCGTAATCTCTCTGTTGTTGAATTTAGTGAATTATGCAAGCAAGATTTGGATGTAGATCGCTCACTAGACAAACTCCTGAAAGATGCGATGACCCAATCAGGGGGTCCTGAAATCATTGAAAGTAGATTGGCAGGTTGGTGGGCCCATGAACTTGCAATAAATTGCCTAAGGGTTTGGATCAACACATCTGATGAAGAGAGGGCTCGTCGAGTTCAGACTCGCGAAGGTGGTAGTTTTGAACAAAGACTAAACGAATCGACGGCTAGACAAAGTGCAGACAAGGAAAGATACCGAGTCCTATACGATATCGATCTTGATGAAATGACTCCATACAATTTAGTTGTAAACGCTGACAATCTTACTGCTGATGAGGTATTTTCCATAGTAAACTCAGCAATCAATGGAGGCTGATTAATTGCTTGTTTTAGATAATTCAGCCAAGACTGATCCAAAATTTGGATGTAATCCAAAAGACAGGACTCTTGAATCACTATTGGATGCTGGCGTAATCTTAGTTGACAAACCCAGAGGTCCCTCGAGTCACCAATTAACCGCATGGGCTAGGGAAATGTTGGGGATACAAAGATTGGGCCATGGGGGTACTTTGGATCCTTTTGCTACAGGCCTGCTTACCATGCTTTGCGGGAAAGCTACAAGGTTAACTGAAATGGTCCTTACTGGGGATAAGAAATATATCGCTGTACTCAGATTAGGTAGAGAAGTTCCTTTACCTGAGTTAGAGGATTTACTTAATTCATTAAATGGCGAAATCTACAACGTGCCTCCACTAGAGTCGGCAGTCAAAGTACGCGTAAGAACTAGGATAATCCATGAAATGAAGGTCATTGAAGATGATTCAGAGGCTAATTTAGTGGCTTTGACAATTACCTGTAACGCAGGAACTTACATCAGGACTTTAGCCCGAGATATCGGACTTCTTTTGGATACAAACTGTGAACTTATTGAATTACATAGAGACAGAACAGGTTCGTTCAATCAATCGAATGCCTGTACTATGCAACAGTTAACCGATGCGGTATTTCTTTGGAAAGAACATGAAGATGATACAGCTCTGCGTAGACTCATCGCGCCAGTGGAATCGATTCTCGGGCATTTCCCTCGAATCATAGTGAAGGATGGAGCTGCCGCTGCAATTGCACATGGCGCTGCTCTAGCAAGACCAGGGGTGGTAAGCATCGATGAAGGAATAGAAAGAGGCGAATTAGTAGTTATTGAGACACTTAAGGGGGAGGCGGTGGCGATTGCAGAGACCAACTCAGGAGTCGCCAAAATTCAATCAATGGAACACGGCGAAGTTGCTAGACCCAAGGTTGTTCTAATGCAGGCAGGAATTTATCCTCAAACATGGCAGAAGGGCTGAGATTAGTGCATCTCATGCTCTTCGTAAATCCACTCTTCAGTCTCTATTCTGACCTTTAGTTTCATCATTGCAAACACACACCACCGGCTCGCTAGACGAGCGCGGTAGGCTTAATTGGCCGTCGATTATGGTATAACTATTCCCTGATTTACAACGATTATCAGCCGTACGGAGGCCTTCAGGTACGGGTTTCCGAGTGTTGGGGTGTTGTTTGGATACCCTATCGCTTCCGATATGGCTTTCTAATCCGCCCAGGTCCAAATTGTAATGCAGCTATTGAAATCGCAATTAATCCAATTGATAAGATAATAATTGCAGGGCCTCTATCTGCGGAATCTTTACCAGTTCCTGAATCTCGACCTTGCGAATTTACTGATATCTGGTACTCATTGTTGATTTCATTCGATTCTTCAATTGAGGCGGTGCCGTCTACTAATCCCATAATTACAATGTCTCCAGAAGTAATTATCTGTGTGTCACATGTAGCAATAGACAAGCCTCCTGGCGCGACACTATCGAGAATAGTTGAGCCTACTAACATTCCATCAACCCAACATCGCACTTCGACTGTATTGGCAACACCTCTGCCTTCGTTTCGAACGTATATCTTGAGTTGAACTACATCGCCTTCTTCAACAGAGTCAACAATAACGTTTCCTTTCCAAATTTCCAAATTCTCTATCGTTAAATCCGGCTGAGCCGTGACTATCACTTCCAAATCTTGTACTTCGGAGTATGTGCCATCACTAACTGTGATTTCGACAATGTGGGTTCCCGGCTCAACAGGTGTCAAAATCAAATCTCCAAAGGAATCTACATTAGCCCAAGATCTTGATGTGGAAATTGATAATTCAGAAGAGTCGGGATCGTTGATTTCAATATCAATTACTTTACTATCTCCAAGGTTGATGTAGGTCAATACGGGCAATCCTGAAATTGTGGGTGCGTCTTCAACCGCAAGGACATTTACGCTAAATCTTCCATCCCACATATTCCCTGAATCGTCTATGACTTCTACATTTATCCACGCTTCTCCATTGGCATTAGTCAGAGGCTGGATTCTAATGTCTCCAGATGATGCAGACACGGCAAGGAGCTCAGTATTATCTGTCCATGCATTAACTTCTAGATCTTGCCAATCTGTTAGGTCGTCTTCACACCTACTTGCCATTGCAATGAGTATACCCCCTTCATCTTCAATCAATTCTTGGTGAGACGGGGCGGAGCATACTACATCTCGGTCCCATTTTAAATTGTAGCCACCTTGTATAGAGATAGATTCAATGTGTACAACTGTTGTTTCTGCTACTCCGTTCGAAGACCACTGAAATCTTGAAGCCACACCGAATTCCAATTCATTTGTCCCTATGGGTAAGGCATAACCAATTGGGACTTCAAATGAAAATACGCCCGCCTCAATTGGCACTTCTTGGAGAAGTTGATTTCCAATTGCAAATCTAATATTGCTATATTCTTGAACTAAGCCTTGAGTTGAACCGGCTATTGAACCAACGACCACTAGTTTTGGGTCATTAACATCTATCCTAGCCGAACTTACGCAACCGTCAAAAATTGTTATTCGGACTGAATTTGTATCGTCTCGATATTGTAGTAAATCTCCATTTGAATAGGTTTCATAATCTTCCATAGGTGAGGGACCTTGAGAAATTGCTTCTATTGTATAATTTCCTTCACCAAAGACATGAATTCTTCCTAATTCTTGGTCATAGGGAACTTCAACGTCGAAACTCCAGATACCTTCAACACCTTCTTCAGGAGTTAAGCCACAAGATTCAGTTAGCAATCCTGAAATTTCTCCATCATAAGGCCCAAAGTCGAGTACTGGCATACTAAGACCTGCAATTTCGTGAATTGCTTTAGCAGTCTCAAATGAGTACCATGGTTGGTGATATTTTACTCGAATTCCAACTGCATCTACTCTAATTTCTGAATCATCCGGGGCGCCGTCAGAGACATAGTCCACAGTTACATACGCATCTTCCAAATCACCCCAATTCCATTCTTGTAAATCGTCAATATTTTCCACCAATGGAGTTGTCATCCGATTAACCGGTCCAAACGTTCTTGCAATAGTTTTGACTAATTTCTCCGGGCCATTTGCCTCTATTGTTATACGAATTTCATCTGAGGGTAATGAATCTGGAATTGATATGTGCATGACCAATGAAACATTTGCTAACACCTGACTTTCTAAACCAGGGAAAGAAAACCCTGACAAGGTAATATCAGGGCCAGTAGACCATGTATAGGAACCATCGGGATTTCCTAGTGAAAAGTTGGATTCAGTGGGGCTGAATGAGGCCCAAGAGGTATGAGTTTGGAAATTATCTGGACGGTTGTGTGTGAATGACAACTCTCCATCAGCAATCATCCCCACAGTGTGGTCGGCTGGTTGTTCTGAAAAGGCGGCTTTGGTCGAAATAGTCCAATCACTAGCATCATCAAAAGATCCTGCTTCTAGTAGCTCTATTCTATTTGATTCGATGACCGTATCTCCTGTGGTTAAAGGGGATAGAATTGCAATTATCGCTAGGGCTGTCAAACCAAAGCTTAGACCCTCGCAACGACTCATCAATTAGCAACGGTAGAGAACTACGCTTCAATCCGTTGGTCTCTAGAGTCTGGGCTACTTCACGCGGAACGCTTGAAATATGGTCTGTCTGTCGAACATCCACATACGGCTGTGGTAGTGTAGCGGTTAGCACGGTGGGTTGTGGTCCCGCCGGCCCGGGTTCAAGTCCCGGCCACGGCCCCATAAATCATAATATGAGCAGATTTTGAAATTTGCATTAAGACTCAAAATGGTCGTCCGAAATCGAATGCCCCATTCTTTTTACCTTCGTAGAAAGGTAATCTCGATTATCTTCGGTTACTCCTGCAATTAATGGCATTAGTTCGTGTACGTCTATATCGTGATTTTGTAATTGAATAGCTTTGTCAGGATTATTGGTTAGCAGACAGACTCTTTCTACTCCCACTGCAGCCAATATCTTTGCAGCAATCCGATAATCCCTAGCATCTGCAGGGTGGCCTAGAAGTAAATTGGCGTCTAATGTATCAGCACCCTTATCTTGTAAATTATAGGCCTGAATTTTGGCGTGCAGGCCAATACCCCTTCCTTCCTGTCTGAGGTATACCAAACACCCCCACCCAATTTCTTGTATACGTCTCAGAGCGGTGTCGAGTTGAGGGCCGCAGTCACAACGGAGACTTCCAAATGCATCACCGGTTAGGCACTCTGAGTGTACTCGCACAAGGACGGGATTTGGCCCCTGCATGTCTCCGAGTGTTAGGGCTACATGATCTAGTCCTGTAGTGTCCTCTTGAAATACCCTAATTCGAAAATCCCCGTGCTCGGTCGGCAACCTTGCATCGGCAGGCACGTCCTGCAATTCTGTGAGGTCCACAGTCCCATTGGGTGCCGTCATTGATTTCACGACCTATTCTACTCTCAAGAACCCATCCGATTGGAAAATTCATTTCTTAATCAGAAATCTATATTCTCCTGATTCTTCTTTAATGCTCAGAAGTTGGACTCCAATCCTAACGCATAGCGCCGGCATATCTTGGAGAGTTTCGGGATCGTCAGCGTGTACTTCGAGAAGTTCATCTTCTTGCATTTCATTGAGTGCCTTTCTTGTCTCGTGTACAGGTACTGGGCAAAAGAACCCCAATAAGTCAAGACGCCTATTTGGCGTCTCTGTTCGGTCCATTCCAAGACCTCAAAATTCCACTATTGATGGATTCAACGCCACTCCATCAAATTCCCTTTTCTTGATGACATCAATTACATAGGACGCTTTCTCAACGTGTATTTGAACTGTTGAAGACGCATCACCCATCTGGATTTCACCCAATGCGATTTCGGGAATGCGTGCTTGGCCGACAATCCAATCTGCTAGCGCGCGCTTAGTTGCCTTCCCGCTACCTACCTCAAGTGCGACGCTGACCATACCGAAGGGGTCTGTGACATCGGACCAGTCCTCTCGCTTTCGTACAGGGTCCCTAGTCATGCCATCCGGCAATTCAGGGGCTTCAACATATGGGATATCAAGATTCCAAGTATTTGCAATCTTATCAAGAGCAGCCATATCCTCCTTGGAAACAAGGGACCATGCTTGCCCTGAACGTCCCATGCGACCAGTTCTACCTATGCGGTGGACATAGGATTCAGTGTCATCAGGAAGATCATAATTGACAACATAAGTAATTCCGTCGACATCAATTCCACGTGCTGCTACATCGGTAGCGACAACAATTTTGGTTTTCCCTTCTTTGAGTGAATCGAGAATTTTCTCTCTTCGGTTCTGGGCTTTATCTCCATGCATCCCTGTTGCGCCCATCCCGAATTTACCCAGCCGGTCTTCTAGTAACTCAACCATACGTTTTGTATTGGTGAAAATTAGCATTTGGTCATCATCACCCATATTTGCGATTAGTCTTCCCAGTACCCATAGTTTGTTTGAGCGCCCAATTCTTACTGCAAATTGGTCGATTTCTGGGACCTCAACTTCGAGATCATCACTCATCACGTAAACGGGCTCATTCATGAATTCCTCAGCAGCATCTAGTACTTCTTGTGGGAAAGTAGCGCTAAACAACAAGGTCTGCTGTCTTGCAGGCATTTGCTCAAAGATCCAAAGCACGTCTGGGAAGAATCCCATATCCAGCATTCTATCTGCTTCGTCTAGACAAAAATGAGAAATTTCTGATAGATTTAGATGCCCTCGCTTGGACATATCAATAACGCGGCCGGGAGTTCCGACGATTATGTCGGAGCCAGATTGTAATTCTTTAGCCTGTTTTTCGATGTCTGTTCCACCGTAAACGGTCTGAATCGACAATCCGCTTTCTCCTTGCAACCAAGTCAATTCCTCTGCGACCTGGACCGCTAATTCTCTTGTAGGACATAGGATAATTGCTTGGGGTTGTCCTGAAGCACTAGTGGCTTCGATAATTGGAATTCCAAAAGCAGCAGTTTTACCACTGCCAGTTCGCGCTTGACCGACTACATCTCGTCCTTGACGCGCAACCGGAATAGACTCAATTTGGATTTCAGTAGGATTTTTCCAACCTTTACTTGATATTGCATCTGCAATCATAGAATCAAGATTCCAATCAGAAAATGCCTTTGCGGCAGGGCTCATTTAATCGCCTCAGAAGGATTCGGATTCGCTAATCTCCTTCTGAAGTTCTCCCATCCAGTACTTACGGCAGTTCTCCTTAGTGAGAAACTGATCCTTACTCGAGAAGCTGTGGTTGTAATGACCCTTATCAGCACTCGAGAATTGTTCCTTGCGCCTCTTGTGGTACTTCTGAAGTACGTGTTGGCGCATGTACTGGCGGAACTTTAGGGACTTGGTACGATTAATCCCCTTCGGCGTCACGCCGTCCCAGAGTCGCTCGAATTGTTCGAGTTTCTCGTCAAAAGTCTCGCTCATCTTGTTTCCTCGCGGCTCGCCGACCTGACTCTTCTTTATGACCTTCACGGATGGACTCTACCTCACCACTACGTGGTGGGGCGGCATTATCTGTTGGTCCAACACCTTCTTTCTGTACTAAATCTTCAGTAATCGGCTTTATTCCGTCAATTTCAGGTAATTGCATCTCTGAGAACTCCTCCTGAACTTTATCGAGAGGCGCGAGTGATCGATTTTTCTCCTCTTCCGTACCTTCCCAATCTACATCTCGGGAGAGTCTTTCAAGTCTAGTTCTGAGTTCAGGTTTGGTTTCTTGACGAAGTAATTCTGCAGCCACCTCTCTCAATTTTTCCCCTGTTAATATAATTGACAGTTGATCGATACAGGCTTTGCGAAGAGCAGGATCTCTGTCTCTAGCTCCATCTTGTATCAATTGTGCCACCCTCGGATTCTGCATATCGAGAGTTTTCAGAGTTCTGATGATATTCTTCCTTACTCCAGAATCGTCGTCAAACATCGAAGCCTCAACTAATATCGCGGCAACTCGAGATTCTACATTTGCGAGTGTGGGAAGGCAAGCTGAAGCGGAACGCCGAACCTGTGCATCCTCATCCTGTAAAGACCAAGAGATGAGGTCCCAGCCTGTAGCTCCACCTTTTGAGGTAATTGTCCGAAGAATTTTGGCACCCCTGCGACGCAAATCTACATCTTCCTCACGAATCAACTCATCTAGGTGTAAACAACCTGTTTCCACCCAGTTTTGAGAGGTATCGTGCAGGGTCGCAAAAGCATCGTTTCTATGTTGTTTATTCTCATGTCTTAATTCGCGTCTTAGTATTTCTTCGCAACCTGAGGGGAAAACTGGTGCTAGCTTTCTAAGACATTCTCTCGCGGCCTTTCTAACATGCTCATTTTCTTCTAGTAATCTATCTGAAAGATACATGAATAAGTCATCGTGTTTTTTAATCGCAAATGAAGGCATGGCTTTCAGTCCTGCAACGCGGATAACTCCTTCATCATCATCCAATGCCTCACACAATGCAGCATGTGCATCAACTACCATAGCGGGAAGAACACGATGTAGTGCTAGAATACCATCTATACGCCTAGCTAATCCTCCTCCTTCGGAAAGTGGTATTTCTACCATCTGTACTTGACCAGATGCCAGTGGAACAATGTCCCTTCGAGGAATACGTTCCCATACACCAGAAGGAGGTAACATCGAACGGATATCTACTTGCTTTACAGCACGTCTTTGATTAATTGGACGCCCAGTTTTGGGGTCCCGAGCGATGTAGTCACGTGCCATTTCGGGGGGGCGCGAGTGCACGGTGCTTATTCAACCGAATGATTACTAGTTCTCAATACCGGCAAATTCCAATCGCGCAAGCCTCAAGCGAGACAACTGCCGCAGCGTGAAAGAAGAGCATGAGTGAGCAGACCGATATATCTCGCATACTCTTCACGATTTTTGATGGATTAGAACTTCAAGAAATTAACAAGGCGGATGTAGTGCGTCTATGGTCCCTAGAAATGCAATGGTTTTCTCCTGAAGAATCCCAAAGTGTAGTAGAGGCACTTACAAACTCTGGTTGGATTTCTATGGACGGAGAGATATTGCACCTAGTTGAGGGAGTCGAATTAGAAATTCCCAGTCTAGGCTGGAGACCGATGACTCGAAGGATGTTATCACCTCCTACTTACAAACCATCGGCCAAAGAAGAAACTATGGAATCAACTTCGGATTTTTCTCAACCTAGGGTTAGTGTAAGAGAGGAGGTAAAAAGTGAATCAAAAAATGGAGATCATTTCTCTCGCCCAAAGGTCAGTAGGTCAAGTCAAAATCCTCTCTCAGAATCTCCTAATGCATCGATGCCAATTGATCGTGCAGAGGGTAGCATCCCTACTCTAATCGAATTAATAGCTTCACAATCTGGATTGGCAAATAACGAGGTAGTCAGGCGCGCTCAACGAAAACGAAGAGCATTAGGTTGCGTTACTCTCTGGATGGCTCTAGCACTTGTTGCAAGAGAACAAGGTTTGGATATGCAAAGGGTGTCCTCAGCCATTGACAAAGCCGCAGAGTGAATTATCCTCAATCTTCATTTGACCTTCGAACTTCTGCTGCCAGAAGTCCGGGGAGGACAATCAATGCCAGGATTAATGAGAAGGCTACAGAAATCGAACTCACTAGCCCAAAGTCCTTGATCACAGGTACCGGAGATAGAATTAGCACCATGAACCCACAAATAGTGGTGCCTGCTGACATAATCAAGGCAGAACCCGTTGTAGCATACATGTCCCTCATCGATGCCCAAGTCCCCATTCCAGATTCTCTATTAGCCTCAAATTTTCTCCAAACATGTATGGAATAATCAATACCCAGACCGATTGTTAGAGCGGTAATCATCACTGTCAATACATTCCAATTGATGCCTAAAACAGCCATCGCTCCAACCACCCAAGTCCCGGCTATTCCAACAGGTAGAATTACCACCATCGAAGGCCCAAACCTTCGTGTAAGGGCCACTAATACGAATAGGGAAACTGCCAGGCTGAAAGCAGTTGACTGAACTTGAGAAATAACTAGACCGGACAAGACATTATGGACAAGAATCAGGTCTCCACTCAGATGAACTCTAAATCCTGTAGCATCTTCTAAACTAATTTCAAATTCCTTGAATTGATTAGCCAATCCAGAAGATTCCTCGCTATTTCCAGCCGTAACATCGACTCGCATCCTGAGGTACCTAAGGGCGTTACCATCATCGGTTAATGCCACATAATTTGCAGTTCTTTCTCCCCATGTTTGGCCACGAATTGGTTCGCCAATTGTTTCGTTGGCTAGTAGGTAACCTACGGCTGAGGCCAAATCTCCTTCAGAAAATTCTCCAGTAACATCAACAGCACCGTCGAAGACACCTAAGTTATACATCTCTCCAAAGTTTTCATCGTTCTCTATTGCATCTCTTATAATCGGGTAGAGCCCATCATAGGAGGGTCTAGATGTGCCCTCTGGGGTTACAACATTTGTCGTCCATACCAAATCCTCATCGAGTCGATTTAATTCCTTTAGCAGGTCTCTTTCTCCAGTAAGTGCCTCCATTCCAGAGGACGGCTCAATCAGTATGTCAACAGATTTCAAAGCCTCCACTTCATATGAATCATACATCGAGTTTCTAACTTCAATTACTTCCATTTCCTCGCCTAAGAAGTCGGTCAACTCGAATTTGGTGTCTAACTGTCCGACAGAAACAACAACTGAGGAAAGGGTGAGTCCAACTACTGTTAGTAGTATTAGAGCCGTGTGCCTTCTCTGAATCTCAGTAGCAATCGTAGTAAATCCGGGTAATTCCATTGACCTGCGGGCACTGAATCGGTTGGTTTTCTCAACCAGTACGAGTAAGGCGCCGACAGTGACTGTGCTGGCTACAAAGGCAGATACAACACCCAAGGCTAATGTCAATCCAAAAGATTTCAAGGGTGGTAAAGGCGATAGGAAATTAGCAAGGAAAGCAAATGCGGTCGTTATCACAGATAGGGTGAGTGCTAGTCTAAGAATAGAAAACGATCTGACCCATGCCTGCGCGGGGCTAATGGAGGTCTCTCGTGCCTTCTCATAGGCGCGTTGCAAATGAATTGAATAATCGATACCTAAGCCCAATACGACAGGAGCAACTGCAACTTCTAGAATTGAAAATTCGGATCCCGCTAGTGCTCTAATACCGTATGTCCATACCAAAGCAGCCGTTAATCCAAGCAATGGAGCGGCCACCATCATTATCGATCTGAAAGCAAGTGCTAGGACTAGGACAACCACTAGGATAGAAAGGATAAGTAGCCAGAGCAGATTATCCAATGTAGATTCGTTGATATCATTGGTTACTAAGTCGTCTGAAACTACTCCATAATCCAACGCAGAGCCTTCTGCTTGAGACCTCTTTTCCAACAATTCCCGTAATTGAATCGCTTTTTGCAGCCTATCATCTGCACCCAGGTCTCCTTCTATTTCGATAACCCACATTGTACTGGATGCTGTTGGCGTTGGATTACCTTCACCTCCATTTGCTAACCAATCACAAATTGGTTCGTAATCAAAATCGGAGTGGAGCATAACTGATCTGGCAAAAGAAGCCGTGGCAATCGCTCTCTCTTCTCCAATTGCATCTGTACATTCCTCATCCACAACGATCGCTTCAAGCAACTCTTCCCAATTATTGAAGTCGGATAGATTCCGACTTTCCTCATCTCTTTCTTCAAGAGCCACTTGAATAATTTGAGCCGCATTTATGTGAGAGGTGATAAAATCTCCATTTGATGCGGATAGAGAGTTTATTGCTTGAAAATCAGAGCGAAGTTGCTGAAGGGCCCCCATTTCTAATACATTTGCTCCTTCTTGTGTTGGTTCGATATGGACATAAATACGGTGTGGAGAGGGCGGCATCACCTCTTCCATTCTGTCAATTGCTGCATCAGCATCTGAATCTGGAGCGAATGCAGCAAGGTCTGTTTGAAATTCGGGCATTGGGCTTAAAGCAAGTCCCGTGACAATGGTTAGCAGTATGCTGATTACAACTATTGCAGGAGCCGATTTTTCAAAGGTCTGGGCAACCCGAATCTCTAGTCCGGGCCGTGCAACCATTGGCATCCCCATCACCAATGGCTAAATAATTCAAGCAGTAAATTGGACCCTTAGGGTCCAGCAATCTGATGAAAGGCCTCAAAAGGGAAAGTCCGGTGGCGCGGTCGTCATGCCAGTGAAGGTACTCAAGAATGAAGGGTCTGAAATCCGATTACGTCTGATTGGCGAAGACCATTCCACACTGCAATTGTTTAGGTCTCGCCTGAACGCTAATGACAAGGTCGAGTATGCGAATTTCTTCACCGGGCACCCTGACCTTGACGAACCAGAACTCTATGTTAGAGTCAAGAAAGGAGCCAAGGCGGACAAGATTGTGAAGGATCTATGTTCCGACGTAGCGAAGGAATTTGCCGACCTCAGCTTCTGAGGACGGTGGAATTTTGGCTAAAGCCACATTTGATTTAGGCAACACTGAGGATATTGAGAGGTATCTAGGTCTGGACCGTTGGGCGCACAAAGGCCCAGGTATCGGTGGGCTACTGAAGGTACGAATTGAGGACTTCAGGGTAGAGGAAGTATCTCGCACTCCTGCCTTAGACAAAAAGGGCCGATTTACAGTTGTAAGGGCGACCCTCCACAACTGGGAAACCAATCGTTACTTGCGAAGATTGGCCGGAGCATGTGGAATAAGTCGAAAGAGAATTTTCTCCTCAGGACTCAAAGATAAAAGGGCTGTAACAACCCAATTATTGGTTATCGACGCACCAAGGCATAAGGTGGAATCAGTCGAAATCCCAGATACGGAATTGGAAATCTTAGGCCGCACTCACCAGAAGGTGGGAATGAGTGATCACGACGGTAATCGTTTCACGATTACAGTGCGTGGATGTTGTGATGCTGACGGTTCTCCTCTCGATGCCAAAGAAGCGATGAGAAGAGTCTTGGAGATTAGACAGGGTATGGCTCAAAGGCTTGGTGATGATGCCTTTCCAAATTGGATAGGACCCCAAAGGTTCGGAGCAACAAGGCCTGTCACACCTAAGGTCGGTCGAGCGGTCGTGGAGGGTGATTATGAGAGGGCAGTAGACCTTTATCTCGGTATGCCCGGTACAAGTATGACAGACGAGGTTAGCGCTTTTCGCAAAATGTGGTTGGATAGCAAGGACCCGGCAGCTTGTTTAGAACTGGCTCCCGATCACTTAGGTTATGAAAAGAGCATTCTAGAAACATTGGTTAAAAATCCTGAAAATTATCTCAAGGGGTTCAGAGCATTACCGTCTTCGCTACAATTGCTAACTATACATTCTCTACAATCTCTCGCTTTCAATCACTCTTTGGCAGGACGATTAGAAGCGGGCTTGGACCTTCTCGAACCTGAGTTAGGTGATTTGGTTGCGCCCATACAGGCCAGTGGTAGAGTCGATGTCTCGAAGATGGCCTTGGTAACTGAAACTAATCTAGATAGGTGCAAAAGAAATTGTAAACTCGGCCGACTAGCAGTTACAGGACCTCTGCCAGGACAAGATGCAAGTTTAGCAGGGGGGTTGCCAGGGGAAATTGAGGTCAAGGCACTTCAAAATACTGAATTGGAGAATCTCGACTGGCGAGTCAAAAAAATCCCAAACCTTTCAACCAATGGTACAAGGCGTCCTTTGAGTGTGGTATTTCGTGATTTCAACGTAGAAGAGGCAACATTGCTCTCCGAGGATTCTTTTTCCGAACGTTGGGACAAAGGCCCAGATGAGGCAGACAGGTGGCATCCCGAAGGAGCAAATTTGCGAATTAGATTTACCCTTCCACCTGGCACTTACGCAACTGTATTGATGCGTGAATTTATGCGGTCGCCATTAGACCACTATTAGACGTGATATGGGGCTCTATATCAGAGTCGACCCATTTCTAGAGCTTCGATTTGTCCGACATTTTGGTCGATTTCTTTAACTCTTGATTCGAATCCGTCGACAATACCTTCTCCTTCTCCGAGAACGGCTTGAACTTCAATGAACATCATGCCAAATGCTAGGGGTTTAATCTCACATGCTTGGACTTCTTCCATTGATGAAATGGTATTGGCAATACCCTCGTAGTCAGGACTTCCATCTTCTGGCTGGTCAATTGTGACCTTGTACTTTACAACAACATGACCCATGTAGATTCACCTAGTGAGGTATCAGGGACCCTCAAAACCGCAATTTGGGCAAACATAGGTTACTGCCTGAACCCGACATCTCTCGCTACGTCCTATGGATTCTCCACACTCAGGGCATGGGAATGCAGTGCTATTGTTCTCCACCAATGGAAGACCGGAAGAGGTGCAGATGTCTGTTCTTGCTGCCATTACGTTGTCCCTCAGCGAGGCGGGCGAGCCACCCCTCCCTTTTAGCGTTGACCGACGCCAAGATGGTAGTTACATCTCCTCAGTATTCTCATTTCGAACTTGGAATGGGTTGAAATCAGCAAGCCTTTACGGAATCTCAGGAATAGCAATGGACAAATCCGAACTTTCACTTACAGGCGAACAGGTTGACCTGTCGAAATATGTCGAGGATGCTGGCGGAATACATGGGTTGAGAGATATCGATAAGGTTCGTGGATGGAATAATATCGAATATGGAGCGGGATTATCTGGGAAGAACACGCCAGCGACGAAGTTGTCTATGAACAAGGCCTTCATCCCTCCAGGGGGGGTTGCCGCTGCCCACATTCATGTCGATTTCGATGTCATGGTATTCCTCCTCAAAGGATCCGTGAGGCACGAATTTGGGCCCGGATGTCGAAAATCAGTAGTACATAGTGCTGGAGATATGTTCTATATCGAACCCGGACTTCCTCACGAGGTGTTCAATTGCTCGGATACAGATTGGGTTGAGGCAATAGTAGCTCGTTCAGATGCCTCTGAATGGCAAAACATTGTCCCATACGACAGAGATTCTGAGTAATTATTCAATCACTCGAAGAGTACCATTTCTACCAGTTGAAACTACTCTTTCACCGAGCCTTTGTTTACACCAACCATCTGTAATTTGAATAATATCTCCTGTAGCAACCTGTTCGATTTGTTCATCCCAAAGTACCAATCCTACAACTCCAGATTCATCACGTCCACAGGCAGCGGCGACCCGGCCTGTCCAATTTCTGCTAGAAACAACTCTAGGAGGATATCTACGTAAGACTAGAACTTCTAGATAGGATACAGGACTGCCTGCTTTCAATCGACTTACTTTCGTCTTACGTCTTCCACGATTTTGATCTTTGCTATTTCCTTTAGAATCAATCAAAATTTTCTTTTCTATATTGCTAAGTTTATTCATTTGAATCGTTTGAACTAACCACATTACAATATCAATCCCAATTAGGGGAGTAAAGTGAAACTGAAAGTCCCCTACGGAATAACTGAAAGTGAACGATTTCATTCCTCTTCTTTCTTGGTTAACCGTCGAAAACCGCTTACGATTTCTTGTTTATCGTCATCTTCCTCTACATTCACTCCAACTTCTGTCAGGTGTTTTTGAACCTGTGAATAAGCACTCTTACCCCGTGCTCCCTTGCGCGGTTTAGGCAAACGATTACGACAGACTAGGTAGGTCTCAGACGAGGCATTACGACTAGCCATAGGGGCAAAACGTTGGACATTAGCGAACCGATCTTTTGCAGCCAAAATTAAACCTTCAATTCCAACTCCTTGGAATATTTTGGTAACAAATGCGCCCCCTGGTGCTAACATTCCCATTGCTACATCCAGCGTCATAGTGGAGAGTTCTAGAGAAATGGCTTGGTCTGTATCATATCTTCCAGTCAATTTTGGAGAGATATCCGACAAGACAACATTCAGTTCTCTCCCTTCTAGTAAGTCTTCAATTCTATCAATTGTCTCTTGTTGTGAAATATCTCCTTGAATGATACTTGCACCTTCAACAGGAGATGTAGATTTCAAGTCAACACCAATTACTACTCCTTCTAACCCAGCCTCCTCAACAGAAACCTGCGTCCATCCACCTGGGTGACATCCTACGTCTAGAACAACATCGGATTCTCTGATCAGTTGAAACTTCTCTTGAATTTGTTTGAGTTTGTAGGCAGAACGAGCCCTGTATCCTTTGGACTTTGCTTGTCTACGCCACGGATCGCGCCGATTCTCTTGGTACCAGCGCTTACTCATATTCGCTCGTCAAGCCCATCAGTTATGAATCCGAGGCGCAGATTTAGCAAATCGGGTTTATCTCACAGGCCGATTTCGTCAATCAGTGCCCTAGCGGTATGTCTGATTGCTGCCTCTGATTGCATAGTAGGTTCAAATCCGGTTGAAAATAAATATTCGACATCTAGACTTGTCTTTGGAACATCACCAGCCCAACCTCGGTCGCCACCTGTGTATTCAATTGAAACACCCTCTAAACCGGACTCTTCAACAACAATTTCAGCGATTCTTCTGACTGAGCAAGTATCGCCAGTACCTAGGTTGTACAGATTTATTGCATCATCGGTACCGTCTACAATGTGTACCATTGCTCTAACACAATCTTCTGCAGACATGTAGGACTTTTCTTGTAATCCATTACCTAAAACTTCCAATCTACTTGGGTCATTCTTCAATTTGTGAATAAAGTCGTAAATCACTCCATGAGTACCTCTTGGGCCGACGATATTTGCAAAGCGGTGAATCCAAGATTTAGCCCCGAATGTTCCACACCATGCGGTGATTAGTGCCTCGCTTGCCAACTTACTTGCTCCATAGAGTGAGATTGGCTTTACTGGCCCGTATGTTTCAGGCGTTGGCATTACATTCGCCTCTCCATAAATCGCGCTTGATGAGGAAAATGAAATTCTCTTCACACCAGAATTTCTCATCGCTTCGAGTACATTGTAAGTTGCAACAGTACCTTGACGCAGGTCGGTATCGGTGACTTCTGTACCTAAACGAATATCGGGGTTTGCAGCTAAATGATGGACGGTTTCTATACCTTCCATAGCTGAATTTAATGAATCAAAATCAAGGAGATCACCTTTGACGATTTCAACCATTCCAGAACCCTGATGGTGGTCTAGGAAATCTTCTCTTCCACTAGAAAAATTGTCAAACACTCGAACTCTTTTGCCTTGTGCGACCAATGTATCGACTAGGTGAGAACCGATGAATCCTGCGCCTCCTGTGACTAGTTCCATGGTTGCGCCACTTACGCATCTACTTTGAGCCATTCGCCGTATTGACAAATTAATAATCTAGGATAATTTAATGAAAAATTTTGAAAATCAGCTAATACCAGGCCCTCATTCAGTTTCAGTCATTCCGTCATCATATCCACAGCCACAGCCTTAGGAAGTGTACCAGAGAAACCAGTTTCACTTTCATTCTCCTCTCATTTATTGTATTCATATCTAGGTCCGCATTTCGGCCTTCAACTTGGAGGTAAGAAAATATGCCAAAGACATCAAGCAAAAATGAACAGCCCGAGAACGAACAGAACACCACCCTTGTTGGGTGGGCTAGGCAAAGTCAAGCCGGAGGTGCGCTAAAGATTAGTTTACATCGAGATGCAATTGATAACTGCCACACATACACGACCTCTGACGGAACCGAATATGTGCCCCTTGTGATTAGTACCGCCGCTCTACGCCGAGTATTAGAAGGGCAGCAGACTGTAACCACCGTAAGTCAGTTCTCATAGAACTGAATTAAAATCAGCCTCCCACCGAGCGCTCATGCGATTGTTTCATGTGGGCTCGGTGGGGGCAACATCACCGTGCCCGATGACGAGCGCGATGATGAAGCGATTTTTTGGGAGCGCTTCTTTGAGCGAATGCAGCCCATAAGGGAGGCTGGAGGGAAGGTAATCCAGAAAGTTGATTCTTCTCCAATAGGTGATGCGGTAGACTACGTAGATTCCTTGCTAAATGCCGGAGCAAAAAGAGGTCACGCAATTGCGCAGAGGCTTACTGAATTTTGGTATTCCGCAATTCTTCGTAGCCCTGGTCTAATTGTTGCTTTGCTTGTAATAGCAACAGTTTTGGTAGGTCAAAAATCTCTAGATTTCGGGCAACAGATAGACAAAGACGTGGAAATATACCTTCCCGATGACGCTGATTCCACCGATTTACTCAAACAGGTCCGGACTCAGTGGTCTACCGATATTATGATTCTCTATGTGCAGACAAATAACGCCATTTACGAGAGGTGCGAATCCGGCCCAGCAGATGATGGAGATTATGATTGTAGAGGGACCGAAAACATAACCGATGTTGATATTTTAAAACAGTTATCTTGGTTAGAAGGCGATGACCTAAATTATGGAAATGGGGGTTATGGTTCAGGTCTGGATGAACATAAGGATGATCGCGGAGATCTCGACGGAGTCGTGTGGATACTATCTCCTGCACAGGTGATTAAGGAGGCAAATTCTTCCAGCTATCGCTTCAATTGTGCCGTGGA
Source organism: Candidatus Thalassarchaeaceae archaeon (assembly GCA_023268715.1). GTDB lineage: Archaea > Thermoplasmatota > Poseidoniia > Poseidoniales > Thalassarchaeaceae > MGIIb-O1. Next base: position 137,654 of record JALRLV010000003.1, read on the forward strand.
AAAATACGGGTTACCTACAGGTCAACGAGATGGGTGCTCAATTGCACAATTAAATCCATTCTATGGATACAGCATTCCGGATAACCAAGATACTCTTGACAATCTAGTTTCTCAAACTGAAAGTTTGTTGTCTTCATTTGTTATGGATACCCAAGACCATCCTTTATTGGATGAGAATGGAGATGGCAATTACAACAATGATGGAGATGGGATTTGGGATACAGGAGTGATTATTCTTGGCCTAAAGTATGACATGGAAGGAACTGATATCCCTGCCAGGCAGGATAATAGAGAAGGGCAGGTGCAAGACCATCAAGCCTTCATCCAGTTCACCAAGCAGCTAATTGAACGAGCTAATTCAGACGATTGCGAGATTTGTAATCGTGTTTACAACGGAAATGTAATGTCCTCTTCAGTTAGTACCGAAATACATTCACTTTGGTTAGAAGAGGCAAGAAAGAAAGACCCCAATCTTCCATCACGATCACCCGCGTTAGGCGTTACCCCTGAAATGATTTCAGAAGCGAAATCCATAGCCGAAGATCGTCCGGTTCGTAATGCTACCACCGTTACCGGACTTACTCCTGTTGTCCAGGATGTTTCGAATGCTATTTATCTAGAATTAGTGACCAAAATGCTTCCTTTAGCAGGGTTATTGGTAGCAATTACAATGTTAATTTTGCATCGTAATCCTAAGGTCATAATTATCTGTGGTTTACCAATTGCAATGAGTTTAGCAATTACATTTGGAACCACCGTGATTGCGGATATTCCTTTGACTCCGATGATTATTTCGGCAGGCCCAATCCTAGTCGGTTTAGGAGTGGATTATTCCTTACACTTTACCAACAGAATTGAAGAGAATCGCAAAGAGTTACTTGAGGAACGTCTAGAAGAGTCTTGGAAAAGACAACGCGATGGATTCGCCTCAACGGAATTAGACCCTTGGGACCCTGTAATTAGCCTAACTGCAACTGTTAGAGCTGCTCAAACCACAGGCCATGCGATATTCCTATCGGCCATCACAACGATAATCGGATTCAGTGTTTTAACCTGGCAATATCTTGTGCCAATACATCCGATGAGGACTGTCGGAGTAACCTTAGTATTGGGCATTTCTATTACCTTCCTACTATCTATGGTAATGGTGCCTGCATTGGTTCATATCTTCAGATATAGAAAGACGGATATTGGGTTTGAAATGCCTACTTTGCAAACTCTTCTAATTTCATCTTTAGTGGCTATTACAGCAGGAACGTTGCTCTACATTCAAGGGACTACAACAGTTGGTAATGCAATATTCTTCGGCTGTTTCTTCGGTGGTACAATCCTTCTTGCTTTTGAATCTGATATTTGGATGAAAATAGCGGAAGTGCCAGTAAAGACAACCCTTGTTGTTCTACTTGTTGCAATGATTTCTACCGCTGGTGGCGTGGCAATCCTTGAGGAAGAGATGGGTAAGCCGCTTACTGGTTCCTCAGATGAAGTTCCTCCAAATATACCGAGTTATGATGCATTAAGGGAATACAGTTTCGTTTTCCAAGGTGGACAAACGAATATGTTCATCGTTGACGCGGAGGTTAGAGGTTCAGTTAATTCAACAGCACCAATCCGAGATTTACCTATTCTCGATGCTATCGATCATATGCAGGAAAAGAAAATCAATAACGTCCCACAAACATCTAGTATCAGCCTAGTCAACGTCCTGAAAGCGATCCACGTTGACGTTAACTTAACCGATCCGGTAACGGGAATTAGTCTGGAAGTCTACGATAGGAGTCTCTGGGAATTACTCCATGATGAGTGCTGGGATGAATCAACCAATCCATTCCGTCCCGAATGTTTGCCATATATTGTCAGTAGTAGAGAAGACATGGTCAATATCGCTCTTGATACATTGAGCCCTGAAATCCGTAGTATGCTGATGAATGCCGACCAAGATACATGTGGAGGTTCAACCCCCTGTGAAACCAAAACACTCGTCTACGTTACTCAACCATACATCAATTTGCAAGATGCAACCCCTCTTAGAAATGCTATTGACGATCACCTTGATGGAGATGGTAATTGTCCTGATGCTCTTTCATGCTCGGCTTTTGGAATTGAAGGCGTAATCAATTCAAAGCTAACAGGCGGTTTGCCTGTGAGTATTGATATTAACGAAGGAATCCAAAAGGCGCAGAGTGAAACTACAATCGCAACAATGCTTATTCTACTAATTACTATGATGATCTTATTCCGCTCGCCTAGATTAGCCATATTCACGATGGCAGCAGTTGCTGTTGTTGTATTATGGCAGCCATTATTGATGCGACAAGGTTCAGTCAATGTCAACTTCTTCACTGCCATGGTCGGCACACTCGTCTTTGGAATCGGGGTAGATGATTCAATACACATAATTGACAGAATCAAAGACGAAGGTGAAACTCCTGCTGGAATAGTCAAATCTGTTTCAAGAACAGGTCAAACAATTTTTGAAACCACTACAACAACTTGTGCGGGGCTTTCTGCAGGATTATTCGTAGAAATACCAGGATTGCAAAATTTCTTCATATTGATGATGTCACTTCTAATTCTCGCACTAATTACCTCAAGCATCTTGTTACCAAGTTTCATCGTAGCATGGCATGAATTACGTTCGAGATTGCTGGGAAGAGGGCCTTGGTTGGATTACGAGGATAGTGGGGCTCTGGAAGCATCCAGTGTGCTTGAGGCCACCTTAGAATAGCCTTGTTTTCACTGGTTATTGTAAAGTGAGGGTGCAGGGAGTAAGCCCCTTTCTGTTCACCTTTCAGCTGGTCGCATTCAACTATGCATCCTACCCGGCCCTGTCGATGCACTACGGGCCTGCTTGGACTTGCTCCAGCGGGGTTGCTCGTTCCAGCCGCGGTCAGGAAATCTCACCCTTTCGGGATCATCGTGCGCCTGGCGCGGGACGTTTCTGTTGCAGAGCCGGCCCTCCCGGACCTCCGGCTTGCACCGGACCGCTTGCATCTTGGAGAGGGGACTTTCCTCAGTGTCTGGCACTGTCAGCGACCCTCCTGCTCCCTCATCCTATCGGTATGGCACCGACGAATGAACCCAACGGTTTGCAATTGTTGTTAATTTTGACCTAATTTATTGTCTTCTTGGAAGGGTAAGCATCATGGCTGTCTATCATCTGCACCGCCATGTGAGCGACGTTGAGGCGCTAAAGCAGCAAGCCGGAATCGCGGCTTGCGATTTTGTCAAAGACGGCATGAAAATAGGCCTTGGCACAGGTTCTACTGTTCGTTACACGGTGTTAGAATTAGGTCGCAGAATGCAAGAAGAAGGTCTCTCCGTAGTCGGGGTCCCAACCAGCGAAGCAACTAGAGAACTGGCAGAGAACCTAAACATCCCCCTAATGCCCCTATCAGAAGCTGGAGTTTTAGATTTGATAATTGATGGCGCGGATGAATTTGATTCCGATTTCGCTTTAATCAAAGGCGGAGGTGGAGCATTGACTCGCGAAAAGATAGTCGCGCAGTCTAGTAAAGCTATGGTGGTGGTTGCTGACGACAGGAAACAAGTTGAAATCCTTGGTGATTTTGACCTACCTATCGAAGTATTACCATTTGAATGGAAGCGAACCGCAGATAGGGTTGCCGAGATTTGTCTTGGGCCTGTTGTCAGAAGAGGTGGAGATGAGCCATTCATTAGCGATAATGGAGGTTACATCCTAGACTGTTCATTTGGCTCAACGATTACTAATCCAAATGAATTAGAATCCTCTTTATTGGAAATTGCTGGAGTTGTCGAAGTTGGCTTGTTTGTTGATATCTGCGATGCGGTTGTAATGGCCGCGAGTGGTGGAGTAGTGACTCTTGTCAAGCAAGGCGGCAGATTAGCCTGATATTCTTCCAGACCGTTCCGATTAAAGAGGGGTGCCAAGTCGGCGGGCTGGGTCTGTAGCTTAGTCAGGTAGAGCACCCGGCTCTTAACCGGGCGGTCGCGGGTTCGAACCCCGTCAGACCCGCCAAATCCAATCAGGCTAAGGCTTCGTTTGATATGTGGATGCCCCGCCCAAGGGCCGGGGTTAGTATGACCAAAGAGACTTGGATAGGAGATGTTCGAGCCGGAAAACATGACGGTTCGAAGGTTGAGTTGAAAGGGTGGGTTCACCGTTCCAGAGGTTCTAACAAAATTCGTTTCGTTGTCCTTAGGGACTCTACAGGAACCGTTCAATGTGTTGTCAAAAGGGACCTTATTGGAGACGAAGCTTTTGATGCGGTAAAGGATGCACTTATCGAATCCAGCCTAATTATTCGTGGAAACGTCGAAGCAACCGACCGAGAACACGGTCACGAGATTCAGGTTTCAGATTTACAGGTTGTGGGGCCAGTCAATCCAGAAAACCCATTTCCAATTACAGAATCGGCTATGGAACAAGCCGATGGTGGAGAAACGGAATTCCTACTTGACAACCGACACCTCTACCTTAGAACTAGTCGAATGACTACTATGCTGAAGATGCGTTCCACAGTATTCGGCGCCATCCATTCCTATTTCCGAGATCGAGACTTTACAGAATATCAAGCACCGAACTTCGTTGCCGGTGCCGTGGAAGGTGGAAGCACCTTATTCGAGGTGCCATACTTTGGACGCAAGGCATACTTGACCCAATCTTGGCAACTATATGCCGAGGCCGCAATGCCTGCATTGGAGCGCCTCTACACAATGGCGCCCTCATTCCGTGCAGAAAAATCTAGGACACGCCGCCACCTGACTGAATTTTGGCATGCTGAGATGGAAATCGCTTGGGCTTCAAATGATGATGTGATGGTCCATGGTGAAGGCGTGGTTCGCAACATAGCACGTACTTTGTTAGATGAGCATTCAGATGATTTGGCAAACATTGGTAGAGATTTGGATTTAATTTCCAGGTATGCGGACAATCCATACCCTCGAATGCGTTACGACGAGGCTGTTGAAACGCTTCAAGGAATGGATGTGGATATTGAATGGGGCCAAGATTTAGACTACTCCAAGGAAAAGGTATTGACTCAAGATTTCGAAATCCCTCACTTCCTAACTCATTATCCTAGAATTGCCAAGCCATTCTATCATCGCCCAGATCCCGAGGACACCAATTATGTCCTTTGTCATGATTTGTTAGCACCAGAAGGATATGGTGAAATTATTGGTGGAGGGGAGCGAACTTGGTCTGAGCCGGAAATTCTCGATAGAATCGATGAAGAAGGTAATGACAGAGAGGCGTATGAATTCTATATCGACATTCGTCGTTATGGAGGGGTTCCACACGGTGGATTTGGACTTGGAGTCGACCGTGTATGTGCTTGGCTGACTGGTGCTGATCACATCCGTGAAGTCATTCCATTTCCTCGAGACAGCCGTCGAGTAACGCCATAACCGACACCTACGGTGTCGTAGGGTAATTTGCTAAAACTCATACCACAGGTCTTGCTCGCCGAGGTATGGCCGAGTGGGAGACTATCGATCTTGCAAACCCTACCGAAGAGCACAGAATGCTACGAGAGATGGTCCGCGATTTTGTTCGTGAAGAGGTTGAACCGCAAGCATTGGAATACGACCGCGAAGAGAAATTCAACCTAGATTTGTTTCGAAAATTAGGCGAATATGGATTGCTCGGTATTTCTGTTCCAGCTGAGTATGGTGGCTCTGGAATGGATGCTACTTCAGTCGCAATAATTAACGAAGAATTGAGTTACTCCGATCCTGCTTTTTGTCTTGCTTATCTAGCCCATTCACAATTGATGGTAAACAATCTCGCCTTCAATGGAACAGAGGAACAGAAGGCAAGAATTTTGCCCAAGGTCTGCAGTGGAGAATGGGTCGGTTGTATGGCGATGAGTGAGCCAGGATATGGAACTGATGTTCTAGGAATGCAGACCACTGCTCAACAGAATGCAGACGGAGACTGGGTAATTAACGGTCGAAAAATGTGGATTACAAATGGCTCGATTGACGAGGAAGGAACTCCCGCAGATGTTTGTTGGTTGTATGCAAGGACCGGAACGGATTCTAAGGGTCGTGCTGAAATTACTACCTTCCTAGTGGAAAAGGACATGCCAGGGTTCAGCGTAGGTCAGAAAATCTACGATAAATCAGGTATGAGGGCTTCGAATACAGCAGAATTGGTTTTCGATGATTGTGTTGTTCCGGCTGAAAACATTGTAGGTTCGCCAGGCGAATCTATGATTCACATGATGCGCAATTTAGAGTTGGAAAGAATAGGACTCGCAGCAATGGGATTAGGAATAGCCCGAAGGTCACTGGCTGCAATGAATCAATACGCTAGTGAGAGGGAAGCATTTGGCCAAGAAATCAGAGATTTTGGACAGATCCAGAGACATATTGGGGAATCATGGGCTGAATATCGTGCAATGCGTGCTTACATCTATGATACTGCGAGAAACACAGACCTCTCAAAGTCAGGCAATAGATTAGACACAGATGGTGTCAAATTGTTTGGTACCACAGCTGCAAAGAATATCGCCGATCGAGCAATCCAGGTCATGGGTGGTTACGGCTATGTCGGTGAATACACTGTTGAGAGACTTTGGAGAGATGCAAAGCTCCTCGAAATTGGTGGTGGTACTTTGGAATCTCATCAGAAAAACATCACTCGAGATTTGGCTCGAATGCCAGAAAAAATCGAAGAGTGAACCCTCTTGATTGGTGGTAGTCCCGCCCGGATTTGAACCAGGGTCCCCAGGACCAAAACCTGAGATGATGGACCGCTACACTACGGGACTATGGCCCCGCGTGCTAGTGTGACCGCTTTGGACTTGACGGGCCGTGAAACCGCAGACTACAATAGAGTTCGGGGTGCCAAAGGGAACATGCGCCAGCGTCTTGCGATGTCGTTGGTTATGTTGATGTTGACATCTATGATGTCATATGGGATAGTCGATAGTCAGAACCATGGGGCTGAGTATTATCCCAGCGTAAACTCAGAAACAAGAGAATTCATTCAAGATTCAAGAGATGTTTATGTCAATCCAAACCCTTGGATAGAACCTAGCCTTTGGGACCGAGTTTATTCTGGGCAAGAGGAAATTCGTGTGACAGTAATCAGTCATTCGTTGAGAGAACTAAATGCATGGCAACATAAACACGGACAAATTGAAACTCAAACAGCTGCATTCGATGGCCAACAATTAGTGGTGACCGACTCACCGGATGGCGTAATCGATCATCGGACATTTTGGTTAGACTCAGATATGTTTCACAAATTACCAGGAGTTGCAGGAATAATCGGTATTTTAGACGCTGAAAACTCACCAGAACCATACGACACAAATCCACTAAGTGATGGAGAAAACCAACCCGCTTCTGTTAGATCAGGAGAAATACACGGGGCAACTGATGCATGGGATAGAGGCTATTCTGGCGAAGGCATAATCGTTGCAGTGGCAGATACTGGAATTGACTTCGCCCATCCTGATTTGGATGGCACTCAGGCTAGAATTCAGGATGGCAACCAACACGATGGGTGGCCGATGATGTTCGACCATAACTCGATGTATTACTGGCTAGTTAATGGTGAAGCATATCCAGATAGAAACACTTGGTATGCGGATACGTCGACACTCGATTACGACAACGATTCTGATGGTATTTTGGACAACTCAGGTCACATCATTTCAGGTCTCCCTAGCTCGACTTCAGGAGTCTATCACTTAGGTGAACATCCAGACTCTACTTTGAGAAGTCAAATGGGAGGAGATGTGCCGATTTTAGTCATCGATTCTGTCAGTAACGGAACATATGATATTGTCATCCCTGACATCAATCGTAATGGTAATTTTAGCGATGATGAATGGATGGTAAAGGGGAATGAAACCGCCGGCTTGGATGAAGATGGAGATGGAATTAGGGATGTTTCTGCTGGTTTGTTATATTGGATATCCGATGGAGTAAATGGCGTACCATATGGATCGGTATACTCTGCAAGGCATGGTTATTCCGACCGCATTGCTGGTGCAGGTAACCTCACATTGTTTATGCTTGATTCTGGCAATCATGGAACGTTGTGCGCCTCTGCAGTAGCGGCTCAAGCTCAAGTAAATAATGGGGCAGTTCTAGGAATGGCTCCCAATGCTACAATCGCCAGTATTGGTAATCACTACTCCGGAGGTCATTCTCTTGACGGTTGGAGGTGGATAGCGGAAGGAAACGACGGAGATCCCAGCACTTGGGATGACCAACCTCACATCGGTTCGTTCTCATTTGGTTATTCTGGTATTGACGACTCAGGTGCAGATTCATATTCTCTTTACCTCGATTGGTTAACTCGCATTTACAATAATCAGACACATTACGCGGTTGCAATTGGAAATGGAGGGCACGGCTACGGTACTGTGAAAGTACCAGGCGCGGCACAAGGAATATTCTCGGTTGGAGCATTTTCAAGCCGTTCAAATATGCTATGGGGGCAAAGTGCACCATGGAACAATCGTGGCCCTAATATCGTTGGTAGGATGGATCCAGATATCGTTGCAGTGGGTTGGTCTGCAACCGGTGATATACCCCTCAATACACGCAATAATGGCAATTCAGCAACCACTACTTGGGGCGGAACCAGTCTCGCTACGCCAATCGCAGCGGGTCTGATGGCCGTGGTTGAGGAGGCTTGGCTGATCAATCGCGGAGATTTTCCTAAATCTCAGGAATTTAGGGACTTTGTTTTAGCTACCGCAGACGACAGGGGTTACGATCCATTTGTTCAAGGAGGTGGATGGTTCAATGCAAGTAGGGCAACCGCAACCCTAGATGGAGAAAACGGAACTTGGTCAGTAACTCCAAGTCAATGGATGACTGGTACCTTTCAAGGTGAACATCGAGATGCAAATATCAACGTGATTTATCCAGGTGAATCTCAGACAGTACCGCTTGAATTAACCAATCATGGAGAAAGTCCGATTGATTTTCTTATTTCTCCTGTTAAACACGAAGCACTGGCTCACGAGGTAGGCCAGTGGCTCAGTATTGGTGATGGTAGTAGCGGCGGGGAAAACAACACCTGGGACGGGTATCAAAGCAATAGGCCCGACTTATTAATTCCGATACATGTCAATAATACGAGCTATCAATTGCCTGCTCAAACTAATCTTGTAAGAGGAAGAGCGGTCATTGAATACGCAGCTTTTGATGGTGATTTAGATCGTTCGTCAAATGAACGAATTGAACTTACGCTATATCGTTGGAGTGACGATGATGGAGATGGAATTTGGGTTGGTGACGAAGATAATGATTCAATGGTAGATGAGGTGGATTGGACAGAATCCTCTGAATTCGATGCCTATGGCACATGGTATCACCATGGTCCCCAAGCAGAATTCCGAGTAGGATTACCATTCGAAGACATGCAAGATGGCTTATTTTTAGGCGTTTCAAGAAAGGACTCATCTTCCTCAGGTTTGGAAAATGTAAGCATAGAATGGGATTGGACAGCCTTCGGACCGGTAAGTGACAATTGGATTAGCCCTCGTCCAACAGGACAGGGAGCGCCTACTTTTTGGACAATATTACCTAACTCAACAACCACCTACAATTTCACAGTAAACGTGCCTTTAGATGCAGAACCGGGGCTATATCAACATGGTTTGGTAATCAGTAGCTTTGAATTTGGCAATTTGTCATCACCCTTACATCAGTGGACTCTACCAGTTATCACCAACGTACCCTATACAGCACCTATCGACATTATAGCTCGCCCGTTGGATGGAAATGTATCGAATCAGACCTTGTACGATGAATCATGGATTTCAGGCGCTCAAAGGTGGAGTTGGAGAGCCGAATCAGGCGATTGGCGAATAATGACGGTTGATTGGCCCGAGGCTCTAAACACGGGTGGAACCGCGATAATCGACGTAGATTGGGATGATAATCCATACACAGATATAGATGTCTTGTGGATGTCTCAAACCCCTCATGGTTATTTTGAAGATGACCCAGTCGCTTACGGAAACTCGACTTTCTACATTGAGGAACGCTCGATAAATAATCATCGAGGCTCCGGACGTCATGATTGGGGTACTTACACTGGAGAATCTAGGGAGGTGTTTGCTGTTCCAGTGTCTCCCGGTATCCATCAGATGGCTCTTCACACAGCTCATCATGGTGTTACAACCAATGATAACCCACTGAACATCTCCGTTGGCTACGTAACAGCGGAACGTTCTGCGTTCAACAAAGTCGTTACAGATTGGTCGAAATCCAGTGGTACTGAAGACATCCATATGGTTTCTACTGTTCCAATACCACTGCAGAGTATCGAATCCTATGGTTGGACTCAACCTATCATTTTCGATAACGAAACTGCATACCAAGATGATTCAGGAGATAAGATGAGTGCTTCATGGTGGCATAATTTCTCAATGCAAAACGCCACAGAATTGAGCATAACTATGGATGCATATGAAGAAGCAGATTTGGATCTATATTTATTCAGGGATAACGACGAGGATGGAGTGTTTGAGTCTAATGAAGAAATATCAAGGTCTTGGAGTAGTACCAGCGCTGAAAGTATCGTAAGAGATAGCCCAGAGGATGGCAACTACTCTATTGCTGTGCACGGTTGGTCAGTGAGTGAAAGTGTACAATTCTGGATAGATGTAGAGATTATCGCTGGAACCGCATTAACAGTGCTAAATGCTACTACACTTAATCAAAGCCAGATTGTTTCACAATGGCCCAATGGTTCTGAGGCTCTCGCGGGTGGATTACCTGTGGGTGCACTGGAATTAGAATTAGAATACCAAAGCCCGCCTTCCGAAGGGTTCTGGCAGGGTCACATAGAAGTCACGCTAGAAGGGGGAATTCCCATTAGGATGCCATTCAACTATGAATTGGTAGATTTAGACCCAGAATTAGAATTCGTTACGCCTGAAAACCTTACTCAAACTAATGTTGTATTGCCAATTTCGCTTCACGCAAAAGATATTGGTAGCGGATTTAGTTTGTCTGATTTTACATGGACAGGCTTGGATAATAACACTAGTGTGCCGAACGCAACCACTGTCGAAGCCACCTTGTCGAATCTATCATCACTGGATATAACGTCGACTTGGAATTCAGGAAATCATGATACAAATTTGACATTCAGAGAGATTTGGATTAATGCAACTCTACCAGCGACTGAGCAGTGGCATGATTATGTCGCAAGTATTGCGGATATATCAGGCCGCCAAGCATTGGATTGGCTATCGGTAAAGTACGATACAATCGCTCCGATATTACTCGTCTCCGATATTCCACTTATCACAAGCGAATCACTACTAGAGATTGCAATACAGACTGAATGGGATGCTGAGTTATCTTACAATGGTCAGAATCTTGAAACCAATTCTAGTGGGGTGACTAACCTAATAATCAATCTTGAAGAGTCAGAGGAATTGAATTGGAACAATCCTTCCATGATGCCGAAAAGTGGTTACCTGGTAAATGGTAACAATACATTTTCTTTCAGCGTTTCAGATCCAGCAGGTAATGAATTCAATAGGTCTTTTGAGGTAGTATTGGATTCGACTAAGCCCGAAATTTTCTCGTCTGTTCTATCAAGCGAAAACTCCATCCCTCCTTTTGATAATTGGTCTTGGTCGGGGCCAACTCTTAATGTCACTAATTCTGCATTATCCTTCGAAGTAACACCCGATATTCAATCAATCTGCATACACTTAATCTCCAACACAAATGATTTTGTCATTGAAAACTGTAAAGTCGACTCAACACTTCTTGTTACTCAACAGCATTTGGGTAATGCTTTCAATACTGAATTTTACACACCATTCCTATTAGACCTAGACAACATAAGCGATGGTGGGTATCACCTTGATGTTGAATTAGTTGATTGGGCAAACAACACTAACCAATACACTTACCCGCTAATCCTCGACCGTACTTTACCTGAAATTGATTGGGACATTTCCCCCTCCAGCGATGGAATTCTATCTGATCACCGGTTGGGGCTTTCTTGGACTAGTTCTGAACACATCGAACTTGAATTCCTACATAACGGAGAAATGATTTCTCAGTGGAATGCGAGTTACGGTGGCCATTTCTTCGATTTGAATTTCACGGGCGAACATGAATTTTGCATACTCGCTTGGGATTCAACAAAGGGGCAGTTAAACGAAAATCATATTTCTGAGTGTAGAAATTTCATACTTGAACCGTCTCTATACGCTTCAGCAATTTGGGCCAGTTGGGATGGCACAGCTGTTGGGACAGAAGTGGTGGATTTAGCATTCCAAAGAGGTCCGGATCAATGGGCTAATGTGACTCACGTGCCTGTGGGTATCGATGTCGATGATTTGCAACCGACCTACAGTTTGGAGCCAGGTGCCAATTTCGTAGACGTGGAGTTGCAGTTAGATGAAGGCGTTAATCAATTCTATCTCGAAATACACGCATTAGACCATGTTCAGACTTATTGGCTCTGGGTAGAGAGAGATACAATAACTCCTACAATTAAATTACATGAAATTGCTAATCGAACTAGCAATCTAGAATCTGTTCGAATAATTGAGGGAATTTGCGAGCCAAGAGCCAGTGTAACGGTTTGGACAGAAGTTTCCGCAACATCATTCGTTTGTGGAGTTGAGGGTAACTTTAGTTTACAATTGGGGATACCTGCTAATGCAACTTGGCACAAAGTAGAGGCGACTACTGTTGACATAGGCGGCAATACAAACTCGACTAGCATAGAAGTTCTTTATCAGGAATGGATAGATTGGGCTATCGACGATGCAGAGGCCGGAGGTCCAATTTTGTATTATGGAATAGGGGTTCTCATCGCACTAATAGCTGTAATCGGACTGACTGTGATTTTAGTTGGCAGAAATAGGGTAAAGAGACAAGAATATGAAAATACTCTAGACTCTGCATCGGATTGGATTGATGAGATTGTCAACGAAACGGCTCCTCCTGAGCCGGAATTACCTCCAGAACCTTTGCCAGAAGAGGAGGAATTACGAGCATGGGCGAGAGGAGAAAGAGAAATCCAAGAATGGCAAGATAGAATTCCAGAAGACGATATTCTCGAGTTAGAGTAGGAATCGGTAGCAAGCGAGCCTTCATGGACAACCTAACACCGCGAGTAAGCATGGGCATTGAGAGAATAGCCGTACTCGGCGCTGGTCAAATGGGTAATGGCATTGCACAAGTGGCTGCTTGTGCCGGTTATGAGGTGGTAATGATTGATATCAAGCAAGATTACTTGGATAAAGGTCTAGCAGCGATAGAAAATTCGCTCTCACGAGTAGTCAAGAAAGAAAGGATGACTCAACAAGATGCCGATGCGGCAATTTCTCTAATTTCCACTTCGACTGAAAAAACATCAGCAGCAGATGCTGATTTAGTGGTGGAAGCGATTCCTGAAATCCCGGAACTAAAATTTTCAACTTTTGCGGAGTTGGATTCAATTTGTAAACCAGAAGCAATACTTGCGAGCAACACCTCAAGTATTTCCATTAATGCAATTGCTGATGCCACAAATCGTCCAGATAGGGTAATTGGTATGCATTTTATGAATCCCGTTCCTGTAATGAAGTTAGTAGAGATCATCAACGGGAAAGAAACATCTTCAGAAGTTACCGAATTAGTGGTCGAAGCAAGCGAACTAATGGGTAAGGTGCCCTTAGCGTGCAATGATTCCCCCGGTTTCGTATCAAATAGGATACTTTGCCCGATGATTAACGAGGCAATTCTCGCCTTAGAAGAAGGTGTTGCAGAACCGGAAGCGATAGATGGAATCATGAAACTTGGAATGAATCACCCCATTGGGCCACTAGCTTTGGCAGATTTAATCGGTTTAGACACTATTTTGCACATTATGAACGTGCTTCACGAAGGATTCGAGGGTAATCCAAAATACGCTCCATCTGATTTATTGAAAAATATGGTTTCTGAGGGCAAATTAGGGCGTAAAACCGGTCAAGGGTTCTACAATTACTCCTGATATGTCATGTTTCGTTTTTGCAAATGTTAATTTCCGCTATAATGCAAAATTTTGTGATTTAGAGGTTGATTTCGATTTTAACCGATATTGGAGTATTTTGATACACGGAGCGGTATGATTATATCTCTAACATAGTTAGGTCACTACCAGTGACGCCCATGGATGGAAGACTCGTTCGAACTATTTCGATAGCCCTACTGATGATTGTATCAACACAAATTGCCCTGCTGGATACCAATGGTCCAGATAAACTGGAAGAAAGAGTGATGGTAGCATCAACCGTATCGGTCCCTACTTCGGGATGCCTCGGTGATGATGCATGTACTGGTGTAGATGCCGGTATTACAATGGCCGATATTATCGACCTAACCGCTGGGGTGACTTTCTCACCATCGGCGACCGGAACTGACACTACATTTTCCGGATACCTCCCTACATATGGATGGGGAGCCACAGGTAACGATATTTACATGCTGAGCGTTCCTTGGGGATATTCCGTGGAAGCCATTGTAGAGTGGGAAGACGTAGCTGGGTCAGGAACTTCCACACAAGACAGCATTTACTGGGCTGGAATCTACAGTTGCGACACCTTCGATCTAGGGCTCTACGGAGGTATTTCGTCGTATTCATCCCCTTGTGGAATTGATTCCAGTTACGAAAGTACCTGGGGTGGCAGCCCAACAATGTCCGGTGACTCAGCATCAACAATCGGAACAGATGTCGGTGGGCAAGACATCTTCATCCAGATTTATTGCTGGGACTGCGGCTGGTACTCCAACCCCCAAATCACTGATTATGATCTGACAATCCGTGTTCTCCCATCAGACGGTGGAGAGGGAGATTACGGGTATTCAAGCTACAGCAGCACTACACCTGACCCTACTTTGTACACTTGCGATCACCCGTCAGCTAACGCTGCTGCGTGCCTTGAACAACCAAATCTTATTGACGAATTCTTCACTAACTTCACAGGATTCGTAACAGGTTATGACGAAGGTGGTTGGTACCCCTCTGATACTTACACAATCGACATACCAGCAAACCATGACGCTACTGTAAGTCTAACAATTGATTGTTACAGTGATTGTGATGCCTACTATTTCCAATACGTTTACCTATACATGGATGGTGATGGAAGTCATTCGTCATCCAATACTGGAACATTGTACAATACCCAAGCAGGATTTGGCAATTCAGGATATTACATCCTAGACCTTCCACTGTATGGATACTCGGGACCCATCTATGATTCGAAGACATTCATCGTTGCTGGTGCGGCTGCAGATACATTTGATCTTCAGTTCCAATCACCTTCACCTTACACAACGTCTTCCGGATTCACATACAGTGTTTCGATAGAGTACACTCCTGCAGCCAATGCTCCGTGCGCTACATCTAACGATGGAGGCTCTGGCTTAGATGCACCTGATGAGGACCCACTCACCAGTACAGAATCGACCATTATCATGACTGGCGGCCAGATTACAGGAACAATATGTCAAGATTATGATGACGAAGATTACTACCAAATCCACGTTCCATCTGGACAAGGCGTTTTCGCTTCTTTATCATGGGATGATGCTGATGATGAACTCTATCCCGGCCTTGACTTCACAATGACAGTTAACGATGGTTCATCACTACGTTCAGTCATGTCAGCCACAAAGGACGATGCCTCTATTCAGTCCGTATCTAGTAACCTTAGTGGACTATTTATGCCAGGTACTCTGGCTAGAGACCTTGAGTGCTCATTGGAATCGTTTGGTTCGGGAACCGATTCTTGTACAGTCACTCTAAATGCCGGAGATATGCTTGACATCGAACTAGATACCAGATCATGGGGCTCCGAGGTAATGGTAACAGTCACTGAACCTGATGGCACATCAACACAATATGGACGTAACCCAGGAGTACCGGTTAATGGAAACTCAATCTACTTCTCCTCGTATTCGTACTACGATCTTGCGGCTTGGGAGTGGACCGCATCAGGAACATACACAATATCTGTTACTGACTCATACGGAGACGGTTGTACATGCACCGTTTACGCTTACAGAAGTTATCCCCCAACCCAGCAAGCTAACGATGTAGTGTTCGCGATTGAAGTTGATGGACTACCGGAAGAAGCCGTAGTAAACTACACAATCAACTACGAATTCTACAACGTCCTCATGCATCAGAACATGGTGATCGCAGATAGCGCTGCAGGAGCCGATACTACTAGTACGGCACCAGGTACACTGTACTCATCCAACTATTCTTACACAGGATACTTGCATGACGCATGGGATGCAGAAGATTACTACGAAATTTTCGTACCTGAGAATTACGGTATTACTGTTAGTGTAGTCAGCGATCCAAGAAACGACATAGATCTGTATTCCTCTTTTGGGAATAACCTAGGTGGAGTAGATCCAGCTGGGCCGATTACTATGGTCTACAACTCAGTGACTGGTGGTTCCACTGAAACTATCACCGTCAAATCCGTAGTAGGTTCAGGTATGTACACAATGAATGTTCAATTGTGGACTGTCGATAATGGACCTGATGCAGGCCAAGACGATGCCGGCACTGGAGGAGATGCCGCCGACCATCACCTTGACTATGGTGCCAGCCAGTGGTACCTTGGTGGAGTGCCATTCGCTGATGGAAACATGGCTGATGGAACCGTAACCTGGCTCAACGCCTCTACACAAAACGCAACAGGTGTTCCAGTTGATGCTACAGTTAGCGGAACAATCAACCACGTTTGGGATCGAACTGACTCATACAGATTAGCGATTCCTGCCGGATATTATGCCAACATCACTGTATCAAGTGATAGCGATGATGCAGTATCAGCTACAATTTTCGCACCTGATTCGTACACCAATCCATACACAACTGGAAATGAAGGAATCGTGGATTATATCACGAATTTTGCCAACGACTTAGAGTCTCAAACAACGCACTTCAACGAGGGGCAATTCGTATCAATCAACATTTGGTCATGGAACATGGTCGGAGATGTTGATTTCGATTATGATATCAGTGTAGAATGGGATGACATTGCTAACCTACCGTGCGCGGATGATGACGCTGGAACTTGTATGGATGCTCCTGACATTTACATCGACTGTCTAGTGTATGCAGATTGTGATGATGGATTAATGTTGAACAGCACTGTTGGAGTAAACCACACATTCACTGGCTGGGCACACAGCGCTCTTGATTACAGAGACTTCTACAATTTCAACATCCCGCAAGATTATGGAATTGAGATAAACATGTACGCAGCCACATCGACTTACTACTCAATGACTCTATACGATTCTACAGGTAGTGCCCTCGATTCTTGTTATGACTGCGATCCAGATGACGTGAATAGCAATAACAGCGCATCTTTCGATGGCGGTGAAATCGTTGCTCTCTACGTACGCGCGAGCTCATATCACAATGAGGAAACTCAGCAGTACACGATATCCTACTTCATCTTCACTTTGGATACTGATGGAGACACATGGCTAGATACTGAAGAAACAGATTGTGCCGCAGCATCGACTACCGGTGCCGCATACGACCCTCTGGACAACACAAGCTACCCACCTGACAATGATGCAGATGGAATTTGTGATGAGCTAGACCCAGATGATGACAATGATGGAATTGACGACACATTGGATCAGTTCCCATTCGATGAGAACGAGTCTGGTGATCTGGATGGAGATAATATCGGTGACAACACCGATGATGACATCGACGGTGACGGATGGCTGAACACCGATGAGGCTAACTGTCTGACAGATGCATTTGATCCGGCTAGCGTACCAGCTGACATGGACTTGGATGGCATTTGTGACCCTCTGGACCAGGATATGGATGGTGACGGGGTTACCAATTTGGAAGACTACTATCCAACAGATGGTGGAGCAAGTGCTAACACAGATGGTGACGAATACCCAGACGAAATCCACCCTGGTTGGACCGAAAACGCATCCGCCTACCTATTTGACCCGGACAATTCGGTCTTCGAGACTACCTTGATGGCTGATTCCGACGATGATAACGACGGATACCTGGATACAAACGAGGTAGATTGTCTGTCTGACCCACTAATGTCCACTAGCGTCCCACTTGATTCCGACGGGGATGGAATTTGCGATGTAAATGACGACGATATCGATGGAGACGGAGTATCTAATGTCGACGACGCATTCCCACTATCGGCTTGTGCTTCATTAGACAACGATGGTGATGGTTACCCTGACAGCCTAGTTGCTGACTGCGTAACTAACCTCGTAGAGGACTTGGATGACGATAACGATGGATTCAGCGACCTCGCTGATGCGTTCCCTCTAGACGTCACTGAATGGTACGACACCGATATGGATGGAATTGGTAACAATGCTGATCTAAATGATGATGGTGATGCATGGACCGACGCAGAAGAAGAAGATTGCGGAAGTGACCCATTAGATGGAGACTCAATCCCTGCAGATTATGATGGGGACATGATTTGTGACAAGCTAGATACCGATGATGACGGAGACGGTGTCGTAGATACATTGGATGCGTTCCCATTCGATGCTTCAGAATTTGCTGACAACGACGGCGACGGACTCGGAGATTATGCAGACAGTGACGACGACAATGACGGCTGGTTGGACGACGAGGAGCCAAACTGTGGCACCGACCCAATGGATGCTAACTCCGTTCCTGCAGACAATGACATGGATCGCGACTGTGATATATCAGACCAGGACGACGATAACGACGGAGTATTGGATATCGATGACGACTTCCCAATGAATCCGTATGAGTACCGCGACTTAGATGGTGATGGTGTTGGAGATAACGCTGACAACGATGACGACGGAGATGGCTGGCTAGATACTACAGAAGTTCTTTGCCGAAATGCAGCCGGTGGAGTAGGTGACCCCAACAACGCAGCAGTAATGCCAGTCGATAACGAGACCGACCCTGGTGCAGATGGAGTGTTCGGTACTGAGGACGACATCGCTAATGTTGGAGACGGAGTATGTGCCGCCCTAGACCCAGATGACGATAACGACGGTGTCCCTGACCCTGCCGTATATGTTGTGGATGCAAACGGAGTCTGTACAACTTGCGAATCATGGGAAGACCACTTCCCATGGGATCCTACCGAACAGTTCGACGGTAACGGTGATGGTAAGGGAGACAATGCAAACAAGCTGAGCTTCATGGATGACGTTCAGGCAGAACCTATGCCATTCATTGGAATCGGATTAGTAATCGCTCTTCTAGTTGGATTAGTCGTCAGGACCGCTGGTGGTCGTGGCGAAGAATTCGACGAATTCGAAGACTACGATGAAACAGAAGAATTCATCGAAGAAGACGACGAAGAGTACGAAGAAGAGATCGACGCTTGAAGCTTCGAACTCTAACGTAACCGGATTTCCGGGGCTCCTCAAGGGGCCTCGGATCTCCGGCAACATCAATTTCTTTACACCAAATTATCGATTTCTGGTGCAAATAACATACTATTTACATCATCTCCGGTGTAAATTCTTCACTAACTTAGTGTAATTTTAGAACACTATTACCCCCCATTCGGGGTTAATTTCGTTTTTTTAGCGTTCATTTACTTATAAACAAAATAGAAATTACCAATGTAATATCGTCATTATTCTCTGACAATTACGCCCACGGAAACTACCTGGCATTGGAAATTGAAAGTTCGATTATAATGAATTGAAATGATCTTCTTCGTAATCCAAGAATTAATCCAAATCGAGGGTCTTTCAAGTTGTCCTTGGCTTTATCATTTCCAGTTCTGATAACGTGGGTGGGGCCTTGGTGGATTTAGCCCCTGGGAACAAACAATCATCGGATGAGAAATTCTTGTCAGGAAAAAATTTGAGTCAACACGCAGTAATGCGGTTATTTAGGTTCCAAGATTAATTCGTAATCGATTATTTTTCCTTATTTTTCGTATCATTTGCGCATATTTTCCAAAACCTCAAATCCGATTATCAGCCCTCCATATACTGCCCCACCCTATAGGGTGGTTTCCGCAACCTTCTAAATGCAGAATGGACGTGGAACCAAACATGGTTGCAGCCATGCCGCTCTCCACAGAGAGCCCTACAGTAAACAAAGCAGTGACAACGAACGACATTGGAAAGGTAGCATTATTCGCTGCCGGAGTGCTTCTGATAGCCGCAGCAGCTTATGCTCTGGCCTCAGATAATGCCTCTCCAGCCACACTGGCGGATGAACCCGAAAAGCGGTTTATTTCCATTCCCAGTGGACAATCGGGGAATATCGATGAGAATTCC
>JALRLV010000040.1 GCA_023268715.1 Candidatus Thalassarchaeaceae archaeon
ACTTCTTGGATGGTATGTTGGCTAGAATGTTTGGAGTAGAGTCAAAACTGGGTGAATTATTAGATCCTATAGCTGATAAAATCATTGTTGCTACAGCATTAATACTTCTGGTTATGGATGGAACAATCAGAAATTATGAGGTAATTGCAGCAATAATAATTCTTACAAGAGAAATTTTAATTTCAGGTTTGAGAGAATTTTTAGCAAAAGGAAGGATCAAACTTCCTGTTTCAAACCTTGCTAAACTTAAAACAGTATTACAAATGGTATCAATTGCTCTTTTATTGTCTGGAGATACTGGAAATAAAATAATTAATTTCCAAGATTATAACGCTCAAACTATAGGTATAATTCTTTTGTGGTTATCGGCTGCTTTAACACTTTTTACTGCATATGATTATATGCGAAAAGGTATTGATCACGCTATGTCTGAGGATAGTAAAGACTAAGCTGCTTTTTTCTTCCTAACTAATGCCTGATAACTTTCATTCAAATCAATAATAGTATCACAAACTTTAAATTGATTTTCAGCAATACAAGATACTGGTGTTACTTCTGCTGCTGTTCCAGTTAAAAAACATCCAACAAAATTAGGTAATTCAGTTGGACTAATTTTTCTCTCATGCACTTTTATATTTTTTGATTTTGCAATTCCAATTACAGTTCTTCTTGTAATACCATCTAAAAAAGAATCTGGTATTGGAGTATGAATTTCCCCATTTTTATCTTTGAAAAAAATATTTGCTCCAGTTGCCTCAGCAATATTCCCCTCGTGATCAAGCATTAAAGAATCTGTATATCCTTGCTTTTCTGCCTCATGTTTTGAGAGTGTACAAATCATGTAAAGACCTGACGCCTTTGTATCCCATGGTATTGTATTAGGCGCTGGTCTTCTCCAATTTGAAATATTTAATCTTATTCCTTCTACTTTAAGTTTAGGATCAAAATATGATCCCCATTCCCATGTTGCAATCGCAACATGTATTTTTGTTTGTTGCGCAGAAATAGCCATCATCTCACTACCTCTCCAAGCAACAG
>JALRLV010000041.1 GCA_023268715.1 Candidatus Thalassarchaeaceae archaeon
GCCATCTACTACGCCGTGGACGACCCTTGCGGTGTCGGGGTCCTGTGGTGCTCCGAAGCGGAGCTGGTCCATGACCGCTACCGGCCTTGCTCCCATCGAGAGAATGTCGCGGACGATGCCGCCAACACCGGTTGCTGCTCCCTGGAAGGGTTCAATGTAGCTCGGGTGGTTGTGGCTCTCTACCTTGAAGGTGACGGCTAGTCCCTCACCGATGTCGACAACACCGGCGTTCTCGCCCATGCCAACCATGAGGTGTTTTTTCATCTCGTCGGTTACCTTCTCGCCAAACTGGCGGAGGTAGATCTTGGAGGACTTGTAGCTGCAGTGCTCGGACCACATCACCGAATACATCGCAAGCTCAGAAGATGTTGGCCTGCGGCCAAGGATCTCTCTGATGCTTTGATACTCGTCTTCTTTGAGGCCGAGTTCTTTCCAGGGCTGCTCTTTGTCTGGGTCTTGAGGTGCGTTCTCTACGGTGTCGACGCCTGATGGGGTTTTCTTCTTGCCGAGCATCAGCTGTTCACCAACGCCTTCAGGGCACTCTGGAAGAACTTGAGGCCGTCGATGCCGCTTCTGGTTGCAGTTGGGGTGTCGGGGCCGAAGCCTGGTTCGACGGCGTGCTCTGGGTGAGGCATGAGGCCTACCACGTTGCCGCGCTCATTGGTGAGTCCCGCAATGTCGTTCATGGAGCCGTTGGGGTTTAGTTCTAGGTAGCGGAAGACAACCCTGTTTTCTGCCTCGAGCATCTTGATGGTGTCTTCGGTTGCGATGTAGCCGCCCTCGCCGTTCTTGAGGGGAATGGTGATCTCTTCGTCTTTTTCGAACAAGTTGGTCCAGGCGGTCTGGTTGTTTTCAACTCTTAGTTTTTGGTCCCTGCAGATGAAGTGCTGGTGTTCGTTCCTAATCAGCCCGCCTGGGAGGAGGTGAGACTCAACTAGCACCTGGAAGCCATTGCAAATGCCCAGCACGGGCAGGCCCTGCTGGGCTTTTTTGATGACCTCTTTGGTGGCAGGGGCCTTGGCTGCGATTGCTCCG
>JALRLV010000042.1 GCA_023268715.1 Candidatus Thalassarchaeaceae archaeon
ATGATCTTGTTAGCAATATATAACTTCCTTGTATGATTGCTATCAACGACCGCTTTCATTAACTTATTTGGTATTTGATTATAAGAAGATAATAATTGTTTAGTATCCTTGGGTAAACAGTAACCGCCATAACCAAATGATGGATTATTATAAAAATCACCAATTCTCAAATCTGTACAAACACCGTCAATAATATCCTTTGTATCCAAACCCTTATTACTTGCATAAGTATCTAATTCATTAAAAAAGGCCACTCTCATTGCCAGATAAGTATTAGCAAATAATTTTATTGATTCGGCCTCAGACTCATTTGTGAAGATCACAGGTACAGTTCTATTTAAGGATAATTTTTTAAAAATTTTTCCAATTTTTTTTGCTTTTTTATTTTTACCGCCAATTACGATTCTAGTGGGATTAAGGCAATCATACAATGCAGTTCCCTCTCGAAGAAATTCAGGAGAAAAATAAATATCATCATATTTAAATTTATTTCTGACATGAAGGATATACCCAACCGGTATAGTTGATTTAATTAAAATAATGGCTTTGTTATTAAATGAAAGTATATGCTCAATGGTTGATTCAATTGAACTGGTGTCAAATGAATCTTTTTCAACATCATAGTTAGTTGGTGTTGCAATAATAATAAGATCTTTGTCTGAATAAGCCCTCTCAAAATTTTGAGTAGCCTTGAAATTTTTACTTACATTAGGTAAAAACTCATCAATCATTGAGTCTTTAATGGGAGAAATCCTTTTATTGATTAAATTAATTTTTTTCTTATTTACATCAACTAATGTAACTGGAAAAGATTGATCAAGCATGATGGCATTCGCCAAACCGACATACCCTATTCCAGCTACCGTAATTTTCAATTAATTAGGCCTCTAATTAATATGTCATGACATTGTTCCCATGACCATTTTTTAGAGGATTGTTTTTTTATTTTATTTCTATTTAATTTATATGCGAGCTCTATATTCTCTTTTAAATTATTACCAAGATATCCATCAATACCA
>JALRLV010000043.1 GCA_023268715.1 Candidatus Thalassarchaeaceae archaeon
AAAATGTAGTAAAACCAAATATTTTTTCCGGTTTATATCGGTTCGTATTATATAGTCGCCGAATACCGCGATATCGCCCTTAGGGGCAGGAATGAAAAAATATGGATACAAAAGGACTGATGAACGAAATGGGCGGCGCATTCGCCGTATCTTGGTTGATCTTCGGAGCAACCTTGTGGACAGATGGTGCAGGTTCCGACATGGAAACCATGGGAATGGGACTAGCGTCACTAGGTGGAATGTTTGCTTTGATGGTTGCCTGGATGGCATTCAATGGCGCGCACATTTTGCCACCAATAACCTGGATGAACATAATGACCTCAGACGATATGAGTGACACCGACATGTGGATGAACAATGGGCTAAAGCTCGTTGCTCAAGTTGTTGGTGCTGCTCTAGCAATTGTACTGATGGCAGAAGTATTGGAA
Source organism: Candidatus Thalassarchaeaceae archaeon (assembly GCA_023268715.1). Classification (GTDB taxonomy): domain Archaea; phylum Thermoplasmatota; class Poseidoniia; order Poseidoniales; family Thalassarchaeaceae; genus MGIIb-O1. Next base: position 429 of record JALRLV010000043.1, read on the forward strand.
TGGGATATGGTAACATATGCACAAGCATATCCAGATGGTCAAGGCGACTGGGAATTTGACGCTATGGCTGTCGCTGGATTGGTTGTTGCAGGTGCTATACTTGGGCACATTTCAAGCAAGGTCGACAACGACTGGGCAATGCCGGTTGCTGTAATGGCAATGGCTGGTATGGTAAACTTCGAGTCCGCAGCCGACATGGCTTCCATGCTAATGAACGACACAGGAGATTTCATGGCAGTTACGCTACCATGGGTACTTGACGGTGCGTTCGTTGGTGTAGGAGCCTTCCTGGCTGGCTGGATCGACGACAATCTCTGAAAGTTGTAAATGATTTTCGAAGATTTCTGATCTGATTAACGTAAGGCGGGCTGGGGGACTTCGGTCTCCCAGCATCGCCGATTATTCTCAACCCCCCACAGGGCGCTCGCTCTGTGGGGCTTCTTTCGTTTCGGATATTCATCCGACCAGCTGTAGGTCTCCGGTTATCTTGTCTATCTCAGACCTAGGTCCTGGCCCTATGCCAACTACAGTAACGGTTCCGGGAGGAATCTCAGTATGTCCAGCATCTTTGACCAGATAACAAACTAACCC
>JALRLV010000044.1 GCA_023268715.1 Candidatus Thalassarchaeaceae archaeon
GGTAACAAAAGTTTAATTTATGATGGAAATATGGTTGGTGCTATCGCGCCATTAAGTATTTCTGTAATTGTTGGTTCTTTTATTTTTGGTTTTGCCATGCAATTAGGTGGGGGTTGTGGTTCAGGAACTTTATTTACTGCTGCAAGCGGCAATACAAAAATGTTAGTTACCTTAATTTTTTTTATTATTGGCTCATTAGTTGGAACATATCATTTTACCTTTTGGTCATCTTTGCCATCACTTGGTACAATTTCCTTAATAGACAAGTTTAATGCCTATGAAAATATTGGAATGCAACTAAGTTTTTTATTTTTATTATATATTGGTTTTTCTTTTTTAGAGTCAAAACGAAATCATCAAATTAATCATTTAGATATTTTTAAGACATCAAATTTTAATATCGTAAAAGGACCTTGGCCTCTTTTTTTAGGTGCAGTGTTACTAGCAATATTGAATTTTTTTATGTTACATGCGGCAGGTCACCCTTGGTCGGTTACTTTTGCTTTTGGATTGTGGGGAGCAAAAATTGCAAATATAATTGGAATAAATGTTGGTGAATGGGATTTTTGGCAATTGTCCTATCCTAGCACTGCTTTAGAAAATAGCGTTCTTGCAGATCCAACCACTGTTTCAAATTTAGGAATTATTTTAGGAGCTTTGATAGCTGTAAATTTAGCTGGAAAATTTTCGAATAAATCCAATATAAATTCAAAACTATTTCTGGCTGCAGTAATAGGAGGATTTTTTATGGGTTATGGTGCAAGACTGGCATTTGGATGTAATGTGGGAGCCTTATTTAGCGGCATAGCTTCTGGAAGTTTGCATGGTTGGGTATGGTTTTTATTTGCATTTATTGGCTCTATTTATGGAGTCAAAGCAAGGAAATATTTCTACTAATGAAAAATATTCTTTATTTATTTTTAATTATTTTACTTATCGTTCTTGCACTATTAGATCACGACAAGAATGGAGTTGCTTATAATCCATTATTTCACAAAAG
>JALRLV010000045.1 GCA_023268715.1 Candidatus Thalassarchaeaceae archaeon
ATGAAGATGGTATACCTTTAAAATCTTCATTTGAAACAGCATTATCAAGATTAGAAACTCAATATAAAAGATTTAATGTAGATATTCCAGATTGGGTTAAAAAAGCAAAAAAAACTAAAAATCCTACAAAATTTATTCTTGAAGAATTAACTTATGATCAACAAGAAGAATTATTTTTAATGAATATTTATGGACAAAAAAACTCTGATGCTTTGATTAAAGCAATGTTAGATGGTGATATGGAAAAAGCAATGCAATTATATGCAAAATTTCATCACACTAAAGATAATGTTGTAAATGACAGAATTGTAAAACAAAAATTTAAAAAAGCATATAAATAATAAATATTATGGCACAATTTGGATTTGGATTAAATATAAACGAAACAGCACAAGAAACTGGTTATGATCAATATCAAACAAGTTTATTTGAATCATTAGGAGCTGTAGCTGCAGACAACTGGAATTTTAATCCTGTAATATCTTTATTAACATTTAAAGACATTCAATCTACAAGAGCAGAATCAAGAGCATTAAATGAAATTCCTAGAGATAGAAAAGAATTAAACGAAGAATATAAAGATTTAGGATTGTATTTTGAAAGAAATGAATATCAATCAGTTGTTGATATAATGGTAGAAAAAAAAAAGAAAGAATTAGAAAGACAAAGTATTATACAAAGAGGACCCGCAGGTTCTTGGAATCCTTTTTCTGGTGGATTTTATGTTGGTGCTGCAAAACTTGCAGTAGGTATTGGTACAAGTTTTCTTGATCCAATAAATATTGGAGTTTCTTTTATTCCTGTTTATGGACAACTTCGTTTTGCTAGGTCTATTGCTAAAGCAAAATCTATGGGTGTTAAAAGTTCAAAAGCATTTAGAAATTGGCCTAAAGGATGGTATTTTCACCCAAGAGTACGGCCTGCTTATACAAAAGTTGCTATTATCTGGACCATTTATTTGTGTCTAAAGGCTGGGTTACAAAT
>JALRLV010000046.1 GCA_023268715.1 Candidatus Thalassarchaeaceae archaeon
ATTTTTGAGCCCAGATTAGGCAAAATTTTCTTATAATTTTTACAATTTTTGAGGCGATCTGGTGTAATTTCACGCATGGTTTATATGGATTCTGTCATCTTCGGCTTCTGCATACGTAAAGCAATAGGCGGCGCTCGTGTTGAAGTATGGCAATATGCCATTTTGTGATTCATGGGCCTCCATTTACGCATACAAAAATGAGGATTTGATTGAAAGATCATTTCTGAGATGTGAAGATTATGTGCATCCGTCAATTCCAATTTACAAGTACAAATGTACTTCAATAATCAAGACCAAAAAGAAAAAAATTCAGAATCCGGTTGATCCTGCCGGACCTGACTGCTATCGGATTGATACTAAGCCATGCGAGTCATTGTAGCAATACAAGGCATACGGCTCAGTAACGCGTAGTCAACCTAACCTATGGACGGGAATAACCTCGGGAAACTGAGAATAATGCCCGATAGAACATTATGCCTGGAATGGTTTATGTTCCAAATGATTTATCGCCGTAGGATGGGACTGCGGCCTATCAGTTTGTTGGTGAGGTAATGGCCCACCAAGACTATTACAGGTACGGGCTCTGAGAGGAGTAGCCCGGAGATGGGTACTGAGACACGGACCCAGGCCCTATGGGGCGCAGCAGGCGAGAAAACTTTGCAATGTGCGAAAGCACGACAAGGTTAATCCGAGTGGTTTCTGCTAAAGGAACCTTTTGTCAGTCCTAGAAACACTGATGAATAAGGGGTGGGCAAGTTCTGGTGTCAGCCGCCGCGGTAAAACCAGCACCTCAAGTGGTCAGGATGATTATTGGGCCTAAAGCATCCGTAGCCGGCTCTGTAAGTTTTCGGTTAAATCTGTACGCTCAACGTACAGGCTGCCGGGAATACTGCAAAGCTAGGGAGTGGGAGAGGTAGACGGTACTCGGTAGGAAGGGGTAAAATCCTTTGATCT
>JALRLV010000047.1 GCA_023268715.1 Candidatus Thalassarchaeaceae archaeon
AGCTCTGATAGAGTCTGTATTGCTTCTTATAAGTTCATCTGATCCTATCAAAGCTCCATTATCTTTTTTTGTATGACCATTTTTCTGTTCTTGAGCAATTTCAGGATAATCATTTATTTTATCTTTTTTTATAGGAGCCCAAGAAGGTCCTTTTAGATCTTTGCTAACTAGAGATATTTCTTCTCCTAAATCATGAAAATAATTTTTCCAACTTTCAGGTAATTCAGGATCTTTATTAATGTAACGAACATACATTTCTTCAATAAACGAACTGTTAGATTTATTTAAAAAAGAAGTTTTTTCAAATTCAAGATTTTTATTTAGAGACATTATTTTGGAAATTATATTACTGGATTAGCAATTTTCAATTAGACAATTTATCAAAAAGCGTTTTACCAATTATAGAGGGTGATTTTGCAATAGTTATCCCACACTCTTCCATTTTCTTTATTTTATCTTCTGCGCCACCTTTTCCACCAGAAATGATTGCACCTGCATGCCCCATTCTTCTTCCTGGAGGCGCTGTTAAACCAGCTATAAATCCAACCATTGGTTTTTTAATTTTGTGATTTTTTATAAAATCAGCCGCTTCTTCTTCAGCAGTTCCACCAATTTCACCAATCATAAGTATAGACTCTGTTTCTGGATCATTTAAAAATAAGTCTAAACAATCAATAAAGTTTGTTCCATTTATAGGATCACCTCCAATACCAATACAAGTTGATTGACCTAAACCATTTTCAGTAGTTTGGGCAACCGCCTCATATGTCAAGGTCCCTGATCTTGAAACAATACCTACTGATCCTCTTTTATGAATACTTCCAGGCATAATTCCAATTTTACACTCATCAGGAGTAATTATTCCTGGGCAATTTGGGCCTATTAATCGGCTTTTAGAGTTTAATAATTTTTGTTTAACTTTTAGCATATCCTGAATCGGTATTCCTTCAGT
>JALRLV010000048.1 GCA_023268715.1 Candidatus Thalassarchaeaceae archaeon
AACCCAAGTTTATCTTGTACGCGACGTACTTGTCGGAAAAGATTGGCTACTGGCGATACATCTCCATCTACCGCCACTTGCAAGCGAACCCGAACGAGCAGTTGTACCCGATCTTCCAGTACTTTGAGAACTGGTGCCAAGATGAGAACCGTCACGGTGACTTCTTCTCCGCCATTCTCAAGGCTCGCCCGGAGATGATTACGACGTTTGAGTCCAAGCTTTGGGCGCGCTTCTTCTGCTTATCCGTGTACGTCACCATGTACTTGAACGACCACGGCCGCTCTGAATTCTACGAATCTCTCGGTTTGGACACCACGCAATTCAACATGCACGTGATCCACCAAACGAACAAGACTACGGCGACGATTTTCCCGCAAGTCATCGACACGTACAACCCAGAGTTCAAGGAGCGTCTCGACAAGCTCGTCGGCATCAACACCAAGCTCGCCGCCATCGGCAAGTCTTCGGACAACGACATCATGAAGAACGTCGCTCGCGTGCCTTTGCTCGCTGGTTTCGCCGCCGAACTCATCGGTTTGCTCGCGATGAAGCCCATCGACGCTGGCTCCGTGGACATCACCGGCGTTCCGGAATCGGACCCGGCGTTCATGTACTAAGACACACACTTGTTGACAACGAGAGGAGGCATCGCGGCGCGCGCGCGCGCGCTGTATTCAAGTTGATTGCATGATTGCGCACACGTTCCGTACTCTCACTCATTGGCGGCGAAGGCGAGGCGATTTACAAGGAAAAGGCGAAGACGACGATGAGCGGGGATGGTCTCGATTTAGCGAGTCTCGCGTCGTCTCTTCGGGTGAATATTCAAAAAAAATTTCTACACACAGCGCGAGCGCGCGCGCTTTCTCGAGCGATGTCTACCTATTCGTTCGCGTCGCGTTCGCTTATTAATATTACAGTATACATACGTACTTCTTCATTTTCAT
>JALRLV010000049.1 GCA_023268715.1 Candidatus Thalassarchaeaceae archaeon
TGCAGTAAACACTGCTTCCACCATCTTCGAGAATGCCGCCCATCAGCATGACTCCATGCTCGGTGGCAATCTCGCACATCTCACCGACAATCGCTCCATCTAGACTGACGGATTCTCGCACATAGGTCGAGTACGTCCGCTTCTGCTCAGGATGATTCCATCGAGCAGCATCGGTCATTCCCATCCAAACGGGATAACCCGGAATCAGCGTCTCACCCCAAGTGATGACACTTGCACCTTCTTCAATCGCTTCTAGAATCATCAACTTGAGCTTCTCCCAAGTGGCTGATTTATCTAGAAAAACAGGCGACATCTGGATTACAGCGACTTTCATGAAATCATCTCTTTCGAATTTCTTTGAAAATCTTTTGAACTCAACAAACTTACCAATTTCCGGCGTAACATTGACCCATTGAAGGCGTCACCGGCTTTGCATGAGCGATACCGAGGCCGGCCATGTAAGCGTACTTGGAGCATTTTCTCCCGCCGAAAATAAGTTGAATATACTACTTCTTGCAGTACCCGTAACTTGCTATTTTGCGTATATATCTGACAATAAATCGATGGCCTTCTTTGCATCTCTTGTTGCAATCATGCCTCTTGCCTTCTTGATGGGCAGGGCAACTGAAGAGATAGCCCTCTATACTTCTGAATCCCTAGGTGGATTACTCAATGCAACTTTTGGAAATGCTGCTGAGATGATTATTGCTTTACTAGCGATCTATGCAGCTTCTCAAGCAGACACCTCAACACTCGAAGGACTTGCAACCGAAGAACTCATGGTCGGACTAGTCCAAGCCAGCCTAATCGGCAGTATTCTTGGAAATCTATTACTTGTCATGGGCCTGGCATTTTTGTGGGGTGGAATCAATTATTCTGAACAAAAATTCTCCGATTCTCAAGTAAGTTCCAATGGTTCTCTGATGTTGTTAGC
>JALRLV010000004.1:0-34154 GCA_023268715.1 Candidatus Thalassarchaeaceae archaeon
CAGTCGAGAAGGCAGAGAGAGGCACTTGCTGGGTATCGCGAAGATGGCGAAGATGATGTCCAAGCACACCGATGTTCTATGTTCGTTCATCACCCCTTACGAAGATGTACGAGAGAAAATCCTTGAGATTCTACCTGATGATGCAATTATGGTGCATGTTTCCACTTCTCTTGAAGTCTGCGAAGAGCGTGATGTGAAAGGATTGTATGCAAAGGCAAGAACTGGTGAAATATCCAACTTTACTGGGATTTCCGACCCATTCGATGAGCCGAAATGCGCCGATATTACTCTCAACTCAACAGGCGAAGAAGGCGGCTCAGTTGATGATATGGTCGAACAATTGGCTCACCTATTTGAGAAGAAGAAGGCGGTTCTCCTTCCTGGTCGATGGCAGCCCCTCCACGTGGGTCATGAATGGTTAATTCAAAGAGAATTGGACCAAGGAAAGAGGGTTGTTGTAGGAATTCGCGACACCCCCGTTTCGGAATCAGATCCTTACTCTGCTGATATGCGCAAGAGGATGATTGAGCACCGCTACGAAGGAGAGGATGTTGAGGCATGGATTATGCCTGATATCGAAGCAATTTCTTATGGGCGAAAGGTTGGCTACGATCTTCGTGAAGCCGATGATATTCCTCCTGAAGTATTCGCTGTATCTGCGACTGGGGTTAGGGGTGGAAATAGGGCGAATGTATCTCAGAAAGTCATGGAGTTCATGATTTCTGAGGGTATTTGGGATGGCGAATGAAGCGCCTGCATAATCGTTAAGTTGGTCCGTCTTCAATCTCTTTCTTGTGTCAAAAGGGCGATTGCGGGATCTGCAAGTTTTGGTAGAGTTCGCAAAGAGATACCCCGGCTTTTCCTTAGTGGTTGGAATATTCATTGGATGGTTCCTCTACTTGGCAATAAGTGACCTCGGAGTAATTGTGAGTGTTTTGTTGATTATTGGTCCGCTTTTTACTCCAAAGGATTTGGCTTACATATTGGTGCCTCTTGTTTCGTTCTTTCTGTTTATTTTCTCATTCATCAAGAGAAATCCATGGTTGGCCCTTCTAGCTGTATTGGGTTTTGTCTCTGTAATCGCATATGACTTGCATACTGCGTGTGATGGGCTTGAGGAAAGCGTGTGTGGATAATCATGGAGTTCATGATTTCTGAGGGTATTTGCGACGGCGGGTGAGGCGCCGGGATAATCCTTAATTGGAAATCCTACGTATCGTTATTCGTGGCTTTACTTGAGTTGTTGGATATTATCATCTGGGTGATTCGGCGCCCAATGGAGGCTTTATTGGTAGCTTTGTTATTTGTCGCATTCATTGCTTTCGTCGCACCTCAATTTTAAGGGTGAGGTATTCTGTAGATATTTCTAATACCAACTGTTGAATATTAACTCTGAATCATACCTTGTATGGCAGAGGTCGTCACAGTTCCTTTGTTCGTCTTACCCATGGGTATTTTCCCAATGTGCCAAGAGCCGTTGAGGGTTTTTGAGCCAAGGTACAAACAAATGCTCGACGATTGTGTCTTGAATAATTCTCAATTTGGTTACATTGCTGCAAATATCGACGGAGAAGGTGAAAATGGTTGGACTCTTCCTGCTGAATATGGTGTACTTACCTCCGCGGAGAATCTCCAGGAACAAGGGACAAATCTGATGTTTACTGCATACGGTGAAAAGAGATTCAGAGTGGTGAACATCATCCCTGCAGCGCTTCCAGCCGAAGACTTTGGGGACGTTTTTCCGTCTGTTGACGAACTTGTTGAGCGATACATTGAGGAAAATGTTGAAGGAAAATTGTACATCAGGGCTGAAGTCGAGATTTTGCCTCCACTGGATGGTGTCATTAATGATGATGATTGGACGGATATTTTGGAAATGTGGGCATGGCAGATTGTAGAGATGTCGAGTATGTTTAGAAATGAAGAATTATCTAACTCCGAAGTCTTCTCGGTTCTGAAATCAGAGTTTTCGCCTTACTCAGAATTCTCTCTATGGTTTGCTTGCCATTCGCTATTGGATTCGATTGAGGATCGGCAGAGCGCACTAGCTTCTGCATCAGCAAACGATATCCTAGATTTACTGAAGATGAATGTTACAGAGAAAAATACACAGTTGAAGGCTATTCGTTCAGTTATGGAAAACGGCTCCGATTAAGTGTCTCGGAGTCTGTATGCTCATAACTACGTAGTTTGGGCGGACATTATGCTAGAAGTTCCTGAAGTGGGTGCTTTCCTGCTCGGTGCGCCTAAGTGTGGCACCACTTGGTTGGCTGAGGTGTTAACTCAGCATCCGGAAATATGCGTCTCTGACCCTAAGGAGCCAAATATTGTCGCTAGCCACAAAGGAACCTTTGGACGAGATGATTCCGAGCCGGATTGGGTAGAATATGCAGGTTGTTTCAATGGGGCTGGTTTGCGAATTGATTGTTCGGTTCATGCAATGGCTTGCCCTATTGCTCCTTCTCGTGTGGCAAATAATTGGCCTAATGCGCGTCTTATCATTTGTCTTCGAGAGCCGGTTAGTAGAACCGTTTCGCATTGGAATATGGTTCTGGATACGAAGGAGGATAAGGAAAATGGTGCTGATTGGAGTGACTTTAGTTCAGCTTGGGAGGACTCTCGTCTTTCTGATGATACTCTGTATGGTGCTGCGGTTGCAAGATGGTTGGAACACTTTGAGAAAGATTCAATCTTGTTGATTGAGGCAAATCGTATGCGCCATGATGCTTCTATGGTTCTAGAAGAAGTTTGTAATCATCTTTCCATATCTTCACACACATTTGATTTTGATTCTGTACATAATGCAAATACTGCCGCGGACCGGCGGCCGATGACTGTGTTTGGCCGTCTTTTCCGATTCACTGCGAGCCTGTTGCCGGGTTTCATCAAGGGGCCTATCGTCAGAAGATTGCAGACAAGGGGTGTGAATGTGTACAAAATGCCCGTTCTGTCAAGCAAGGCCCCTGCAAAGAGAACCATTACTGATCAACAACGGGCCCTATTAGCCGAAGTCGTAAATCCAGACTTGGGGCTACTGGAAAAGTCCACTGGATTTGATTGCTCGAATTGGTATATTCAGTGATTTTTATTGATGCTCGACCCATGTCTCTGTCCATCTATTATCAGCGGCAACGAGGAAGTAGGGGTTGAGTACCTCTTCAACCAAGTCGTAGTCCAGTGTTTTTCCGTCTGGCCCGACTACTATTCCTCCCGCGCCTGAGACGACAGCGTGTGCTGCGGCAATATCCCAACAGGAGGTTGGTCCGAATCTTGGGTAAAGATCGGCACCTCCTTCGGCTACAATGCAGGCCTTGAGCGAAGAACCCATACGGACTAGTTCGTGTTCACCGACGGCTGCAGCAAAAGATTCGTCCTTTTCTCCTCGGTGAGAGCCGCTGGCGACTAATTTCACCTTACCTTCGCTCGGTTGTACCATCATTGAACCTGTTCCATCTGGCCCATGTCGTTGAGATGTTGTCAGAGCTCCTCCATACCACGTGGTTTCAGAAGCAGGGGCATGGACTACGCCAAACAGGGGTTTCCATCTTGAGCCGTTGCGTTGCATCAAGGCGATATTGACTGTAAACATACCATTTCTCTTGATGAATTCCTTTGTCCCATCTAATGGGTCAACCAGCCAACATATGTCGCTTGAAAGTGGGTCGCCTACTCTACCTTCTTCCGAGACAATAGGTGTGGAATCGATTGACTGTAAGCCTTCAACGATTACTTCATGGGCTGCGATATCTGCTTTTGTTAACGGGGAGTCATCTCCTTTCTGGGTGATTTCGATGTCTTCTGCATTCTCATAGACATCCATTATTGCCTCGCCTGCTTGAATTGCTATCTTAACGATTTTTTCAGGAGAAAATGCATTAGTTTGTTGGGGTGAAATTTTTTGTAATTTTTCTTCTATATGGCTCTTCAAAAGATCTACTGAACCATCGAATGATGTTAGTTCCTCATCCGTTGCAAGCATAACAAAACCAGAGTTGATTTTCCCCACTATACATGGCGTCTTTCCTTCCGTTGCCGCCTCTACATCTTCGGGTCTTTCGTTCAAGTGAACTAGATGAAATGGTATTTCTGATGCGTTTCTCCATTCCTTCATTTCTCCCTTTTCCCATGCTATGCTATGAGTAATGTCGCAGAGTGAGCAGTGTTCTCCTCTGAACGCGACTCCCATGACGTAACGTAACTCTCCAAGCAAGCCGCCATCTGCGTGGTAGACACCCCACATCGACTCGACTGTCATCTACAACACCGGTTCAGAATTCTTGTAATTCGTCTGATGCTCTCTCTAAACTTTCTCGTGCAGTTTCAGATAGATGTTGCATAAACGGATCTTCGTCACCCACGATTGTTTTCCATGAACTCATTGTGCGTTGCCAGATTTCCTGTTGGGAATTCCACTCAAGCCATCTATCGACAAAGTCACAATGGCGTTGAACTTCCTCATCATCTTCAGATATCTTGCGAAGAATAGTGTTAGTCTGGGCGAGAATAATTCCGAATGGTGCATTCAATTTGTAGGTTGTAAATGGATTTCTTTCCTGCACCACTGTTAGGTGTTCTCGCCATAAGCCGAAGGTTACGTCATACATCCAACCTATTGAGAGGACAATTAACAAAACTCCTGTGAATATCCCCAATAAACCCAGATATGTCGGTGGTATGCCGATTACTGAATCCATTTCTTCGAATCTCCAACTCGCTAATGGCCAAATTAACAAGGTCAAGGTTGTACACCAAAAACCCATAGAAATGAGGGTTTGGCTCTGCTGTATTCGCCAGTATTGGCGCATGGCTGTCTTCTTCAGCACGGTTGGGGCTCATTGCTATCCTCTTTCACGATTCCGCTTAGATGTCGGTGTTGTTCGATATATTCATCTCTAAAGCGCCGGACGCTGGGTGGGGCATCTAAGTGTACTTTCCTGGGCTTTGGACTGTGAAACAGATTGGATTAGATCTGAGGCGTGCATTTGGGAGTAGGCCTGCTGAGCCGGTTTTCCTCATCACGTATCACAAAGTGGCTACGGTCCTGATTCGGAAAGTGATGATGGAGGTCGCTGAAAATATCGGGTGGCGGTATACTAGCACGATGGGAATTGCGGAATATATTCCGAAAAATACCGATATGCTTCATGTGATTCATGGAACTGGAACCAAGGATTTCTTCTCATCAGGAAAAAAAGGTATTCGGATTATTCGTGACCCTCGTGATGTGATAGTTTCTGGCTTCCTTTACCATCAGAGATGTTCTGAAATTTGGTGTACAAATTCTGATTTTACAAACCCCAATCATCCATTTCCCCAAGTGCCTTGGCCTCTAGATGGGGCGGAATTAGCCACTAAAGAAAACTATGTGGCTAGTTTGGATGGACTTTCATATCAAGAAAAAATTCGTTCCTTGGATAAAGAAGAGGGTTTAATTTTCGAAATGGATGGTTTTGCTAAGTTAACCATCGATGAAATGATTTCTTGGGAGCATGAAGATAGTGTGTTGACTATCAAGATGGAAGATTTGATTGGAGATTTTGATGGTCAATTTGAGAAAATTTTTCGTTGGTTGGAGATAGAGGATGAATATATTGCAAGTTGCTTAAAGATAGCTGTAGCCCATGATATGAACAGAATGGGGGATGAGCAAATTGCCTCTAACCCCCACATTTCTACGGGGAAATTGAGGAAATGGGAAGAATATTTCACACCCAACGTGTCAAAGGCTTACCAAGAAAGGTTTGCTGACGCCCATAAAAAATTGGGTTATGAGTGATTTTGAAGATTTACTCTTCTTCATTTTGGGCAGGTGGAGCCGAGAAATCATGTGTGTCACGGAATTGAGCGATAACTCGTGGTTCTGTTGAGTTGGTCGGATCAATTTCAGACATTGAGTCGATATTTATGAAGCGACGCGGTGTCCCATGGCGGCTACCGAAGTTAGAGTAGACAAGGTGTCTTGCCTCATCTTCGTCAGTTGCTACGACATCAAGAGAGTAGTTTTGCTCGGTCCTTCCATTGCGGAATGTACCTACGGCTCGGTATGCCTTCATGGCCTTCGCGACCCAAGTTCGTGTTTTAACCCAAACGGATAGCATTCGCGAAACCAGAATGATGGAGAAGTGGTAATGATTCGTCAATTATGCCCTCAAAATTGAAGTGCGGTAAAGGTGCGATTCTCCTCGATTGATGTGGTGGCAGAAGAAGTCGGCGTTGATGAGGCGTCGGAATCAACGCCGATGAAGAAGGAAGATTTGCTAGCCCACCTCAATGCATTCCCCAAGGATCGTTTGGTCGAAGAAGTTGTTTCGATGTGGGAGGAGTTGGGTGAATTAGAGCGTGAGCTTGCTATGGCCAGACAACGTGCAAGAGCGCTTGATGGGGAATTGACGAGGGTGCGTTCAAAATCTGGCGGGCGGCTAGATTTGGCTGAATTAGAAGAAAGGTTTCGTGTGGCTGAAGCGCGACGTGGTCAATTGGAAACTATGTTGGCTAACGAGCAAGGTCGGCGTAAGGACTTGGAAGAAGTCGTTGGTCAGGGGCGTGTTGATGAATTGCGGCGGGAAAATGCGGCTTTAATTCGGCGAGAAGAAGAACATATGTTGTTGATATTAGATATGGAGTCTAAAATTGACCAATTGATGGAAATTATCTCTAATTCCGAGCAAAATAATCGATGACGGGGTAATTGATATCAATAAATTGGCCCTTGAAATGTCATGAGTGAGTTGAGCGGCTACGACTGTCCAAGGTGTAATGTCGAACTCTATATTGAGACTAGTGGCGACTTGGAAGGTGTCGATTTATTGGTTTGCAAACAATGTTGGGGTGTGGGAGTAATTGCAAAATCTATGGAAATGATATTCAACTCGGGAGATAATTTGGAAGAAAATAAAGGAAATCCGATTAGCACTTCACTAAGTTATGGGCTCTGTGAATGTCCAGTTTGTAAAGCAGAGATGGACGAGATTGAGTTACAAATACCGGATGAAATTATTGAGAAAATTGGTTTAATTGATGGGGCCTCAAATCAAGAAAAGGTAATCATTGACTCGTGTAATAATTGCTCTACCGTTTGGTTTGATGCTGGTGAGTTGGACCTCCTTAATGGAATAAAGCCAAAGTTACGAGGAGGTGCTGGCTACGACCCAAAAATGGTCAGGCTTCTCGAAGATCAGAATCTGACAGCAGAAGATATCAAACGGAAGCGATACGTGAGAATTGGCTTAGGTCTTATTACAATATTTGGAGCTATCATGATTGGTATGGATGGGGGTTTTATTCTTCAATCAATAATGGGGTTAGTGGGTCTAGGTGGCCTGATAGCAATCTTCACAAAAAGCCCAGAAGTTGCTCTTTCGAGAGGCACTTGTGATAAGTGTTTGAAGCCGAATAAATCGCTTGCATGGAATTGTCAAAGTGGAGGGTGTTGGGCACACATATGTAGTGACTGTCAAAGTGTTGGTGATGATCCTGTGGAAGCATATGCGAAGACGATTGGTCAGGTTGCTGCAGGAACTGTAGTTGTAGGGGTAGGAATATTCGCATTATTTGCGACAGATGGTATTGGAGGCCTTGCTTTTGACGTAGCAGCTGCGGGTGGAGATGCTGCAATTACCGGAGGCTCTACTTCGAAGGAGAAATCTAGTTCAAAGAAGAAAAAGAAAAGTTTGCTCCTGTGTAAAGAATGCGTTGAAAGACAGTAATAATTTGACTTAGGAGTTCATTTCTGAGATAAATTCTGTTAAGACTCTTTGAAGTTCGTCTGCATCATCAAATGATTCTGTTAGATTGCCAGTAACGATCCAATCAGCGCCCGCTTGTACTGCTTTTCTAGCTGCTTCACCATCTCTTATTCCTCCGCCTACAACGAGAGTAAGGTTGCATGAATTACGAGTTGCCCGAATCAGTTCTTCACTTACTGGAGTGGTGGCCCCGCTCCCTGCTTCAAGATAGAGAAGTTCGAATCCGTATGATTCTGCTGTCATGGCATAAGCCGATGCTCGTTCTGTTTGTCCGACTTCCAGTAGGTCTGCTTTCCCTACTTCTCCCACTCTACCACCGGGCGCACAAACAACGTATCCCATTGGTAGAGTTTCAATTCCGGCCTGGCGAATGAATGGTGCTCCGGCTAGTTGTTCCTCAATGAGGAATTTTGGAGTTGTGCTATTCATCAGCATCATGAATGTGATTCCGTCTGCTGAAGGAGATAGGGCAGCGGCTCCCGCTGGGAATAATACAATTGGCACGCTCCAAGACTCTTCGTCGAGTTCCGAATCTTGGCTGGAGGCCCATGTGACCAACTCGAGCGCTTCTTTTATCGCGACTACTGTGTTGTGGACATTTTCCATATCAGTGCCTGTGGAACCTCCCACTAACACCATACTAGAGCCGGCTGATACTGCCGCCATACATCGTTTTGCGGCCATCTCTGGTGTTTGGTCGGCTGGATCAATGAGTATGGCATGCCTAGCTCCCATAGTGGTATTGCTGACATAGCGGAGGGTTGGGCCTGGCTCTCCGACCATGCCCTTGCGTAGCTATTTACTGTCTAAGTGTTTCAGGCGATTGATGCTAATGATTGCCCAAGTTCGACTTCTTGTTCCAAAGACAGTGCTGGGTCTTCACCAACCCAGTCCATCAACTGTAACCACTTTCCATCGCCCCGTGGTGGTTCCTGCTCTGCCGGCCACCAAATTTCTACTAGGCCATCCGGTCTATGACCCTCGTAATCTGAGCTATTCAATTCCTCATTGTGTACGCCACCCTTCCAGTAACTAGAGGATTTGTTTTCTGGTTTGGTGATTACTTTCTCAACTAATAATGTGGAGCCTGATGAATAACCGGCACCATAAAGGGTGATTGATTCTCCCGATTTTGTTTTATCCTGTTGTGTTGTGGTTCTCAAGTGTAGGTTGGCCCCCCTTTCAACTAATTTTGTCGCCATGGCTTTTTCTAGCCAGGATCGGCGTACTGCGGTGTCGGATGATGTTGGTGTTTGGGAGCCTAAATC
Organism: Candidatus Thalassarchaeaceae archaeon; assembly: GCA_023268715.1. Lineage (GTDB taxonomy): Archaea > Thermoplasmatota > Poseidoniia > Poseidoniales > Thalassarchaeaceae > MGIIb-O1. The sequence continues at coordinate 9,014 of JALRLV010000004.1, forward strand.
TCCTATCCATTGATTTGTAATTATATTCGAAAGTGGTTGGGTAATCAAACCCGGCAACTCACCTATTAACCCGGCTTCGGCGCGTTCTGAAATCAGGTGTACTTCCGTATCTGGATGTTTGTCTAGTATAATGTGAGCGCAAACCAATTGCGATAGCTCGATACCAATAATCGCTATCTTCAAAAGTCCTCATCTCCAATATTTTTCAGGCCATCTTGGTCTTCTCAAAGAATAGTGCATGGACGGGGCAGGCGGGTATGCAAAGGTCGCAATGAGTGCATGTTGGTTCATCTATAATCACCAAGAGATTTGAGAGATCTAGTGCGTCGACTGGACAAATAGCGACGCAGGCGGCGCAGCCAAAACAACGCCCTTCGTCTAGTGAAAGGATTTCTCCAGCGCGTCTTGGCATTGGTTGGTGGAAGTGGTTGCTCTACTCAAACCCACCCCGACCCCTTCATTTCCATTGGAACATTTGGGTTTTGAAAAAGAAGCGATATAATCTCTGTTTCTAGTTCAATTAGCGATATTCATTGAGCCTATACCACTACCAGCCCATAGCCATTAGGGGGCTTCTTCTCGAACAAATTTGCTATCATTACTTTTCGACTGGAAATAGGGGGGATCCCCGCCGCATTTCCCAGCGAAGTTTGATTTGGAGACAATCACTCGCCCCCCTATGGTGCTCTATTCACCCGGCCGCACTACATCGTACCCAGATGAGCCGGTCGAAGAGGGAATTCGCCTCCATTTCCTAGGTGGTGGTGATGAAGTCGGTAACGTGGGTTGCGTTCTTGAAGACAAAACAGGCACCAGGCTCCTGATAGATTACGGATTAGCTCCTACAAGACCGCCAAAATATCCATCAGAATGCCCGCCAGTAGACCACGCAATAATTACACATTCACATATCGATCATATAGGAATGGCTCCTTGGTTAGTCGGTCACCACAACACCACTCTTCACGGAACAGAACTCACTGCAGCAGTTTCTGAAATGATGTGGCGTGATACTTACAAAGTTTCCAAAATAGAAGGATATCCTCTTCCATGGGATATGAGAGATCTCGATGTAGCATTGGATGCTTGGCAAACTCACAACTTTGGAGAATGGTTCAATGTTGGAGAATGGAGGTTGAGATTCCATCGCGCGGGCCACATTCCAGGCGCTGCTATGGTTGAAATCGAAACCCCCGAACTTCGTTTACTATGGGGTGGAGATATGGATACTCGAATTAGTCCAAACGTCGGTGGTGCTAAGCCATTGGATTGCGATATACTTTGTATCGAATCAACATATGGTGGGCGAGAGCACCCAAATCGTAGTGAAGAAGAAGCCCGACTTGTTGCAAGAGTGAAAGAAGTTGTTAGTAGGGGTGGAGTAGCACTAATCCCAGCATTTGCATCGGGTAGGTGTCAAGACATACTTCGAATATTATACGAGGCGGCCCCACATTTGGAAGTCCACTTCGATGGAATGGGGACTAGAATAACCCAACACTGGATGAACAACCAACAATACATTCGAGACCCAAGCGGATTAGAAAAAATGTGGCGCTGGGCAAGAAAGGTACGCAGCAAGTCAGACCGAAAGAAAGCTTTGGAGGCTGATGTAATTGTCACTACTAGCGGCATGTTAGATGGCGGCCCAGCGATTTGGTACCTTAACAGATTAAGGCATAGTCTAGCAAATGCAATACTCCTAACAGGATACCAAGCAGAAGGGTCGGGAGGGAGAAGCCTCCTTGAAAATAGAAAATTACCAATTTTTGGAAATTTAACACAAATCGATTTAGACGTAGATCAATTCCAACTTTCAAATCATGCAGGACACTCAGAATTAGTATCATTTGTGCGTGATTGCGGACCAAAACACGTAGTCTTCTTTCACGGTGATGCGGAAGCAAGAGTTGCCATTGGCGCCGCATTCTCACACAACCCAACACCACAACTTCCAGTTAACGGAACTCCTATAATCTTGAAAAAGTGACTTTTCGACGGCATTTATCATAAGCCGAACAGCAAGTTCAACGACTAAGTAGCCTATGCGCTACAGTAAGAAAGACAGGTGAAAAAATGGAAGCACTAGACAAACAATTTGGAATAACCGCGGCGGGAAGCTCGGTGGAAGCAGAGATTCGTGCAGGATTTACAACATTCCTGACGATGGCCTATATCCTCGTAGTTAACCCGTCCATGCTGAGTAACTTCGGCGCAACAGGAATCCCATTTGGAGACGTATTATTCGCAACAGCAATTGCTGCGTTTGTAGGTTGTACAATAATGGGCCTCTGGGCAAATTTGCCATTTGCGCTGGCCCCGGGTATGGGGTTGAACGCCTACTTCACTTTTGGAGTAGTTTTGGGGATGGGAATACCATGGGATATTGCACTAGCAGCGGTATTCGTAGAAGGTATCCTGTTCATGGTAATGTCATTGCCACAAGTTGGTCTAAGAACTAAGATGATTAACTCAATCCCAACAGATCTGAAGATTGCTACAGGTTCAGGAATAGGAATGTTCCTTGCAATCATAGGTCTCAGAGAGATGGGTTGGATCATGGACGATGGCGCAACACTAGTGAACATCGCACAAACTGAGACATTCACTTACGACCATGGAGCTTTAATTTCGATGGTCTGCTTGATGCTTACTGCAGCACTAATGGCCCGCGGTCAAAAGGGTGCAATAATCATTGGAATAGCAGTAGCATCAATTTGGGGTTGGGCAACTTCTGCATACGATCCATACAATGATTTCGCTGCAGGTGGAGCCGGCTGGGCGTCAGTTTATGCTGATTGGCCAGACCTAACCGCTATTGCTTTTGTAGGACTTCCTGAAGAAACCATGGGCGCAGCATTTTCTGCCCTAGGTGATGTTGGCTCCGACGACGGGGCAACATTGGGAGCATTCTTGATGGTCATGATTACCTTCCTTTTCGTTGATATTTTCGATACCGCTGGTACACTGTATTCAGTTGGCCGCCAAGCAGGATATGTTGACGAAAACGACGAACTACACAAGTCGGATGAGGCATTCATGTCCGATGCGGCAGCAACCATCGTTGGTGCTGCCCTGGGTACAAGCACAACAACCACCTACATCGAATCCGTTGCGGGTGTAGAGGAAGGTGGAAAGACAGGCCTCACAGCAGTGACTGTTGGCGTACTAATGCTGACAGGACTGTTTTTCGAGGACTTATTCCAATCGATCCCAACATTCGCAGCTGCAATGGCACTAGTCGTCATCGGTGCAATGATGATGCGCCAGGCAGCCGACATCAACTGGTCAGATTCAGATATAGCGCTACCAGCATTCTTGACCATGGTGCTGATGCCATTCACATACTCAATTGCGGATGGTATTGCATGGGGTGTAATCTCATACTGTGCAATCAAGCTAATGCAAGGAAAGCACAACGAACTGAACCCAGTAATGTGGGGGCTTTTCGCATTCATGATGATGTTCTACTTAGGACCAGGCGACACAAACACATTCGACTGGCTCTTTGAAGCAATGGGCCTCAACTGAGACAAGTAACACAACAACACCCTAGGGAGAAATCCTTAGAGCACGCGCACTTTGGAGCGAACAGCATGTCTGATGATATGACGCAAAAGTTGAGGGACGCCGTTCGGACGGTACCGGATTTCCCGATTGAGGGAATCATGTTCCGGGACATCACACCTGTCTTGTCCGACGGCACCCTCCTCTCTGCCACAACAGATCTGTTCATTGAGAGGATGAATGAAGCGGACTGGAAGCCCGAAGCAATAGTCGGTCCAGAAGCTAGGGGATTCATCTTCGGGGCGTTACTTGCCGCCGAATTAGGAATCTCATTTGTTCCAGTCCGTAAGCCAGGTAAACTCCCAGCATCGAAGATGAGAGTTGATTACTCCCTCGAGTATGGAACAAACTCATTGGAGATGCACGAGGACGCGTTGAAGCCCGGAGAAAGAGCGGTAATAGTCGACGATCTTCTAGCAACAGGTGGAACTGTAAATGCCTGCATCGAACTTTGCCAAAAGGCAGGAGCAGATGTAGTCGGCGCCCTTTTTGTGATTGAACTTGACGGCTTAGATGGGAGGGGCGCTATATCGCCTGTACCTAGCATATCATTATTGGACTTCCCAGCCTAAATTGGCATCAACGCCCCGATTCTTTCATAGCATCACCGGCTTTGCCATAGGAGGAATATCATGGCCGAGAAGTCAGCACCACCCCCTCCTCCACCAAAGAAGGGCGGCGCACCACCACCTCCGCCAAAGAAGCAAGCACCACCTCCACCAGGGCCTCCTCCAGCGAAGAGGAAAGCGCCTCCACCGCCAAAGAAGGGCGGCACCCCACCCCCTCCAAAGCGCAAGCGACCCGCGCCGGAAGGAAAGAAACCAGCACCAAAAGGGCGGAAAAAACCCCCGGCAAAACGAGGACCACCTCCGAAAGGCGCCCCCAAGAGACCGCCTTCAAAGAAGCCAACAGGCAAACCAAAACAACGCCCTGCAGGTAAAAAGAAGAAGCGACGCCTTCGAATAAAATTGGGACTTCGAGAATCCGAAATTTCAGATGATGGCGACAGATATCAGGACGAAGTCGGTTGGACATCAGCAGGCACAGTCTTAGACGATTTGGAAGATACTCGACCCAAAGAACCAGAGATCATCACTCACCAATGCTCGATGTGCGGATCCGTTTTACAAATTCCAAAACCAAAGCGTGACCGATACAAGGTACAATGTGCATATCCAGAATGTGGTCACTCCGACATGATTGGTGTCTGAGTCAGGCAAGTAGCATCATCCTGCGAATAGCAGCAATCAATAATACCACAACAAGAAAAATTCGAACAGTTCTCTGGGGAATCAAATCCGCACCTAATCTTGAACCGATAAATCCACCAATTAGTACCGCTGAACCGAAGGGAGCGAGAGTATCAGTTTCAACCAACCATTCTCCTGAGAGGTAGGACCCAGTTAGGGCAGCAGCAGAATTAACCCAAATGAACAGAGCCGCAGTCGCAGCCGCAGTCTTCGGTGTGGCCCATCGCTTCAATAAGATAAGCGGCGAAAGAAAAATTCCTCCACCCACCCCAACAATTCCACTAACTAAACCAATGCCGGCACCAGCTGGTACTGCCTGAGAAGCAGGAAGCATCTCTATAGAGCCATCATCAAATTCAGAATCGGCTTTGAATAATCTAAACGACGCCCAAACAAGAGTAATTGATAGCAACGTATCATACAGAGCACCTTCGACTAACAAATATCCCCCAACAAATGCCATTGGTATACTTGCAATTACGAAGAGCCCGGTCATTCTAGGAATATGGTGCCCTGCCCGTTGGTAATGATAGAAAGCAATAGCAGCGACAATTAGATTCAGACTCAATGCGTGTTGTTTCAACCAAAGCTCTTCCATAGTTGCAAACGAGGTCAAAGAAAGTATTGCCAAATATCCCGAAGCGCCACCATGACCAACTGAGGAGTATAGGGTTGCGACCACCAACAAAGCGATCGCAATCACCACTTCCTCAGTACCCAGCACGCACTCAGGAGGTGGGAATAACACTTCAACGAGGCGGTGTCTGGCCAACCATGGAGAAGGGCGTCTCCCTTGAGCGAGCAATCGAGTTAGCCCTACAATCTCCATTATCAAAACACACAGAGACCATCTCATTAGATGCTGGAAGAGGGAGAGTCTTAGCGTCGGTATTAGCATCGAAAGTAGACGATCCTCGCTTCGATAACTCAGCAATGGACGGGTTCGCAGTAATAGCCTCAGATTGCCAAAGCCCTGGTGCTGAATTGACTATTGTTGGAACAAGCCAAACAGGAGGAGAAACCCCTCCGCCGATAACCTCAGGCCAAGCATGCAGAATCATGACAGGAGCCCCACTACCAGCCAGAGCAGATGCAATAGTAATGGTCGAAGATACAGAGGTAGAAGGAGACCAAGTAACCATCAATGGGCTAGCGAGAACCGGATATATTCGCAAAAGAGCAGAGAATCTTTCGATAGGACAAGAAGCACTACCTGCGGGCACTCTACTTTCATCTGCGAGTATTGCATTAGCAGGCACAATGGGGCACGGAGAAGTCGAAGCAATCAAGAAACCAAGAATTGCTATCCTATCCACAGGAGACGAGTTAGTTCAACCAGGAACAGAACTTGCTCCTGGACAAATTTACGAGTCCAATTCTCACGCACTCGCCTCATTGGTTGAATCGATGGGCTGCGAAGCAGTAAGATACGAATCGGCGAATGATTCAATGGATGAATTGAGAACAACACTTGACTCATTATCATCTTGCGATGCGATCCTCACTAGTGGAGGAGTTAGCATGGGAGAATGGGATCTAGTTCGGAAAATTATGGAAGAAGAGGGAGACATATCATTCTGGAGAATGAAGCTCAGACCAGGGGGGCCACCACTGTTTGGAACATGGAAAGGAACCCCTCTGTTCGGCCTTCCAGGAAACCCTGTGAGCAGCCTCGTTGTATTCCACGTTCTTGTCGCACCTTGGATAGAAAAGTCACTCGGATATCACCCAGATATGGGCCCAAGACTAAGCCAGAGAGTTTCTGTAAAACTCGAAAAAGACGTTTCAGGCGCACCCGGAAAACTATGCCTAAGGAGAATCCGAATTAGGTCTGAAAACGGGCAACTACTCGCCACAACCCACACACATCAGGGCAGCGGAAACATGCACAGCATGGTCGCCCACAACGGACTCACCCTTCTTCCTCCGGATACTGACGGTAAAGCGGGCGAGATAGTAGAAGCACTATGGCTACTATAGAGATTATTCTCACAATTATCTGCATTTACAATACATGACTTCAAGGACAATCTCTCCCACCAACGACTACTGTAGGGGGTGCAAGACTTGTCTGGGAGAAGGAAGAATGGTGCCGCAAACGATGACTGGATAGTCGTCAAAGGAGCGCGCACTCACAACCTTCGAGACATAGATGTAGAGATTCCGAGAGGAAAATTCGTAGTAATTTCAGGAGTCTCGGGCTCGGGTAAATCTAGCCTAGCATTCGACACCCTATACGCAGAGGGCCAACGTAGGTATGTTGAGTCACTATCCTCGTACGCGAGACAATTTCTTGGGCAGATGAAAAAGCCCGACTGTGACAGTATCGAAGGGCTTTCTCCCGCAATCAGTATCGACCAAAAACAAGGTAGTCACAACCCAAGATCAACTGTAGCAACAGTAACAGAAATCATGGATTATCTTAGGTTGCTTTGGGCTAGAATAGGCCTCCCGCATTGTCCTGAGTGCGGTAAAGAAGTCGCCAGAAGGACAGTGCAGGAAATAGTCGACGACGTTTTATGGAGGTTTGAGGGCCATGCGATTTCAATTTGGTCTCCGGCTATTCGCGCAAGAAAAGGGACTCATGCTGATTTATTCAACGCATTAGTGGAACAAGGTTACCTTCACGGGAGAGTAAACGGCCGAGATGCAGAATTCGAAGATCCACCTACCTTGGAGAAGAATCTCAGACATGACATAGATGTAAGAGTCGACAGACTTCGATTATCTAGGTCATCCAAACAGAGACTGACTGAAGCAATCTCGGAAGGAATGCGAATCGGCGGTGGTGCAGTAGCCGTTGAGAGTCTTGAAGCCCCAGTTGCGGGTCCCGAAGACAATTCCAAAGAACAGAGATACCAAACACAAATCGGCGAAACAATATCCTACACAGAAGAATTCGCTTGCCCGGAACATGGTTCTTTCCTTCCAGAGATGAGTCCACGTGTTTTCTCCTTCAACAACCCATTAGGCGCCTGCCCATCTTGTCAGGGATTGGGGGTACAGAGAGAATTCTCCTCAGATCTAGTAATCGACAGACTAGCAACCGTTGAGGAAGGGTGCATACGTCCATTCAGAACTTCGATGATGTCTGGATGGTATCGCTCTCAGATGACACAAGTTTGCGAGCATTATGGAATACCATCAGGGGTGCCATTTGGAGAATTAGATGAAGATGCAAAGGACATACTCCTCCACGGTAGCGGAAGCACTGCCATCAATTTCCGATTTACTTCAGATAAAGGATCATCATACAATATGACAAGACCGTGGGAGGGCGTTTTCGCAAGGATTCGGAGAACCTACACAGAAACCTCCTCTGACAGAACACGCTCACGCCTAGCTTCCTACATGACCGATGAGCACTGTACGGATTGCAATGGAAGGAAACTAAACAATGCCGTAAGTGGAGTCACTGTTGGTGAAGTCACTCTTCCGGACTTTTCATCCTGCAGTGTGATCGAGGCTCTTGCGGTCGTCCAGAATTGGCGCTTAGGAAATGTGGACGATACTTGGGACAAATTGGAAAGAGACGTGCCAGAAACAAATATTGTAAATTTGGTACAGCACCTTGATGAGAGAAATCTATTCATTGGTAAGGATATCATCAAGGAAATAGAAGCTAGATTACGATTCCTCGCTTTAGTCGGTTTGGATTATCTTACCTTAGATAGAAGAGCAAACACACTCTCAGGTGGCGAATCTCAACGAATCCGCCTAGCAACGCAAATCGGCACTAGATTGACTGGTGTTATGTACGTCCTCGATGAACCATCGATTGGCCTTCATGCTAGAGATAACGACAGACTCTTGGAAACTCTCCGAGAACTTACAGATCTAGGAAACACGCTCTTGGTGGTCGAGCACGATGAAGCGACTCTTAGACAAGCCGATTGGCTAGTCGATATTGGAGTGGGTGCGGGTAAAGAAGGAGGAGAGGTCGTGGCCAACGGACCACTCAAAACATTACTTTCCTCCAAAGAAAGCATGACCGCGGCTTATCTATCTGGAAGAAAGTCCATACCACTCCCAGAAGATTCGGCAAGACCAGATGCTGAAAGAATGCTTACGATTCGAGGGGCCAGACAAAACAACTTGAGAGATTTAGACGTCGAAATACCACTAGGGTGTATGATTGCGGTAACAGGCGTATCAGGCTCCGGGAAATCGTCCCTTGTAACCGGAACCCTTGCCCCAGCTTTGTTGAGAGAATTACACGGTGCCGATGTATCTCCAGGAAGTTATGATCGGCTTGAAGGTACGGAGCACATCGACAAAACGATAGTAATCGATCAATCTCCAATAGGCAGAACCCCTCGTTCTAATGCAGCAACATACACAGGAGCATTTACTCCAATTCGTGAGTTATTCGCCGAGACCAAATTATCTCGAGAGAGAGGCTACGGCCCCGGCCACTTCTCTTTCAATGTCAAGGGCGGAAGATGCGAGGCTTGCAAAGGCGCAGGCTCAATGAAATTGGAAATGAACTTCCTTCCAGATGTATGGGTAACTTGTGATATTTGTAAGGGCAAGCGATACACTCGTGAGACTCTAGAAGTCAAGTGGAGAGGAAAGACCATTTTTGACATACTCGAAATGCCTGTAGAAGAGGCGACAAAATTCTTCGCAAATCAGAAGAAAATCCACAGAATACTTTCCACCCTTGAGGATGTAGGTTTGGGATACATTCGCCTAGGCCAACCGGCGACCACCCTCTCTGGTGGTGAGGCGCAGAGAGTAAAACTGGCAACGGAACTGCACCGTCCCGCAAGGAAACATACAGTCTACATACTCGACGAACCAACAACAGGTTTGGCAATGTCAGATGTTCACCAATTGATTGAAGTTCTACTCAGACTACGTAGAAACGGACATACCGTTATCATAATCGAGCATCATTTGGATGTCGTAAAATGCGCAGATTGGGTTCTTGATCTCGGACCAGAAGGCGGCGAACGCGGAGGAGCAATCGTAGCCGAAGGGACGCCGCAAGAGGTAGCAAACAGTAAGGCTAGCTTTACTGGAAAACACTTGAAAGAATTAGTCTAAGATCCATTTAGCGATTCTAGTGCAAACGAAACGTGTAACGCAGTTCCCAAAGGCAAAGCGTCTTCATCTACCTTGAATTGAGGTGTATGCACATTGTATATACAACCCTTATCTGGATTATTCACCCCAAGCACAACAAAGCATCCTTTTGTTTTCTGAGTGTAGAAAGCAAAGTCCTCGCCTCCCATAACGGGTGCTAATTCGTTGACATTTTCTTCACCAATGAGCGATTCAGCGACGCCCTTGGCGAAATCCCAGGTTTCAGGGTCATTGTAAGTAGGAGGGTAATCATTACCAGGGAATTCAACCCTCACTTCACAACCATTAGCTCGACCGACTAAATCACAGATTTCTGAAACTCTTGTTTGCAAACGCCTCAATCCATCCATTGTCAAAGATCTAACCGTTCCCTTTATTTTGACAGATTCTGGAATTACGTTGTGCGCATCTCCGCCATTTACTGCAGTCACACTTACCACTGCAGACTCCAATGGATCGGTTTCTCGGGAAACAATACTTTGGAGCGAATCTACGATTCTAGAGGAGGCCAGAACAGGGTCCATGCAAAAGTGAGGAGAAGCGGCGTGGCCACCAACGCCTTTGACTTCAATATCCATGAAGCTAGCAGCCGCCAAGAACGACCCCGCCCTAGAGCCCACTTGCCCTGTAGGCATTCTAGGCCAGACATGCAATCCGAATATACGCTCAACTTCGGGATTTTCTAATGCGCCTTCATTGGTCATTTTTTGTCCTCCTGCCCCACCTTCTTCAGCAGGCTGGAATAGGAACTTTACAGTCCCTTGAATCTCTTTTTCACTGAGAATTTTCGCCGCACCTAACAACATAGCAGTATGACAATCATGTCCACAAGCATGCATTTTCCCGTCTATTTCACTCTTGAAATCTACATCTGCGGTTTCGTGGATTGGCAGAGCATCCATATCTGCTCTCAATGCAATACACGGACCATCTCCATTACCGATCGAAGCGAGAACGCCAGTTTCAGCAATAGGAAACTCATATTCAACCCCTAACTCATCCAATTTTTCTCGAACTAATGTATTGGTACGATGTTCTTCATACATTAACTCCGGAAATCTATGCAATTCCCTTCTAATGTCTATAATCCAATCTTTGATGCTCTCCGACTCGTTCATAATCGCATCCAATTCCATGAACCGAGTGGCACTAGGCAGCACTTGAATTTGGCTCAATTACGAACCATCCAAAAACTACCAATTAGAGTCAAAGCGAATAATAGGCCAACCACCGCAATTTCAGGGTTATACAACTCTCCTGGTCCAGGTGATAATATGCTGTAATTGTAGAGCCAGAAAAATAACCCAATTAGTACACAAGGCATTGCTACGATCAACCCTTTCTGAATCGGATGTAGAGTGTTCCAAGGTTGACTATAACGGCCTGTTTTGGCCTTGTTTTCTTTGAGTTGTTTAGCAACGGCGAATGTTGTATAGAACTCAAATCCCAATCCCAATACGAAGACGGCGCCAACTATCAGGCCGATATCCATGAGCCCCTAGAATCGGTATTTTGCATAAACCAATTGCCGGCATTGACCTTTTGAAGGACCATTCATTCGCGGTTAGTATGATGCGTTCAGGCAATCCAGCGCTAAGCGATGACACATTCTCCTCCACAAGTTATCAAGACAAACCGTGGTGGGATGGTTTTGACCTTGCAGACGAGTCAACAACAATGTCCATTGAAGGAACAGCCGAAAAAACCGGGATTTTACTAGGAATTACAATTCTAACAGCCCTATTCACAGCATTCTCGATGCCGGCATCAGCACCATTGATGATACTAGGGTTTCTTGGAGGCTTCATTACAGCAATGGTAGTAATTTTTTCCCGTTCCACAAATCCAGTCCTAATCTGTCTGTATGCGCTATTCGAAGGAATGGCATTGGGCGGGTTAACTTGGTTTTACGAGTTAGCTTTCCCAGGTATTGGCATAATATCTGCTCTACTAACATTCTCGATTCTTGGTGTAATGCTGACGATATACAGAATGGGGCTGATTCACTGGGACAAAAATACTCAAATCGCATTGACTTCAGCAATTATTGGGATCTTTGTAATTTATATTATCTCGATAATTGGGTCATTTGTAGGATTTTCATTACCTTTCATGCAGCCCGGCCCATGGGGTATTGCATTCAGTTTATTCGTGGTAGGAATTGCCTCTTTCTGCCTTGCGGCGGATTTTGATTTCATCGAAAGGGGAGTCCTTTCAGGCTCTCCAAAAGAACTCGAATGGCGAGCCGCATTTGGCTTGATGGTAACTCTAATCTGGCTATACGTAGAGATACTACGCTTACTAGCAATAATTGCAGCTAGTAGGTAGTGGTGAGCTATTTGGAAACTGATTTGATCCTAGGCCTAGCAATTGCTGGAGCCACATTAGGGATAGTAGAGGGAATCAAACCCGGGCCACTCCTAACTATGGTAATCCGTGAAACACTATCCGGTGGTCTTCGAGCGGGTTTGTGGACTGCAGCCGCCCCTATTTTCACAGATGGGCCACTAGTAATCTTCAGCCTGTTTGCTGCAGCATGGATAGCAACAAATCCCTCAGCCTTACTGGTGATTACGCTTGCAGGAGCTATATTTCTGGCTCAAATGGGCTACGAATGCTTTGGTTTGGAACCTCCCAATATGGACGAAGACGCACCGCCCCCCACAGGCTCATTTCTTAGAGGCGTAATCACTAATCTATTGAATCCAAATGTGTATGTTTTCTGGTTTCTAATCGGTGGTCCATTGATGGCCTCAGCGGCCGAGGATGAGATCCTTGCCCCAATTGCCTATGCGATAACATTCCTAGTGACAATAATGCTGACAAAAGCGACAATCGCCTATGCGATTCATAGAGCAAGTGGCAATATTTCTTCAACAGTTTATACAAAATTGTTGGCCATTTGTGGCATAATAATGATCGGCTTCTCTCTATATTATGCTTCAGAGGCATATTCCCTCTACCTCAAGATATGATTAAGTCCGGTTAGTATAACCGTCAGGCCCTTCTCGTAGAAATGTGGGCAAGTACGCGTTCGTTGTTCTTATTTTACTTTCAACCGTATTTTCTGGTTGCTTATTTGATAACGAAGACGCAAAAAAATGCGAGGATTTAGATGCCGTTGAGCTCGTGGGATGCGAATTCCCAGAATTTAACCTAATTTCAGATGATTTAACCCCATTCAATAACTCAAATATCGTGTCTCAGGGGCGTTGGGTGGCATACTTCTCGGCGTTCTGGTGTACACATTGTAAACCTACGATAGATGCGTTAGATAAGGCAATCCCAGAAGACAGAATGCTGGTATTCAACAAATATCCCGGAGAAGATTACGATAACATGAGCGAATGGAAAGACAACATGGAGGACGAATTAAACAGATCAATCTCACGTCCCTTCATACACGCTCCAATGTTAGCCGAAAACCTATCTGTAGTTGCTATTCCACATGTTATATTGGTAGAAGATGACACAATCGTAGCAGTTAGATATGGCCTCTGGGACGACACAAACTCAATCATTCAATGGTTCGAATCTCCGATACCCTCTTCCGGTGCCTCACAGGAAATGCAAGAAGACCAATCCTAAGAGGTTCTAGATTAATCTACTAAGTTTAGATTCTAACCCCACTCATTCGATTGGGTTGCTTAGAAGAGTAGTAGGCCCCCCCATAGGCATCTCAGGTAGTGGGGCAAGTGGCCCACGAAGACTTGGGCCGATTGTAACCGTTCCAAAAATCCCCTCATCTACGATGTTGTGTGAAAGTCCGAACCAAGGCCTTCCATGTTGATCAATCAAAATATCGATGAAATCCCCAAAACCACCACATCGGTTGTAACCACAGTCAGCCGATACATCCAACGGGTCTCCAAATTCGTTGACTTGAACAGTGGTGATAAGTGGATTATCTGAGAAAGCATCGGTAATCATCGAAATATAACCATTCCAAGTATCGTTACCCGAGTCCCCGAGATAAGCCAATGCAACCCTACCTTCTCCACCGGCTGCAATTGCTGGAAAACCAGTACCCTCTAACCGGGTTGGCGGGGCTATCATAATAGGATCTGACCAAGTATCGCCTTCGTCTCTTGAGTATGAGTAATATGGCATATTATCGAGCCCCATCCACATTGCATGGAGATTGTTTTCTTCATCTGGATGAACTTGTGCTTCCTCGAAGTTCCAAGTATCTGCAGTACCGGTGGTCTCTGTAGGAAGAGGATGCTCAGTCCAAGTTATACCACCATCTGTAGTTCGATAAATCGAATATCCTTCTCCATCACATCCAGGGTTTCCACGATACAAATTCCCATCGTTTGCACCAATCATATGCCCGGTCAATCCACCACTATTGCAATTTAGAGGGGAACCTGGAACTTGTTGAGTCCAAGTAAGGCCGCCGTCAAAACTCGACGAGCATAGTGGAGATTGCCAATTACCATTGATACAGAATACCCAAGTTGTTGGATGTAATGCTGCAGGATAAGGGGAAGAAGCAATTGTTTGGTGGTCCTGAATCGATGTTCCAGTGGCTACAGTTGGCGGACTCCAACTCTGTCCTTCATTATCAGACCATTCAACAGTCATCCCCAAGAGAGCGTGCATATCGAATTTCATTATACGATCAGTCCATGGGTCGACGTAGACATAAGGATCGTTTGAGTTAGCAACAGGAATAGTGGGTGGATTGTAAACATCTACACATTCATATTCAACAGAACCTATCATTCCGATTAAACTAGAACATTGGACAATAGCGGTTGATCCGGAATCTCCATTCCCCCAACTTGTGATGTAAAGATTGTCTTCGGATGTAATTCCAATAGTTGGCTCGAAGGTCGACATACCTATTCCATAGTAACTTCCAGCAGTACAAACAGGAGCGTTATCACCGACCAGCGCCTCACTTCCGTTGAAGATACTTGAGGAATTTACAGCGTCAGTCGCGTTTGCAAAATGATACCATACATGTCTTGCTATTCCATCCGGGCACAGAGTATCAAACACACCATCTGGCTCCTCTGGAGCCATATCATCCCCTCCGAAACAGCCCGAAAGAGCAGAAGCAAGGAACATTACCACCAAGGCTATTGCTTTGGTGCGCATGATGTAATCCACATCCCATCCATACTTGATTTGAACGGTACTCATGTTCGCACTCGTCTTTGGGGTTTGTTGAAATCTAACTACTATTCCGACATTGATATGCGACTTGCCGTATTCATGGTTGCGCTGGTTGCATCGATGTCTGGCTCACTAGCCTACACTAACATAACTGACCAACCAGACATGTCTAAAATGAGCAACGAGTTAGTTTCAGAACTGAACTCATCAGAGGAATTAGAAGTAATTATCCAGTTCACAGGCGAGCAGGATAATTCTGTTTGGAAGTCATTGGAATCTTTGGGAATAGACATGATTTCGGAAATGTCAGTCCTAAATGGCGGCCTCATTGTAGGGACTGCCAAAGAAATATCCAGATTATCCACCTTTTCAATGGTAAAACACATGGAACTTAATGTCCCGATAGAACACTTCTATCTCCCTGGGGACCAAGACGATACAGAATCAATGATGCATGAAACAGTAAGGTGGGTAAACGCTAGTCTTGCTTGGCATCGGGCCATTATTGGAACCGATGGTGTCCTCAAAACTGAACCAGATCTTTCCTTGAAAGAGTACGACGGCGAAGGTGCAACCGCTGTAGATCTTGATACCGGAATTGACGGAGAACATCCAGATTTTGATTGTGGAGAACCATGGACTGGAGAGAAATTAATTTGGTCGGCAAAATGGACAGGGCTTGCTTGGGTGGATGCTCCGAATTGCAACTCCGACACATCTAGTGGGCATGGAACACACGTTGGAGGCACCATAGCAGGAAATGGAGATGCCTCAGGAGGAAGAAGGCTTGGGACTGCAAAAGGAGCCACAATAGTTGCACTTGGGACGGGAGATGGAGCCTCTATCTTCGCTGCAGTTGAGGGTCTAGAATGGACTTACCAACACAGTAGGCCAGGATTGAATGACTACAACATCAGAGTGGTGTCGAATTCATGGGGCACTAATGGAGATTACAACCCTTCCAACACTGTCACAATTCTGACTGATATGTTGACTTATGATAACGACGTAGCAGTCATCTTCGCGGCTTCAAATAGTGGAGGTAATGGCGACGAATCTGAAAGTGATTTGAGGACAAACGTCTATGCAAATACCCCCTCAGCAATTTCCGTAGCCGCGCTTACACATGACGGCAATTCTGTTACTTCTTTCTCGAGTAGAGGTTGGAAAACTCAACAGCACACATGGCCGGATGTGGGTGCTCCTGGAAGAAATATTTGGGCAACAGCCCCGAGAGCTACAGCTATCGACGCCTCTACTCGCACTCAAGGCGATCTATACTACATGGCGATATCCGGGACTAGTATGGCGACACCCCATATTGGAGGCATTGCCACCCTTCTACTAGCCGCTGCTCCTTCATTAGGAGCAGCCGATTATCAAATCGAAGATCATGATGAAGGAAATAGCTCATATTTCGATGAGCCTGCTAAAGGGCTACAATTCGAAGACTGGGAAACTAGGAATGAGTCGAGAGTGCACGAAATCGAACTAATATTGGAACTTACTTCTCACTACGACAAGCTAAGGAATTCGTGTGAGGAAGGAAATGACGACGATACTTGTGACGACATTCCAGAGGATTGCTACATCTCCCAGAACACAAACAAATGTCATGATTGGAGAGTGGGGCACGGACTCGTTGACACAGATAGGGCGTTGGCACTTGCGAGAACTCTTCAGGTGATGAGAGACCCGGACGAAGACGGATTTCTAGACCATCCAGAAGCCACAGTTTGGGACGCCTACGAGCATTTTGAAGGTATTATGGACACTAGAGGTTTGAATCTCAGCACAGATCAGCTCAGACATGCTTGGAAAGGAGAATGGAGCCATTTCAACAACGGCCCTACCAGCACTTTTGGGACATATGCCACGGACGATCGACATTATGTTTGGGTCCCTAATGGAACATACGAGATGCAAATTGCATTCAGTTCTTTAGATTGGGATACCAATACAGCCCAAATAGCCCAAATCAGGCCAAATGTTGACCTCGGCTCCGATGGAAATGATGACGCACAAGGCCAAGGCACACTAGTTGGAGACACCATTTACATTGTATTGGATGTACAGCCCGAGCATTGGAATGCTTGGACAGAATTCGATGTCACAGGCACAGCAATATCCCTGCCGATTACAGGGATATTAACAGGCTCAGAATTCATGGAACCAAGGGTTCCGTACACCTTTGACGTTCTATTGACTCTTGACGTAAGCGAAGAAAGAATATTCGAAGTGCCATTACGGTTCGACGGTTATTCGGATTTAGATCCAGCACCACCCTCTGACTTCTTCGATGAAGACTCCTCTTTTGATTTGGTTATGGTAAGGCCGGTTTATGATGAAAGTAAGATACCACAATTTAACAGTGAAAAACCATCTAGCTCTGAAGAATCATCATTGTCAAATTTGCTTATCGGAGTATCATTTTCCTCTATTCTAATCGCAATCGTAGCAACGACCCTATGGCTCCGGAATAAATCCGAAGAAGTTATTGAAGCAGAACTTGAAGGCTAAACAAGAGATTAATCCCAGTTATTCTGAAGGATTGGTGGTGTCGTATCTAGAATGGAATCTATAGGTTCCCGCCATTCCATTCGCAAATCTTCCTCTGCCGGAGTCGCATCCCAGTAGAGTTTCTTTCGAAGATGTCTCTTAGCCCACGCCACATCGATTTTGGGGTGGAAAAATGATGCAATAATCGCGAGCCAGTACGGGGCTTCCCGAGTAGTCCACTTTCTTTCAGGATGAGCAACCTTGAGAGATTTTGCAATATCATTCATCATCATCTCACCAGAGACTGTTAGGTAGCGCCCCATATCTTCACCTTCGGTCAAGGCTCTGACATGAGCTTCTGCAACATCTCTAACGTCAACGATATTGATTTGCATGGGCAGATTGAGAGGGACCTCTCTTCTAACAATCGCCATTAAAATCGCAAGAGAGCCCCGCAGATGCCGCGGAGACATAGGCGGGCCGAACACCATACACGGATGAATAGTAACCAACCTCGGCCGAGTTTCTTCATCTAGATCGGAATGCCAATCTCTAATCAAGCGCTCAGCACTAACCTTTGCTAGGCCGTACGGATTCTCTTCTAGAGTTGCATCATCGGCCCAAGTTTCAGTGGTTAGTACAGTACCATCCTTCCAATCCAAAGGCCTGATTGCAGCCGTCGAGGAAGTGTGCACAATTCGCTTGATTGTACCTGATTTCTCAACGGCCGAAATCACATTTTTTGTGCCAATAACGCTAGGGTCGACAATTTTTCTTTGAGGGTCCTTTGACCTAACCACTACGGTTGCCGCAGTGTGGATTAAGTCACTACACCCTGCAATTGCAGCATCAACAGAATCGGGGTTAAATAGATCCATCTCGATCACCTCCAAACCACCTCCATCTGCGATTGGAAGGTTCCGTAAATGGTCCACACGTTCAGGGTCAGCAATATCTCGAACAGTAGCTCTGACCTTCTCGCCACGAGCCAGTAAATTGGCTACCACGTGGCTACCGATATACCCCGAAGCACCGGTGACTACGGTTATCATTGGGCTGGGACAAGCTCCCTGTCTTCAATACTAACTCAGGCCAAACCATCAGTTAATTGTTCAAGCAATTCATCTAATTCTTCTTCATCAGGCATCAATGAAGCCGCCTCTTGAGCAGCGAATAATGCCGAAGTAGTGCGCCCCATTTCCAGATGCGCTCGCGCTAGATTCGCCCAAGCCGCGCCCCTTTCGCAATAATTTACAGAATTAATCGCCCCTCGGAACCATTTGATTGCCATATCGGGCTGCCCTCTTTGTAGCAAAGCCTCGCCTATCTCATTCCAAGAGCCACCATAATTGGGGTTTGTCTCAATCGCTAGACGCTGCCAAGCCAGGCCGTCTTCCTCATCTTCCGAGAAAGTCATTCCGAGGAAACAAGCCGCCTCTGGAGATGGACTTAGTTGGAACGAACTTCCATGATGTTCTGCGGCGACACGAAGAATTCCTAACCGCTGCAAAACATTACCCATCCTAAACAAATCTTGAGCCAACACTTCACGTAAGCCTACTCCAATACCTTCGCTTTCAGTAGTCGCCTCCACCTCGCCCCATACTTCTTCGATCATATCCAACAGGGCCGCGGGCCCCAATCTATCTCGAGTAGGCTCATCATTGGCATGCATCCAAGCGGCCTTGACCGAAGTTGTCTTTGGCTCATCTTGATCTAGCATGTCGACAATTGGTGCCATATCGCAAAGGGACTGAGCGACCTCATCTTGAATCATATCTACATTCCAAATAGCTAACCATTGAGCTTGAAATTCTCCCTCTGCTTGCCTTGTAATTGTCTGTAAAACAGTACCAGTACTTTCCCCGATAGCCGCTACAGCAATTCCAACGAAAGACAGCCGCATCAATAATCCAATAGGAACCCTTGGCAACCCTCCGGTCACCAATATCTTGTCCCAACCATCCTCTGGAGTTCCTTTGTAGAGATCTTCAACTCCACACCATTCAATCTGACAACCGCAAGCATCGGCAACGATATCGAGACGCAACTCACTCCAACGTCTTTGCAATTCTGCTCGCCGACTATCATCGATTTCTACAACCCTCAATCTTGATACTCCCAATTGCATCATAATCTCAGTCCACCAATTTCCGCGCGGAGCGACTATCATCACCGAGTCCCCGCGCTCAATCTCTAGCATCTGAATAACTTGAGCAGTTTCATAAATTCCAGGAAGTAATGAGTTAGGTGCTTCAACATCAGACCACCAAGGCATGCGTAAAGCACTCCCTTCGATGTTATCCCCATCATGCCCTATTGGCAATGGTAGCGCGTGCACTCCGCGTGGTGTGCGTAAGAGCACATCACGCAACTCATCATCTTCTATCGCCCCCATGAGAACAAGGCGTTCAACAGCCTCAGCATGAGGTGCTAAACTCGGCCATGTTCTTACAAGTGGAAGCGCATTCAAATCGCAGTCCGAACCGTCCTGGACGTTCCAATCCCTCTCCACGCTATGTAGTTCAGCAACTTACTCTATTGAAACCCACGCCTCAAAGATACCTAGAAGCATCATTTTGCACTCTTTTGGGATGGCGGATTAAACTAACAAGTCCGTAAACAAAGTTCTGCAACCGAACCGACGACTAAACTAGGGTTTTGAGGTGCAGCCTCCAAGTCTTCACGAGTGGCTTCGCCGGACAGAACTAGAATCCCATGAACTCCTGCTCTGTCGGCCATTTCCATATCTGTGTACAATCTGTCTCCGACCATTGCACATTCATCAGGAGAGAGGCCTAACTCCTCGACTTTGTGAAGAATCATTCCGGCATTTGGTTTTCCAGCTACATGGAAAGCAGACTTCCCTGTGGTCGCCTCAAACAACGCCATGTAGGCTCCAGTATCTGGTAATCCTCCTTCAGGCGAAGGGCAAACCATGTCAGGGTGGCTAACGACCAAAGGAACGCCACGGTGCATTAGGATACTAGCCGTGCTTAATTTCTCGTAATTTATCTCTGTATCATATCCAAGAACGACATACTGAGGATTGGTTGACCTAGTTTCTATTCCAGAATCCTCCAACATCTCTCGCATACCTTCTGTTCCAACAAGATAGGTTTGGTTTACCCCCTCATTCGCCAACCAGGAGAGTAAATCATGAGTCGATAAAAGCACATCCTCATCGGTTGCAGGAATATTCATCGCGTGTAATTTTGTGACGTATTGCTTTACGGAACGGCTTGAATTATTTGACAGAAAATACCTCTTGATTCCAGCCTCATCAAGCCGCGAGAGAAATTCTAAGGAACCTTCAATCAAATTATCTCCGAGATATATTGTCCCGTCTAGGTCTAAGAAAACCGCTTTGATTCCGGCTAGAGTTTTGTCTAGGGCCATGGTATCACTTCAGGGGAGTACAATTGTTTTGAACAGGAACCAAGGATTCCAAAGTTCTGTCTGAGCCTCTTTACTTGCTATCATTTCAGACATTATTGTACCAATTTCCTTCTTTCGATTGGCCTTATTGATGAACCAATTTGTAAGTCTCTTCCACTTCATCATTTTCTGTAGAGTTTTTGAGTTTGTGAGCTCTTTACCCAATATCGCCCACAACTCTTCCATGTAAGCGTCGGCGGCTTCTGAGGGGAAGCCGCCAGAATGCAGATTCTTATCGAAATGTTTGCTAGTTAGTTTAGCAGATAGTAGAGCATTTCCGATACCCTCTCCACTAAACGGATCGACTAGACTAGCAGCATCTCCAACCGTCATCGCTCCGGCCATAGCCCCTCTTCGTGGTTGATGAGAAGGAGGGTTTTTCCTAGGTGAGCCAAAAGGTAATTGCCAACCTTTACCAGAACCCGATACCATTGTTGCGTTAGCGAATCTTTCTTTGAAACGAGGATGCTCTTGAATTAACCATTCTTGGGTTTTCTTCAATCCCCTCCAGCTCCCTTTCTTCTTCGCTTTTCTTTCCTCAGAGATCAGCATACCAATTCCTACATTGACCACGCCATCACCCACAGGAAATAGCCAAAAATATCCAGGAATGACTTCGTCGACAAAGTGGATTTCTATTTGTCCTTCATTTCCTTCTAGCCCTTCCACGTTATCCCAATATTCTCGATAGCCGCCACAAAAATGGTCATCATCTCTATGAGGCTCATCAAATACATCGAGAGTGATTGTTCTAGATACAGGGCAATTGTAACCACCGGCTCCAATAGTAAGCGCCGAATTGAATTCTAATTCATCAGGAGCATCTCTTCCAAAATTCCCTTTGACTCCTGTTACACAGGCCTCAATACCTTCACCTTCGACATTAACCTCCGTTACTGTGAAGCCTTGAATTACAGACCCGCCATTCTCTCGGACAATATCTTGACACTTATGGAACATGAGATAGTCAAATTGCTCTCTGGGTAACGAATAACCAGATTGTAAACCTTGTTTTTCGTATGCCTCTTTGGGTAGCATAACCCTAACTTCCGATCCGTTTGCACTTCCAAAAACGATTGAGTCAACAACGTAGTGTGGCGATTCATCAATCAACTCAAGTACGCCCAATTCCTTGGCGTGGGAGAGTGATTTTCCTCCAACAGCATCGCCACAAGTTTTGTCTCTGGGCCAAACCCCTTTTTCGATTAGAAGTACTTTACAACCATTCATCGCGTTGAAGGCCGCTGCCGCAGAACCACCCGGGCCACCCCCTACAACAATGACATCAAATTGTGACCCATTCTTAGGGATAGGACCTGTCTCGATAGGTTGTTTGTGGTCCAGCACACAGTTCCCTCGGTAGCGCCCAAGGTCGTCAGGCATTCAAACTTCACCATCTAGTTGATTGCCTTGACTCCTTACGGGGATACATGAAATCATCCGTCTGGGTAGTCGAAACCACACTGCCAGAGAATTGGTCTGAGGCGATGGTTGGTGAATGGTGCTACAAGTTAGTAGACGCGGGTCTAATGGCATGTGCTCACCGCTCAAAAACAACCTCAACTTATCGTTGGGAAGGCGCCGTCCACAGCGACCGTGAATGGCTAATTCAATGCAAAACTAGTGAATCAAAGAAACAATCTCTGATTGATGAGATTCAAAACAACCATCCCTACGATTTGCCTATGGTAATTTTCTTTGAGACACAGTCCACCGCTGAATATGCAGAATGGGTTGAACATAACTAGACGATTTTTCTCTGAACCCTTTGGGTTCACTTGATTTGCCGCCCCTGTATCCGGAGGCCATGAACGAGAAACACTCGGACAAGGAGTTCGCAACACGAGCAGTTTGGTCTGGCACTCAAAATATCGAGGGAGCAGCAGTAACTCCAATCTTCAATACGGCAACATACCAACTCACAGACGAGCGCTATGCAGGTTGGGCCGCGGGAGCGCAGCACACTGCACTTTACTCACGCCTCTCTAGTATCAACTCCGAAGGAGTTGCGATGAAAGTAGCTCAACTTGAAGGCGCAGAGGATGGGGAGACCTTTGCCAGCGGAATGTCTGCAATATCAACGACTCTCATGTCATTGCTATCTAGTGGAGATCACATGGTAGCAAGCGCAGACTGTTACGGAGGGTCCTATGGTTTGATGACCGAGGATTTGCCAAGATTTGGAATTGAAGTTACTATGGCAGATATGAGAGATCCAGCATCATATGAAGCCGCAATTCAAGAAAACACTAGGATTCTCTATGTCGAAACAATCACTAATCCAGTAATCAAAGTCTGTGACTTAGAAGCGATGGCATCTTTAGCGAAGAAGCACAATTTGATTTGTATAGTTGACAATACCTTTGCAACTCCTTGGGCTTGCAATCCAATCGATTTAGGATTTGATCTAGTAATCCATTCAGGAACCAAATATCTTGGCGGCCATTCGGATTTAATCGCAGGAATAGTAGTTGGTAGAAAGGATCTCGTGGCAGAGATTTTCCCACGAAAGGTGCACTTCGGCGGAGCCGCCGACCCACATATGTGCTACTTGCTTGAAAGAGGGATGAGGACCCTACATGCAAGAATGCCAATTCACACATCAAATTCTGCAGAATTAGCCAAACGACTTGAGGCACACGATATGATCGAACATGTCAACCACCCTAGCCTTCCAAGTAGTCCAGATTATGAAGTCGCTCAGAGAATCGTTCCAAAAGGAACAGGAATGCTTTCATTTGTCGTGAAAGGCGGAGATGAAGCGGCCTTGAAATTCATGAGAAGTCTAGATATTATCTTCGAGGCAACAAGCCTAGGTGGGGTTGAGAGTTTGGTTGAATGCCCATTCAATTCCAGTCACATGTTCGTACCTGAGGATGTTAGAAATCAAGCAGGGATAGTACCCGGCTTTGTGAGAATGAGCGTCGGTATCGAGGACGTTGAAGATCTTTGGAACGACATCTCATCTGCACTCGCAGACACAGAACAACATCTTGCAACACTGGCTTGAGGTGTGGGCTTGAATGAAGCAGATTTCGTTGCTCTGCTAGTGTTCATAGTGCCGATGTGTTTCACCCCTGGTCCAAACAATCTACTCTGCGCTGCCCATGGTTCGCAACATGGTTTTCGTGCAACAATTCCAATGACGCTTGGAATGTTAGTCGGATGGTCTAGTTTGGGAGTGGCAGTAGGTCTAGGCACTGTCTACATAGAAGAAAACCAGGGGATTTTTCAGGCATTAACTTGGGTAGGCGCGGCATACATCGCTTACCTAGGGTGGAACGTTGCAACCTCTAAACCAAAATTGCAAGAATCCGAACAAACCGAGCGTCTAGGTTTCAAAACCGGACTTATTCTACAAATTGTCAATGGAAAAGCATGGATTCACTTTCTTGTGCTCATGACAAGTTTCGGACTACTTTTTGGAAGTGGCGCATCTGGGAAGATTTTACTGGTAGCAATCAACGCAACAATCGGCTATCCTGCAGTGCTAACTTGGGCAGCATTTGGAATGGGCCTCAGCAAAATCTTCTCTTCTCCTGAAAAGGCTAGACTCTTGAATGGAGTTCTAGGCATTTCGCTCATTCTAGTGGCAATTTGGGTTGCATTACCCCACTAAGCAGACCACTGGCTGCCTGATACTTCGGCCAACCAATTCATTGAATTTACATAGTCTTCTTTCGCATCTAGAACATCTTTGTTGAGTAAGGAATCTGCAGCATCCCAAAGAGCAGTCATTGCAGGAACCCAATCGCCACCTTTGTCTCGACTCGCTTCATCGAATCTCCAAGCATCTGATTCGGTTCGATCGTGAACAACCAGCCAAGCCCAACCCATTGCAGAATCCAAACCCTTTGCTTTTCGACACATAGCAACCGTGGAAGCCACACCTTCCTCCGCAGCCTTCCTAATCAGTGATTCTGCAAAGTCGAGTGGTGAAGGTAAAGCTCCCTCGTCCCAAGGCAACCTCTCGAGTTTTCTTGCTGAGGATATAGATTCGTTCAGTTCTCTGAGAAAAGCCCCAAATCCTTGTTTTCTTTTGGCCTGTTTAGCATGAATCGTTTCAGCCTCTTCCCCTTCTAGGCCGAACATAGATTGCAATATTTCCATTCCATTATCTTCCCATAGAGCAACTAATACCGGATGGCAAGAACTGTCTTCAAATCGAATTACAT
>JALRLV010000004.1:34161-90494 GCA_023268715.1 Candidatus Thalassarchaeaceae archaeon
TTGCAATATTTCCATTCCATTATCTTCCCATAGAGCAACTAATACCGGATGGCAAGAACTGTCTTCAAATCGAATTATATCATTTTCAGATTCCAAGACAACCCCATCTGAGCGAACTAAAGCTCCTCCTTGCAAAGAATCCAATACAATCCCAATTGCTTGTTTTTCATCTTCAGTGCCTTGCATATGAGAGAGGAAATCTTCCCGAGAATCAACATCAAACCAATGATTTCCCGTGATATAACCATCTTCTATCGAACCTAAAATGGCGTTCCTACATGAGCGCGCAAGTTTGTCATCAGTGAGGGCTAGATTCATCCAAGCGAGAAGAACCTCGTTGAGATTCTCTCTCGCTTCAGTAGGCAACTCCCTATCACTTGGCCAACCAGCAGGCCTCCACATCCAGTCCGCCTCCGCTACTGCCGACATCTTTGGAGGCATCATGCCAAGCGCAATTGAGGGAACGAAAGGGTCCTCCCCAGTCTTTGCCAATGTTGCACCAGTAATTCCAACCTTTATGTCATCAAATTCTAGTTTCAACCAACCGGAATCTGTGAATTGATCATTTTCTACTATGTCCAACTCCAAACCCTTGGTGAACCTTACATCATCCCCACTAAAATCGATACTTGCTTTTCTCAAACTGTCCTCAATCCATTCGGAAGGTGCCACCGGTTCTTGCCCCGAACAAACAAATCCACCATCCCAGGAAAAGAACCACCAACCTGCCTTCGCATGGTCATCCCAAACCAATAACCTAAGTCGCGGATTTGTATAATTCTGAATTCCTACCATGTGAGACTGTTTTCCATTTCCTCTTCGGATAAAACTCGAGGCTCCATAAATTGGGCTATTGTATACAGAAACTGTCGATGTATCTGCTTCACCAGCAGCAAGTAAACTACCAGCCAACGCCCTACCAACAACATCTCCTCTTCGCTTCACCATTCTCTTGCTCAACCATCGACGGTCATTTCTTTTCTTGGAAATAGCATCGATATCTCGTATGGTTGCCGCTAACATGTCCTTGCGAGGTTTACCCAGTTCGCATTCAATATCTGGAACAAAAATCTCAGGATTGTCTAGCAATGTCTCGAGATTCCGATCAATTCTCTGTTGAATCTGTTTTGAGGCCTTCTTTATTCCACGAACCCGAACCTTTCTCTTGCGATTTTTATCGCCAGGAAAACTTACTTCCGCGGGTGGTCGTGCCATATTGTCTCCTCCATGTCCCTCGCTTCATGCTTGGTGTCGCCTGCGCTCGTAAGCCTCTCTCTCCAAGCCCGTGAATTCGGCGGGTAAAATCAAACAATGTATCCGTCCATCAGACAATTTCGCTATATCGTCTAAATCACCGGAAACAATTCTTTGGTCAGAAGTTCCGAGATCACTGAGTAAAATCGAATCCCAATTTGCAATTGCAGTAGTCATACTCTCCCGCACACTCCCTTCGCGCTCAACGAGTTTCTCAAACATCGCCTTCAGAATTTCCACGGCTTGTTTTGGTTGCATGGGTCTAGGTGTTTCAACCCCCATTCCTGTGGGGTCTAAATCTAGCAATACTAAGGTATGCAAATTGTTGGTATAATTTGAATCAATCAACTCCAACGGAGAGGTTGGAAGATAGTTTCCATAGGCGAATGGAAGCGTCACTTGCCGACCAAAACGATATGATTGCAAACCCGATAATGAAACCGCCAAAGATGTCGCAGAAAGACCAGGAATAACAGAGAAATCGATTCCCTGCTCGGCACAATGTGATTCTAAATCGACGTGAGTAGTTGCTTGCATAGGGTCTCCAACAACCATCAAAGCAACCGACTCCTCTTCCGCCAGAGACAAAATCTCAGAGGGGTCTTCGACCATAGGGCGCATTGCCCTATTCCATTGGCCAACCAAACCCTCTAATCGTGCTTCTTGATCTTCTGGCAGGGTGGCAGTGTAGCCCTCTAAAAATCGATAATCGCAGGCTCTAGCATGCTCTATGGCATCAGCGGTCATTAATCCAAGATCGCCTGGTCCTAGGCCAATTAGCCACAGACCAGAGGGGAGGCCGCCGTCCGTCATGGTGAAGCGAGGGGAGTGCCTGCCCGTCATCAACATGATGCGCCACTTGGTCGTCCCGAATCGCGAGGTTGAGGCTGTTTTAGGCCACGTTCGCGCCCGCGGATGGGGTTCTGTTAGCTATCGTGTATTCTCCAGTGATGACGGGCACTCTCGCCTAATTCCTCTGGATGTAGGCGCACCTTTGGAATTACCAAAGGCCCTACAGTATCCAATTGTGATGCATGAAGGAGTTCCGGATGAAAAAATTGAGACTGATTGGTTGGCTTTACTTGCCTCGGAAATAGATGAGGCTAAGATAGAGAAAATGGGGGATGCTTGGCCATCAAATCACGAATTTATAGGGGACATGATGATTGTAAGAATAGATGATCAAGTTGCCCAATTTACAGATTCTATTGCGCGGGCAAAACTCGGAGCCCACCCTCATATTCGCTTGTTATTAGCCGATGATGGAGTAGAAGGCGAATTCAGAATCAGACAACTGAAGCCCATAGGTGCCAGATTAGCCGATAGAATCCTAGCCGGGCCCAGCCTAGAATTCGCACCTCCAGAACTCCTGACTACTGAGGTAGCAGTGAAAGAAAGTGGACGAGTTATTAGATGCGATCCAACCAAGGCATACTTCTCTACTAAGTTACAAACAGAAAGACTCGAAACCCTTGCCTTAGCCAAAGAATTACAAGAAGAACTTGACCGACCGTTGAGATTAGCAGACCCATTTTGCGGGGTTGGTCCAGCTCTTGCAACATTACTCGCGGAACCAAATTTAGTCTCCGATTTACTCGCGACCGACCTTAACCCCGACGCAGTAAAACTACTCATGTCAAACCTCTCAAAGTGGGATAGGAGGCCATATCCAGAGGGTGCAATTGAACTTCAACAAGTCCACGAAAACCGATTGGTTGGACTAGCGGACGCGCTAACTCTAGCCGAAGACGAAAAAATTGCGGGTAAATGGGACTTAGTCTTGGTCAACCTACCTCACCGAACCATAGAATTCCTTCCGGAGATTATACCATTATTGGACCGAACCTCCCCTTCAATGATTAGAGGCAGGGCAATAGTAGAGGAATCAGAAATCGAGCAGGCAAATGAGTTGATTCTTTCTTCACTTCCAAAACTAATGCCTGACAAACCACCACCCTATCTGAAAACCAAACGGGATTACAGTGCATCTCTACGGTTATGCTCATTTCAGGCTTGGATAGCATCGGAATAAATCAAATCCTGATACTTTACCGGAGTTGCATGAAAATCGACCCAAAGAGCCGACCAGTGCAAATTGCAGTAGCTCTGATGATTGTACTTCCTACAGTCTATCTCGGTCTAGGATATGTTATAGCATCACAAGCAATAGCCGCAAAACCCGGTTGTTATGTTTGGGAGGATAATCGGCCGGACTCATGGACGTCTTTCGATGATTGGGAATCTTTTGGAACCGGAGAGGTTGCGGAAGAGAGAGTAGCGATTAGGCAGAATTTCGACGCCACCCCATACCAAATGGACTCCTATGAAAATGCAAGCTTCTCTCCCAGAGGGGGCGATCAGTCGATTACCCTCAGAGGCTGGTATGTCGAAGTCGACCCGGAAGCACCAGTGGTTATCCTAACCCACGGGATGCCCTCTAACGGGAATTGCAAACCAGAAATGCTACTGATGCAAGCATTCCTTGCAGAGGGAGGCATCAACTCACTTTCTTTTAGTTTGAGGAATTACGGTTACAGCGACCACGTCAGCGATTATATTGCAGTAGGACAGGTCGAGTATGTCGATATCCTTGGAGCATACGATTGGCTAATTGATTCCAAAGGATACCAAGCCGGAGAAGTCGGTTTGGTTGGAATATCACTTGGCGGAACAGCAGCCTTTGCCTTTGAGGACGAGCCAGGTATTGCCGCGATGTGGCTCGATAGCGCAGTTCTGGACTTCCCTCTTGTTGTCCGAAACGAACTGGGAAGAATGGGCTTCCCTGCCTTCCTTGGAGGAGCAGCAATCACAGTAGGAGGTTGGATGGCAGGCGCCGACCTCGATGGAAGAAACCCAATCCATGCTGCCGATGCCGCAGGAGAACGTCCAGTTTTCCTCACTCACGGACTCGAGGACACCAGAGTGTCTGTTGAACACTCAGAACGATTTGAGGAGAGAATGATTGAGAATGGCGGAAATGTCGAAACTTGGTATGTCGAGGACAGGGCACACGTTGATGCGATGTGGAGCGACTCCGAAGAATACGAAGACCGTCTCACTTCGTTCTTCCATGACGCATTTGGAATGTAACCCTAGATGCCGGGAATGAACTTATATCCGACCTTCGCGATATTAGTGACATGAGTGGGGATATCCCCCCCGAAGCTTGTGGCATTGTTTTACTTGCTATACTGGGATATCTTGTTATTGATATGATGGAATCGGCACTCTTGAATTCCATTAGTGGTGGACACTCAGTGTCAAATCCTAACGTTCAGAAGTTTGACCAACATCGCAAAAAAAACTGCGCCGTTGAAAATTGTAATGCTGTGGTTTTCCGAATGACTGATTTTTGCCACAGACACCAGAACGAGACACCCACTCCATCAAACACAATTGAATCTGAAGACACTAATTCCAAATCACAAAACTGGTGGGAACCTGAGGAGCCACCGGATATACCGGATACTATCTCGACAGACACTCCGCAGAAGTCTCGGACTATTCCCATCGTGCTTCTGGCCGGTTGGTTGTTTTTGGGCCCGGTGGGCTTAGTTCCAGTCATTGGCTATCTCCTATACGCCGCTTTCACAAAGCGCGAACCAGAATTCTAAGGCGATTGAATGGTAATTTTTGAATTAATTGCGGAAGCATGTTGCTGAATGTTTTTCGCTCCCGCGGTGGAAGCAGTGAGAGAGGATTTGAAAGGGAAATCCGAAGAAACCAAATTCGTTTCAATCAACAATAATTGCTCGATTGATGGTTGTAATGCTATGAGTTATGAAAACTCGATATATTGTTTGAGGCACAAACCAAGCAAGGAATCCAAAGAAGAAACTCAGCAAGAAGAAAACTGGTGGGGAGACGGGAATTAGTGGCGCCCCGACCGGGATTTGAACCCGGGTCGAAGCCTCGACAGGGCTTCATGATAGGCCACTACACCATCGGGGCAGGATTGGGGACGACTACCGTTCTGTATTTCAATCGCTCGCGTGGGGAGGGTGTTGATTTTTTCACAAATCATCAGACTTATACGATATGTTATCCGTAAAATTACCATGCCTGAGGAGGAAGAAGAGGAGTGGTATGATTCGTGGGAGAGAGGAATCCCATTAACTACCAAAAAGAAGATTACTGCGGGCTCTATGGTAGAGTTATTACAACTTGTAGACAAATATTTGCAGAACCTAAATGACATGGACCAAAAAAATAAACCCCGAATTCCAGTGATGAACTTCACTAAGCCTCACAACCCTAAATTTAGAGGTTTGAAAATTCTTCCAACTAGAAACGACTCGTGGCAAGCCATACTATTTTTTGATGACAAAATAGACTTCAGTCGGAGGTAAAAACGGGGCATTGTTCATCACCCTTCTTCTGCCGCAATTCTGTATGAATGAGGGCCGCCTTGTCATCGATGTAATCGACAACGGCGGCCAATGGACACATCGAGAATGGCGTATGTTACGTTACATGGGAGTAGATACCCAAATTCTCGCCAACGACACACCGATCTCCGAACTTCGAAAATTAGACGGATTGGTTCTTTCTGGCGGCGCCGCCCGTGTTGGATTAACAGGAGAGTTAGGAAATTGTGCGGCCTATCTTGAATTGGATATTCCGATTTTGGGGATCTGTGCCGGCCACCAATTCATGGCCGGTCATTATGGCGGCCGAGCCGCTGAAGCCCCTGCGCCTGAATTTGGTGCAGCAACAATCAATCTTATCGATGGCGGGGGGCCACTATTCGACGGAACTCCAGAATCTCAGACCGTTTGGGAGAGTCACAATGACGAGGTTGTGGAATTGCCCGAAGGTTTCAGAAAAACAGCTAGCAGCGAGTCCTGCGAAATTCAGGCTATGGAAAACTCAACATTGGACAGATTTGGACTTCAATTTCACCCAGAAGTGAATGACTCCGAGTATGGAGCAAAGATATTTGAGAACTTCGTAGATATCTGCCGCAGGGCCCTTTAGGGCCCAATTTACTGATGAGCAGATTGAAGAAGGGCTGGTCGGTCGGCGGCCCGATGGCGAACAGGCTTACACTCTACAAGTGCCGCTCCTGCAACCGCACAGATAGGAAGGAGTACGATCCAGATGGGAACGCATCGTGCAATCACTGCAACTCTCCAATGGATTCTCTAGAACCACGATACAAGTGTGTTCGCTGTGGACACATTGAGTGGATAGAAGTAGGAACAGTCGGTAAGTCCTGCCACAAGTGTGGCTACCGAATTTTCGTCAAGCCGCGAAAGGAAGGAACCGACCGCGGCTACAAGATTCTGAAAGCGCGCTGAATACACATTCTTCCTGTGGAAGTAATGGCGCGGAGTTCAAGACCCGCCTAATTCACGCTGACACGTGGCGAGTTGGCTGAGTACACATGCTCCGCGTACTTTCGATGACTTAGCGGTCCCGACAAGCGTCCGCGAATCACTGAGAAGCGCCAGTTTGTCCCCAGAACCTCCACACCTCCTAATTACAGGACCGGCAGGTGTTGGAAAGACCGCATCCTGGCGATTGGTAGCGCGCCAGATGCTAGGCCCAGGATGGAAATCTACCACACATATCTTGCAAGCCCGAGACTTAATGCGAACCCGTGGTGCAATGGCTAAGTTTGAGGAATTCCTTAGGCCAAGTGGAGCTGGCTCCACTGATACATTGGCCGGCCGGATGAGCCTAGATGCCTACGACCGAGGAATCATTTCAGCCTCAGAAGGAGATGTAGCACCGGCTGGGGCCGAATTAGAAATCGAGTCGGGTAGAATTCCTGTTAGTCGATTATTGGTGATTGAAGACGCCGACCATCTTGGAGGAATTAGACAAGCATACCTTCGCCGAATGATGGAAACAGTAGGAGTGGCTAGTAGATTCATCCTTGTCGCTAGAGCTCCTTCGCGTCTTATCGACGCAATCCGTTCTCGAACCCAAATGATTCGCATTCCTTCCACAGACAGAGAGACTGTAATCAATACAATGCAATCAATTGCCACATCAGAAAAATTCCCTGTAGATGAAGGCGTACTAGGTGATTTGGCCTATGTAGCAGAGGGCAATTTACGAAAAGCTCTCTTCACGTTAGAGATGCTAAACGCACGGGGTCTAACAGACGACCGGTCCGCAGTACATCGTTTGGTTCAGGCAACAACTTTGCAAGCAGGAAGGCATCTTCTGGAACTTGCACTACGAGGCCGAGTTATTGAATGGAGATGGGAGAATGTTAGAGGACGTCGTTCCAAGGTTTTGGGCGGTGCAATAGCGGAGATTGATCGCTTGATGAACGACCATGGATTGGACGCTGACGATATTATTTCCCAACTCCATGATGTCCTAGTCGGCCGCCGCCTTTCACTCCCCGACGAACTCCGATCGGAGTTGCTTTCTGCATTGGCGGTCTGCGACACTCAGATTCGTAGCACAATGCACGCTAGAATCCCCTTCGAGAATTTTCTACACAAGGCTGCAACTTCTGGCAGAAAGCACGGCCTTGCATTCGGTTAATGGCGGGCGCGGCAGGATTCGAACCCGCGGTCCCTGGCTTAGGAGGCCAGTGCATTATCCAGGCTATGCTACACGCCCACTCCGCCGACCGCATCCCCCTCAAGAACTCTAAGGGTCTCAAAATCACCACCTTGACCCCAAAATTGAGCCGAGAGAATCAAGCCATGTTCGATGTCGGACATACATGGCGGGTGAGCGCAGCCTCCCAACTCCTTACGCAAAGGAGAGCGACCGTCAGGTGCAACAAGAGCAGGCACTGAGCCTGAGAGTTAAGGCTAGAGACGCAGGTAGGAGGTTTTGGGTAAGGATTGCCACGAGTAGACCCCAACCACAGTTGCGTACCTTGTTATCTCTGACTGCCCCAATTACGACTGCTCTGCTGCTTATTCGATGGGAGTACGTATCATTTCCACTAACAATCGCGCTTCATATTGCACTAAGCCTTAGCCTAATTCCTGCCTTATTCGCCGCATCTTTCGCTCGAATGTCTGCTAGAGACAGACTCCGTTTACGAGCGGTAGGCTTCCGCTCGATGAATTCCTATCCGGGCGTTGAACGTATCCTAAACACACTCGATGAGAGAATAATCAGAGAGAGAGTAAGAGTTTCTTGTAGCATTCTCGCAACTGTCGCAATCGCTTCCCTATGGAATCTAGACGCAGGTCAGACTCTAAGCTCGTTAGTTTTGGGAGCCTGTATCGCGCTCTCGGTAATTTCGGCTTTCAATACTCAACAACTTGAGCCTTCAATTCCAATGCGTTCTAATTCATTCCCTCTTCTATCTTTGCACGCTCCAACACTACACGATAGTACGCTTGACCGAGTATTGTCAGATCTCGTAGTTGCCCATCTAGATCCCGAAACGGCTAGTCATTGGGATATTTGGATTAATTCTCTAATTGATGATGTTCGAAGCGACCAAACCTCAGAGTCAGCGGTTGAACACCTGCTTGAAGCAATCCACTTGGAACACCTAGGTTTGCTCGATGAGGAGGGCCTACTAAGTGAAACACGTAGAGTCTTCAAGGTCTCAGCAATCGATGGGCTTTTCTCATCAACTTCCAAGTTCAACATGATAACTCTCAGGCGGCTCCTTGCCCACACTAGGGCTTGGCAACCAGGCCTTTTCCGACTAACCGACCGATTACAAGATTCAGTCATAAGAGGAGACCCCAGCCTTACTCAGGAATCTTGGAGACTAGATCTTGACTTACCCCCTCGGTGTGGACAGGGTCAAGGAAATCTGTTCGTGATGATACACAACCACTCCGGTAAGAATCAGTCAATTGAAGTCGACATACTAGCCGCAAATGGAGAACCCGAACTTCAGACCCTGCGTGTCTTTGCCAAATCCTCAGAGCAACCTAACTCGTCAATCTCAATAGGCGATCAGAGAGGCGAATTTACCGAATCCTTCGGTCGCCTTCTAGCGAACTCTACCGTGCTCTGGATAGGCTTGGCGTGGCCCGACTCCATATCCGGGCCCCACCCTGTACAGGTCACATTGAGAAATGAGGAAGGAGAGACGATTGAATCAATTGTAGTAACTACCATACTTTCATCCAGAGTTCAGGCAGAAAGTATGGGCCATAGAATGGCAGATGCTGCATCCGAGGTACGAAGAATCGCCCTCGCCCTTGCAGATTAAGGGCAATTTTCGGGGCGAAGCCCCGAGCGTCATCTTCATGTCGCAAACACGATTCGCCCAAGACGAGAACCATGGAGTCTTGGAATCTAGTAGTCGTCGGCTCGGGCCCTGCCGCGCTAAGAGCCGCCATTGCCGCAGCCGATGCTGGAACAACACCCCTGCTCTTAGAATCCTCAGGAATTGGCGCAGGATCGGCGGCCACGGATCTAGCCGGACTTGCAGTATCCATAGACGAAGTAAGCTCATCCGCTCATCGTGATGACACAATTTCTGCCGGCGGCGAATCTACCGACAAGGTCGCAGCCGCAAGGGTTTGTGGAGAATCTATTAGCGTTCTCGCAGAATTGGAAAGGTGGGGATTGGTTCTCCGCCGCCGAGAAGGAGGACTACCTTATGCGGCTCAGGTTGCAGGACACAGTATGCCGAGAATGACCGGCTGCGGAGATGCGACCGGACGAAATATCACCCGTATTTTAGAAGAACAGGCGATTAAGAGAGGGGTTGTTCGCCGTTCCGATATCCAAGTCATGTCGTTGGTCATGGACGGAAAGCAAGTCAGAGGTTTAACCGCTTACGATTCAAACGCTGGTCAAGTGATCGGGATTCAAGCCAAGGCTGTAGTTCTCGCCACAACTGGCCATCAAGGAGTTTGGTCCAGCCCCTCAGATGGAGCAGGATTGGGCTCTGCTCTGATTGCAGGGGCCGGACTTTCCCTGACCGGAATGGCAAACAACCCAACACACCCACTGACGGTAAGGGGAACAGACCTCAAGATAACACTCGATGTATTAGGCTCAGGAGGCAGAATCAGAAAATCCAACGGCGAGGACGTTGACCCGAGTGAAGTCGGCGAAGATGATTGCATTCTAGATTTGAGAGGCTTGGATTCTGATGCTCAGACTTGGTTCTCCAATACACGAAATAGAGTCAAGGACAGAACAGGCCTGGATATCTCTCGTGATGTTATTCCAATCACAACAAGCATTGCAACAACTACAGGAGGCGCTCCTGTAGACGAGCATGGCCGAGTAACTTTCTCCAAAGGCAAAAAGTGGGCAACAGGTCTCTATGCAGCCGGGCGTTCTGCAAACAATGGGATGCATGGAGAGGGTATGTTGGTAGGCAACCTAATGCTCGATGATTTAGTCGGCGGAAATAATGCCGGAAGCCACGCCGGAACCTGGTCCAAAGAAGCAGCATTTGGCGGCTCAAATTTAGTTGAAAAGGCAGTTATAAAATCCTCGAAGAAGTTAGAATCTCTAAAGTCAGGAGATGGTTCTTCGGTGGGCCAAGTCTCAGCAACATTAGCCTCAGTAATGTCTTCTTGCACTAACGGATCTAGAGACGAATCTTCTCTCAAAGCAGCCGCCGATGCGATTGCAGAAATGAAGAAAAACGGAATCAAAGTAACCGATCAATCAAGCGTGATGAACACCGAGATGTGCTCGGCTCTGAACCTTCAGGGAATGCTAACTTTGGCAGAGCAGATTACAAAATCTTGAGGACTTACAATGAGTGAAGAACCAACAATCTTCACTCGAATCATCAATGGCGAATTACCCTGCCACAAGGTGTATGAGGACGAACTCATCATCGCGTTTCTAGATATTCAACCTCTAACAAGAGGACATACATTGGTTATTCCAAAGGAACCAGCATCTTCCATGGACCAATTGAGTTTAGATTCCGCCGCGGCTCTGGGCAGGGCTTTACCGATAGTAAGCAGAGCAGTACTCAAGGCGACTGGAGCCACAGCATACAACCTCGTCCAAAATAACGGGCACGAGGCGGGCATGTCTATCGCTCACGTCCACATTCACATCATTCCACGATATCCTGACTCAACTCATTCTTTCCTTTGGGAATATGGAAAGATAGACCATGAGGATGCAAAAACCCTCGCTGAAAGCATATCAGCGGCCACAGAGTAGAATCGGTGTATTCTCAACCCCTTGCATCCTCCGAAGTCTCGTGTCGGACTCAGAAGTGGCGCCTGAGATACTCCCCGAGCTGTCAGAAAGCGCGACTAGATTGAAGCGAGATAAACTGACTCGAGTCCCATATAATCACGAAGGAAAGCATCCTGGGAAGAGATGGGCCCAACTAGCACTAAATCTGATGTTTGAATTGGGCAATAAGGCAATTTTCAGAAGATGTCACGTTGATTCAACCCCGCCTGCAGAGGGAGGTGTAATTTATGTTGCAACCCACATCAACGGCCTAGTTGACCCTATGGTAATTGCTCGGGCACAAAATAAACGAGTGATTTCACTCGGTCGTCATGATTTGACCACCCGCCCAGTAATCGGATGGTGGTCGAGAAGATTTGGGACTCAACCAGTTCTACGTCGTGCAGAAGTAGAGGCAGGAGTTGTTGATGCTGACTTTGCTAGATACATCAACGACAGAGGTATGTTGACAGTGGCCTCTTGTCTAGCAACAGGACATTCGGCAGTTGTGATGCCAGAGGGCAAATCACACCAAGACAGCAAACTCCATGCATTACGAACAGGGTCTTCACGTGCTGCTCTCGCTTCTGCTGCTATTGCAGACGAGAAGGACTTACCAGCCCCAGTATTCCAAACCGTTGGTTTACATTGGCGAACCCATCATTGGCTTCGCACCGACAATTATGTTGAGTTCGGCAAATCGATTGAGATACCATCGACGTATTCACCCGAAGACCGCGCTCGTCTAGTTTCTGGGGAATGGGTCGAGCCAGGTTATGAAGACACCAGAGAATTGCGCGATCGAATATTCAGCGTACTCTCCCCCATGACTCCTGATGCCCCAGATTGGGAAACTTACCGGTCATGGAAATTATTGGCTCACCTTGGCGCGAACAAAGCCAACGCTCCTCTGCGAACACTGTCCGAAGAAGTCCAAGCTACTAGAGAGGTAAGAGAAAGCATTGGTAGAGACGAAAATAATCGAATAATCGACCACGCAAAAGAAGCCGCAGAAATCCTCCACAAGAATAACTTGTATTCTACATCTCTAGATCCTTCAAATCGCTTGCGAGGGAAATCAATTTCTGATCATCTCTTGGGGGTACTTGGTTTACTTCTGATAATTTCCACTTTGCCAATAACATTGCCCTCATCAGGACTACAGTGGGGTCTTGCAAAATATATGGCCGAAGGTAGTGACGAAGGATTGGACTCTCGAACGACTTACTTCATGCTTGCAGGAATGTTTTCACCGATATTTTTCTGGCCCCCTGTGGCATTATTGGGCACCTATATGTACGCGGGTTTATCGGTGCAATTAGTGACTCTATACACATTCATTTTATTCATGCTCGCATTCTATCTTGCTGCCTCAATCACATTAACCGGCTATGATTTGTGGTCCGATTCTGCAACAGCATCTCGCCGTGTGAAATTGAGTAAGAGTGGTGAGGGGGAAAGATTTCACGAACTCGTAGAAAATATCTCTTCTAGACTCGGCGCTCTCAAATAGGACTGCCAATAGCCGACATTGATGGATGGCAAGTCGGCGGCTAGCGCGGTTAAGGATTGGCTAGCCCGTGAGAAACTAGAGTCTAGAGAAGTTACAGACGCTCAAGCACTTATTCATCTTCATGTAAAATATCCACCGACGAAACAAGGACACGTGTTCAATGTTGTAATCCCGAAAAATCGCGATCTAGTACTGATTTACTCAATTACAAGAGTAGATGAGGGGCAACAAAATGAGATGCGCAAGCATGGAAAAGAGGACCCAGATGCTTGGGAAGAATGGCTTCATGATACCAGAATACAATTGACACGTTCTAACCTTGATTGGGTCCTCCACGTTGGTAAACCAAATGACGAGTTACCAGGGCCTCTACAAGCGTTTAACCTTTCAAGGCCAATATGGTTCGATGGCCTGAGCCAAAACGAATTTATGCAGACAATGAGAAGCGTATGGCTTTCCAAATTGGAACTTATTCATCAAGTGAAGTACGCTTATGGAAAAGGGATTGGTAAACCTGGCAAGGTGGATGATTGGGAGGCAAAGAAAGCCAAACAACGTACCACCAAACTACCAAAGAATGAACCCAAAAGCCATTCGATTGACACGGATGAGACAGGTGGTTTCGGCAGCGAATTCGACCCCGCCGATTGGGTCTGAATCTACAATAGAATTCGATGAAACCCTTTCTTCATCCTAAGTGATATGGATGACGCGTGAGCGTGTAGGTTAAGTATTCAAAGAAACCAACAAGGATTGTTGTAGCAGCAATGCTGGAGGGAACGAGATGGAGACAAAGAAAGTAAGGAGTAGCATGACGTTGGTTCTCATCATGGTGATGAGCCTATTTGCTACGTTAGAATTCTCAGACAGAGCAGAAGGAAGCGAGATAGTAGTGACAGATGCGATACAGATAGTCGCAAGTGGAACTCATAATGACAGAATGGTTGCAATGGATGCCGATTCGATGGGTAATACTCACTTCGTCTGGAGTAGAAACACCCAACATCTCTACTACAAAATGCTCGATGCAAGAGGCGATGTTTTAATCGACGAAACTCAAATCTCAAATCCCGGCACTCATCGTGCAAATCATCCCGATATCGCTGTAGATCACGCTGACAAGGTTCACATTGTTTGGACAGACAAATCAGGTCAATGGACAATATTCTACACCCTCCTGGATCCGTCCCAAGATGACCAAGATGGCAGCTCAGGTCTGGATGCTGTACTTTCGATAATCAATGACGAGGAAATTGCCAGCCACCAACAGAATCGTGACTGGCCAGCAGTGGCTGTCGACTCTCAGAATAACCCACACATAGTTTGGGAGGATTCCTATGAACCACTCGACAAATATTACCAACAACCTCAGATATACTACTCAATGCTAGAAATCGACCGCCCAGGTCGCCAAGCAATTGTTGCGATTGGAAACACACTCCTGACTCCAATTATTGGACACAAGGGTCACCCAGATATTGCTGTTGACGCGGACGATTTCGTGCAAGTGGTTTGGGATGACACCCGCGGTGGTAAGGTAGAGATGGTCGCCCCTATCGATACATCTGGTTCAATGAACACTGAATGGGCCGATATGTGCGTCGTTTTCTATGGAGGCAACTTCGCCAGCGGAGGTAATTTCCAAGGGCTGAAGCCAATGCTTGAGGACGGAAACATCACCGTGTTCGAGACACTTTACGCACTAAGTGGCAATTGGCCATCAGCTGCTACTTCAGGTAATTGTGCGAACGCATACCAAACAGGAGGTTCAGGGAGCCAAGGCCCACGCGCCACACACCTAGGCCAAACCCCATCAGATGACTCCGGGGGTATACGCTACCTTACCGAAGTAGTGTACAATAACGCCGCCACAAACCTACCTCAAGACGGAGGGTATTACTCTGAATTCTGGGGCCCTGGGACAACTTGGGCCTGCTTGTCTTGGAGAGACGCTCAAGGCCGTATGGGCAACGCTGCCAATCCTCCCACACAATTAGATCACAGATGGAATCCAAACGCGACAAAGATCGTTATTCCAATTTCTGACGAAGGCCCATACGGTGGAGACCCATCCCAAGCCTCTGACGACATACAGAGTATCAATGAGGCACACGATGCTTGTGTGGAGGCAGACGTCGTCCCTGTGCCGTTGTTAGCCGCAGGTTGGGGCTCAGGTTCAACGGAAGTAGGGTCTCATATGCAGGACCTTGCTCAATGCCCAAATGGATTCGTAGCAATCGGGACAAGAACTTGTCCCGGTTCGACAATTAGGAACACAGATGCAGGCGGAAAGATGTACAGTTTCCCAACCTCATCAGGTAGTGCAACCGAACTCCAGCAAATGGTCGAAGCCTTAGTCTATCTCGCAACCAACAATTCTCGCGAGATATTTTTGACAATTCTTGATCCTTACTCGGTATTGGAGAACCCACCTCCTGGCTGGACAAAGGGAACATCTGGAACAACCATATCAAATAACCAATATGTAGAGGATATCGGGCCATCTACCGACCAATTAGGATATGGCCACTTAGTGGTCGTGAACGATACCCGAATTACTCTTCAGGATGCTTTCAGCCTACACCCATCAATTGCAATTGATACATCCGGAAACACACACGTTGCATGGATGGACGGTCGGGCCTATGGTTTCGAGATCGATGTCAACTACGAGATTTACTACTCTAGGCTAAGATTGCGTGGTGCTGCGGCCTGGGATGGAGCTCCCTCAGGATTACCATCCTACGGAATTAAGCAAATCACAGACTCTGCAATATCGACAGTAGAGGGCCTCGATAATTTAGACAGCCAGAGACCGTTCGGAGCCAATTCACACATGCCCGAGATCCTAACCGATTCCTATGATAATGTCCACATCACTTGGCTTGACAACGGGAATGAAACTCAGGGTGAAACAATAATGTACACTCGACTGAATCACACAAATGACGCTTATCCGAATGGTTTCCCTCTCAATTCGTTAGCATCGGGAATAATTGAGCCGTGGGAATTTCATGAAATTTCATTTTGGGATTCCGACAAATTAGGCCCCAACTCACCTTATGCCCCAGACTTGGGACAGCCTCCCGCATTCGCAAATGACCTAGGTAGTGGAGTGCACATCGCTTGGTCAGACACCAACCGATGTGATGAAAACAACAACCAAGGGAGATATACTCTATGTTACGTGCACGTTTTAACAGGCCTTGTATCGGTAGATTTGGCCGATGAAGAGACATTCTATCACACCATTGAACCGGGCCAACAGACTACCTACAACATGACTATCTCCAACCCAACTCCAGGACCGGCTGAACTTGTAGCAGATACTTACCAAGTCACTTTGCTCGGAGTGCCAAATAATTGGACAGTAACCCTGTTCTTTAGTTCAAATCACACGCCAATCTTCGATTCAACACCGGTTTTCCTCCGTGGCGGAGAAGTAGTGCCAGTCTACATGCGCGTCCGTGCACCGACTATCTACCAAGCCCACGACGATGAACTAGCTGCAATCACTGTAAGCGTCGTATCTAACAAGGACCCTGCGATCAATGATGAAAGGTTGACGTTAACTTTGATGGACGTCGTTCACGGAATAAATCTCGACACCAGTCATTATCAGGTAGATGTAGAACAGGGACAATCAGCAATCTTCTCGATTACCGTTACGAATACAGGAAATGTATACGATACGTTTGCATTCTACGACCCAACCACTCACGAAGGTCAGACTGAATGGGGCTTACCTTTCGGTTGGGGAGTATCCTTCCCAACTTCACTATCCCTTGACCCCACCCAATCGGTAACGCGTAACCTGCAGGTTAGCGTCCCAACCTCTCAGGAACCTGGAACCTTCGTGATTTATCTGAAAGGCTGGTCCACCGGAGAACCGGTATTATCGATTGATAGAGGGACCTTTGATGTTCTCGAATTATGGGTTAATGTATCGATAAGGAGTTCTGGAAATATTATCTTCAACCTTGGAGAGACAAAACAAGACGTACTACCAGGAGAATGTTCCGAATTTGACATAGAAGTCACTAAGCATTACACACCAGGTTTCCTCGTCTTTTCAACACCAGGTGGCCCAGATGAAAGGCCACCTGAGATTTCAGAATCAACATGGCGTTACGATAACTGGGTAGTCGACCTAGACTTTGAAAACGCACCCGGTGGGAACGGAATAGGAGACAATGATCCGAGATATTGGGGAGTTATTGAAACACCTTATACTGTAACTGCAAAAATGTGTGCCCCATATAATGCAACGGCAGGACTTGGTGATTCTGTAACCGTCAAAGCCAACCTAGAAGGAGCACCTAAGGTCAGAGACTCTGTTGTATTGGTAACAAATATAATTCAAGTCTATGATTTAGAAGCAACAGTGCAACAATCTACACTCGAATTGCACCCAGGGGAGTCTTTCCAATTGGATACAACAATTGAGAACGTAGGAAATGGGCCCGACAGATTCGACATTGCTGTAAATTCGATAACAGATTCAAACGGAGGCTCAGCGGTCTGGGACATTGAAATTCCAAGAGTGACCTTCGAAGAACTCGATAGAGACACATCACAAGATATCCCGATTTACATTAATGTTCCAGAGAAGACTTACGCAGGCGAATACACAGTACGTCTAGATGTCTTGAGCGAGGAACCATACGAAGGAACCAAATTGAGAGATACAATAGTCCTGAACATCGATATCGTAGAATTCCACGATATGCGAATAGAACTAGACCCTGCAGTCGAGTCTCGGATTAAAACCACCGCGCCGGGTAGAACTGTGCGCTTCACAATGAACGTCAGCAACTATGGAAATGTCGATGATCACCCATCGATACACAACCACACCGAGAACTCTGCCGGCTGGGACCCAGTACCTGGTATGAACACTCTCAGTGGATGGAAAGTCACTTATGCTTTGATCGAGGGCTTCGATACCGAATTCCCACTCGAACGCCCTTGTGTTCTTTTGACGGTAGGTCAAGATATTCCTACCGATGACTGCTACGTAACCGCAGTGGGTACATCAGCAGGAACGGTAATGCTTCCAGTTATGCCCGCGTATACAACCCTACAACTGGTTGCAATAATCGAAATAGATCCTGGGGCGACACTACAAGATCGTCAAATTGGAATAAAGGTCCAATCTTCCTTCGGATCCTCCGAAGTCGATGGAGACCATGATGAGACTCCAATCTGGGAGGATTCCTGTACCATCGATCAAAACGAAGACGGCATACCAGACCTAGTTCGTCCATTCTGCGATACAAATGAGCAAATCCTTGAGCTCCGATTGAGAGCGCCGGATCTTGAAATTATGAGTGTAGAAGTTGACACGACTAAAGCCAAGGTTGGAGAGATGCTACCAGTAACTGTAGAAATCAGGAACATTGGAAATATTCATGCGACCGATGTCAACATTATTCTGTGCGTCGGCCAATCGAAGAAGTCGATTGACAAGAATGGATGCCTAGAGGAGAACGTAGCCTACAGGCAACTAATCGAAGCAGTCATGCCTGTTGGTAGTAATGGAGACGACTCGCCGCCGAAGATTACCCTTCTGTACCTAGTAAAGGCAGGAACTCACGACGTGGTT
This sequence comes from Candidatus Thalassarchaeaceae archaeon, assembly GCA_023268715.1. GTDB lineage: Archaea > Thermoplasmatota > Poseidoniia > Poseidoniales > Thalassarchaeaceae > MGIIb-O1. The sequence goes on from JALRLV010000004.1 coordinate 52,635, forward strand.
GTAGTAGTCGATCCAGACAACAATATCGTCGAGTCCAATGAAGATAACAACATAATGGCGGTTCCTGGCGGAGAAATGGGATCGAATTGGGGAGCACTCGATCTTGGAGTTGAGATTGTCGCACAATATTCTGTTCCAGCAATCATCCTGGGGGCTACAATAGCTCTGATGTGGGTAGCCGGAGTTGTCATGTACGGACGTAGAATGGAGGCTTTAGCTCGATTCGCAGAAAAGAGCAGCCTGATGGCTAACCTAAGTGACGATGACCAAGTCTTCTGATTGGATTTAGCGGGCTAGCCACCACGGCAGTGGTGTCCCCTCGCGAGCAGCCACAAGGCTGCCCGTGCTAGCGGCGAAGTCACGGAGAAGTCTTTCCCTAAGCCCATCCATCATGACTTCTGCATCCATAGATTGGATACGGAGCCCCTGAGAAAACAAGTCTAGATCTAAAGGCCTTCTTGGGTGATTTAGCATAGCATGGGCAAGTTGTCTTTCTTCATAAGTCTCGGAAGATTCATCGATGGTAGGGGCGACCTTCTGCATTACCTGCTGGTGTAAGGCGATTATCGCATCTCTCTGTTCGTCAATTCTTTCAAGCGCTTTGTCCATATCGGAAAGCATCGACATTGCTTCGACTAATGGAAGCCTCCTGCGAGTACCAATATTGTCTACTACGGAGTCCAAATCTCCCGGTAGATTGGAAGACAAACGAATAGGTCCTCCTTTTGGCATTGTTCTGTGTTCCGCACGGAACAGATTAGGCCCCAAATCGAGTCTCAGAGAAAATGATTGATTGACGGTATACATTTTCTTCGGCGGCCCTCCTTTTACAGAGGGGACTTTCTCAGATTCAACAAACCCAGCCTCTTCGAGAACTCTAAGATGCTTTACAACGGCTTGTTGACTAATATCCAGCAATTCTGACAACTGCAAAGGGTAGTGCGGCTCCTTAGCGAGATGCTTCAGAATGTCTCTACGTGCATTGTTTTCAAGGATGTTGAGAGCCTCATCGAAGTCCACCATGACTTACCAACCCGAGGTTGTGTAGTCGGGGGGGGAATAAAAACCCGAGTGTACCATGAAATTGGCTAATTTCAATCAGCCTTCGTCCCAACCCTTCCAATCATCATCAGAATCGTCTTCTCTAATTTTGGAATCACCTACATCATGTACAGAATGAGTAGTTTGCTTGTTTGAGGGATTTGTAACAAACGGTTCAGGTACACCAGAAGCATCGTTGTTCTGCTCCTGATATACGCGATAGAGCTCATCAGTAGTCATTACTTTTCCATCAATAACCAGACCACTAACTTGTTTTCCATCCTTATTTGATTTTTTTCCTAGCATCAATATTGCGAAAATGAGAGCAATTATTCCACTCAGTATACCTAAGCAACAGGTCGCGAATGCAGCTAAAATCAAGGGTTCAGTCAAGAATTCACTATCCGAAGCAGAATCATCGACTAACCACAGTACCGAATCACCTTCATTATACAATGTGTATGTGCCACTTTCACATCCAGAGGGGAAGCAAAACACCCTAACCGGAGAATATGAAGTTCCATTCACTAACCTTTCACCATGCAGTCTACCCGGAGCATTTCCTGAGAATTCTTCTCCTTGCTCATCAATCAATCGCAAATCAGCACCCGGGTCTCCGCCTTCACTCTGCCTTAGTGCAACGTAGACGTGACCATCTACAAAATCTACTGATGTAATTCCTCCAGACTCGAGCCGTGCTACATTTTGCTGTTCGGGATCTAGCATTGGCTCCATCCTCTCATAGGCTCCAGGTAGGAGCGCCATGAATGCGATTAGCAACAACACAGAGATTGCAGAGGACCATTTGGCAATACGCCGGAAGTTCACAGCCACACCATACTCAGTAGGCGTTCACATTTGATGATTAGTCCATCACATTCCGATATTGTAACCTAATTCTGCTAATTTTTCGGGTAGATATGTTTCGGTTACGAAATCCAAACCATATTTAGCAAGAGACTGCTGCTCAGCCTTCTTTCCTATTTCCAGCATTAAATTGATTTCATCTTGCCAATCACCATCTGCAAATCTAGGATCTGTTAACTCAGCATTCAATGCTTGAATGTCTTTACTTGTTAGATCATCCGCGGGAAGATCGTATGCATCAATATCCCCTGCTCTAATACCGATGTAGTCAGCGCTAGGGGTGGCTAAGTACTCGGAAATATGAGCTGTTTTGATTGCTCCATAGGCGATCGAAGCATAGATCCTGTAAGACCAAGGGTCACCGTCAGCAAATACAATTATTGGAATCTGCCATTCTTCATTCATTCTTTTGATAATCCTTCGAGTAGAGCGTGCAGGTTGCCCCTTCAGGTGAACCAGAGCACATCTAGCCGATTCATCGAATCCATTCTCGACCAATCTGTCGAACATACCACCAGTCTCTATTGCCATGATAAAATCAACATCATGTTCGATTAAGCGTAATTTCTCGGCCTCCACATTGTATGGAACTCCATATCCAGAATCACCAACATCATCTCGGCAATTTATCCGCATCCATTCGCCTCGACGATTCCTTTCTTCAAAGGTAATATTCCCAATGATTCTAGCACCGTCTTCTTCAGGCCTGAGTTTGAAATCCTCTCTCATACATTTGGTTATGATTTCCAAATCTTCAGCCAAATTGTTACTTTCATTTTGGGAACCAAACTTCCCATGTCCCCATCCTTCTGAGATGTAGTACATTTCTCTCAGCGTCGAGGATTTTCCAGCCTCAATCATTTCCTCGATAAATTCTGTAACATGCAGGGCGCGCAACAATTGTCTTGCACTCCCGAGCGAGGTTGCGTCTCGGATAGACTTCTTCTTACCGTATTTGTAAACTCCGAGTTTTGAATCAAATGAAATGTTCTGCTTTGTTCTTACAGGCAATGTCATTGTAGGAGGCTCTCCTTTGAGCATCTTTTTATGCATCTCACCAGCAATATCGTGTAGCGCTTCGATTACCTGCTCTTTTGTGTATCCATTCGCACTCATTCAGCACCACCATCCCTCATACCAAACCAATCTTCATCCTCGGCAGGAATCACTTCTGCCACTGGGTATGTTGGTTGAGTCAAATCTTCACTGGGCGCTTCCTGGAAATCCTCTACAGGTTCGGCTCTGTCTAGCACCCGTTCCAATGATCCAATATCGTCGGGCTTTGCATGTTCGGCTTCAGCTACGGCCAAAGCCTCGACTTTGCGCATTTCATCGAGTAATTTCTCATCGATTTTGTTAGCCCCAATTATATCGCCATTTCCACGGAAGAAGATATCCGTTTCATTCCAATCACCTTTTGTTAAACCCTCTACTGTAAATCGTATTTCAGCTGATTCACCTGGATTGAGAGTATCTAATCTCCAAGCCCACAAGCCGTTGGTTTCCTTTCTTCCACCTCGAGGGTTTTCAGCCATCCTTACACCCTCAGCTTCGGGCCATTTTGCTAGTATTGTATAGGCCCTAGCTCTTGCAGTGTAATTGTAAATTGTAACCGAACAAATATTCTGTTTGGTGTCGTTATCCCAAGTCACTTCGTCTTCAAGGAATACCGCATTCATTATTCGAGTAATGACAGGAGACAAGTCAGGTTCCTCTTTCCCCAACATCTCACTTGATTTTCTTGATATTTCAGGCAATATGATATTGATAAGGTCAAATTTTTCTTGAGCCTTCTTTCTTTGTTTACTCTTTTTCAAATGATTTTTCAGGCCTCTACCGACTTCCAGCATAGCCTTACGAATTTCCTCGAATACCTCTTCATTATCTGAAACCGCTTCCTTAGCCTCACTGGTAAATTGGACGTTAGTGGAAGCAAGATGAATCAAGACTGCGGCAGGTCCCTTCGGCAACCCCTTCCCACCAGGGTGATCCAGTCCGTATCTCTTCCAATCTACTGATTCGAGCGCCTTTGTCAAAAGACAACCACCTTGCTGGTACATCAGAGGGACCCGATTTGCAAAACGAAGTACTTCAATCGGCCCATCTGCTGCTAAATCTCCTCCGAAAACAAGACCCACTTCGATTTGGAAGGGGTTTCCTTGGCTCACTGCAGGATTACGTGTAACCGTCGAGGCAAATCTAGAATCAATTGCTTTAGAAAGTCCCTTTTTGATCAGGATTTCTTCAATAGGAGAGAGACAATCGGTTGGAGGCGCTAGTAATTTTACTTCTTGAAAGGAGTCTAACATGGCTTGGGCTTCATCTGCTTTGACTCTAACAGGAGTTCGACCTTCCTCTAATTCCGCCTTACCAAGAATTTCTTTCGCAGCCCTCATACTAACTCCGGAGAAGTTATGCCTGAGGAAGGAAGTTAGCTTTCTTTCGTCTGCCTCCTTCAGCATCCTCTGAAGTTGTCCAAGATGAATCCCGTGTGGATGAGGCTTGATTTCCTCAACCACTCTTGGTAATTTTTCTGTGGTCCTTATCCAATGACCCTGGTCAATTATTTCTCCATCTACATCACGAACAATTAGTTGGATTGTAGCATGGGGGTTGACGATACTCGTCATACGGAGATATTGGTGAACAGATTGTCTACCTCGCTGATATTTTGCCTTCATCACGGTATTTATTTTCAGGCCACTTACAACCTCCTCCCCATCCTCAAACCAAACATCTCTAATTTCATTAGATTTGGTGGCCTTATTCTTTCTAGTGTCTAGACCAAGATCAACGTGTACAGCCGAACTATCAGACTTGATTTTTGAAATTACATGAGTCTTCGAGCCGGTTGTTAATTGACTGTACATCACAACTCCTGTTATCCCAATTCCCTGCTGACCACGAGTTTGTCTTATCGCATGGAAACGAGAACCAAGCAGGAATTTTCCAAATACATTCTCAACGGAATCTCTAGGGATACCAGGACCATTGTCTTGGCAAATTAATTCCAGTTTGTCACCTTTGAGTTTGTTTATCTCGACCTTGATAGTTGGTAGTATTCTAGCTTCTTCACAAGCATCAAGTGAGTTATCAACCGCTTCCTTGACGGCTGTAATCACTGCTCTCTGAAGGGTGTCGAAGCCTAGGAAATGCTTGTTCTTCTCGAAGAATTCACTTATCGAAATCTGCTTTTGTTTACTTGCAATATTCTCTGCATCTGCCATCGCGACTACCCCCTTCAGGTCCTCCCATAATCCGTATGACTAGGGGCCTGCTTGTGGTCGAAGTCGCCCGAGTGCTCAGGGCCTTTAACTCTGTTCAAACAAATCAGGATGCCAAGCAGTAATCTTTCCAGTGAATGCACTAGCCATAACAGTCAGAGGGCTTGCTAGGTACAATTTCCCTGGTCCAGAGCGTCCTTGGAAATTACGATTTATCGCCGATACAGTAACTTGTTCTTCTAGATCAGAAACCCCTGGTCCAGCGCCAATGCAAGCGCCACAACCTGGGTCGATTAGTTTGACGCCAGCGCGCTCAAACAACTCACTCCATCCGTTGCGTGCCGACAAATCTTTGACAGCCTTTGAGCCAAATTGAATGTAACAATCAACATGATCTGCTACGGTCAATCCAGCATCTAGAGCCGCCTTTGTTACCATTGCGTAGTAAGCGAAATCATCGTCCTTACCTGCTGTACATGATCCAGCGTATGCAATATCAATCTTGACATCTGCTAGGTCTTCGATGTATGCTCCGTTTGTTGGGTCGGATGGGATTCCTGCATCAGGGTCTCCGGGGTGTGCTACCATAGGTCGGATTGCAGTCAAGTCAATGGTATGCACACCTCCGTGGTAAACTGCATTCTCATCAGGAAGAACGAAGGCAGAGCGAATCTCTTCTTCGGTCAAATCCTGACGTCTTGTCATTAACCACTCAACGGTCAAATCATCCGGCTCACAAATTCCAGTCTTCGCCGAACACTCTGTTGCCATATTGCAGAGCGTGGCTCTTTCATCCATCGAAAGCGATGCTAATCCTGGGCCACCGAATTCCATTGAGCGGTCGAGGGTGTCTGACTGTGCAGCGTACTTCCAAAGGATATGCAGAATTACATCCTTTGCAGTACAACCTGGATCTAGACTTCCGACTAATTCGAATCGAATACTCTCTGGAACTTTTACGAATGCGAATTGATTGTGTACCAAGTTAGCGTATTCAGTTGAACCAACTCCGTATGTCAGAGCATTGCTGGCACCACCCATGCAGGTGTGACTATCCGTGGCTTGAATGAAATCACCGACATCGATAAATTCCTCTCTTGCGACTTGGTGACATATGCCCGGACTAACTCCATTCACCGCGGAATAATCTCTTACTCCTGTGTGCTTCTGGAAAGCGACTTGCAAGTCGCGCAAGGTCTGAATCTTGTTTTCAAATCGAGCAAACCTTGCAACTCCCGTTGCATACAAGAGATGGTCTTCAAAGACTGCAAATTTTGGCGGATTTGGTAATGAATAATCTTCGCCATATTCTGCAGCTAGGAAATTGTGAACTTGAGCAGTAGTAAACTCATGTGAATATCCACCATCGACTTGCGCAAGCACAGCGTCTCCTGGCTTGACATAACCACGCACACCATCCTGTCCGAGCAATTTGTTGGAAATCATCTTCTCAGCCATTGTCATCGGAGTAGACTCACTACTTACAACAGGTAACTCCACATCACCTGCTTTCAATCTCTTAGCAAAAGGAAAGATTCCTCCATTCTCTACAATTAGTTTAGTAACTGGGTCGTATTTTCCTGTGAACTCCTCTAGGCCAATACTCTCTCCATTCTGTAAACGTTCAAGCATTGCATGGTCACCCATTAACTGACCGAGATTGATGTTATTCCTCTCGTGAATAGGGGCAAAGGACGCGGCGATGACAATTCGAATTCCTGACCATCTTTCACATTGAGCGGCAGTCTCTCTACTACTACCGGTTCCCTTTCGATGGCCGCTAACTATTACTTCGAATCCACCGTCCATCAATGCTCGTGACTCAAAGACACGACGACCTTCATGCAGAAGTCCTGCGTATGCATTCTCTGCAAGTATAGCAGGGTCATGATCAAAGCACACCCAAGCTGGAGTCATTACGTCGGTGTTGATATCGTCTAGTAAGTCATCGACTGACAAATCTTCCATTCTTAAATCGAGACCTTCATACAACTGTTTGCGAATCAAATCCAAGTCTTTTGTCAAAAATAGAACCCTTTTGTTAGGGGTAAGACTAACTTTTGAAGGAGGCCAAGACTGCATACCAACACCTCTCGCTTGCTTAACGCCAACGTATGTTGCTATTTCACCGTTGGTGCAAGAAAGAGCAGGCTCGCAGACCTTCATTTAGGGACAGTTTACAATGCCTCTAAGGTTTAAATAGGAAGTTCATTGCGAATATTTTACCTTTCGGGTCGAAAGGGGTGATTAAGAGATGTCAGAGTATCTGGTTGAAGACATTGTCAAGTGTGATGAATGCGGTTCAAGAAATTTGAACCGAGACGAAACTCGTGGAGAGGTCGTCTGTGATGATTGTGGGCTTGTCCTTGAAGACAAAGTTATCGATCAAGGCGCTGAGTGGCGTGTGTTTAGCCCCGAGCAAGGTGACCAGCGTGCACGTACTGGTGCTCCAATGACTGTAATGCTTCACGACAAGGGTCTTTCCACCGATATTGATTGGCAGAACAAGGACTACTCAGGAAAGACAATCTCTTCCAGATACCGCTCCCAATTCTACCGAATGAGAAAGTGGCAGAAGCGCTCTCGAGTAAGCAATGCAACTGAGCGAAACCTCGCAATGGCTCTTGCTGAATTGGATAGAATGGCCAGCCGCCTAGATCTCCCTAAGAGTATCCGAGAAACTGCAGCTGTCAACTACAAGAAAGCGGTCGAGAAGAGGCTCATTCGTGGTCGTTCGATTGAAGGTGTTGCAGCAGCATCCCTCTATGCTGCTTGCCGCCAGTGCAACAATCCACGAACTCTGGATGAAATCGGTGATGCTAGCAGAACCGGTAGAAAGGAAATTGGTCGTACATACAGATTCATGGTTCGTGAATTGAAGATGAAGATTCCACCAACCAAGCCTGAGGATTACATTCCTCGATTCTGTTCAGGTCTTGACCTAGATGCCGAGGTACAAGCCAAGGCATACGAATTGATTCAGAAGGCCCAGGAAAAGGAACTAACCAGTGGCCGAGGTCCAACTGGTATTGCGGCTTCAATCATCTACATCGCATCGGTTCTTTGTGGTAAGCGCAGAACTCAGCGAGAGGTTGCTGAAGTGGCTGGTGTCACTGAGGTTACAATCCGAAATAGGTACAAGGAACTCATCCAGAACCTAAACATCGAACTAGAGATTTGAGTCGGTCCAAATGGCCAGACGGGAAGGCAATGCCTTAGTCTGGCAGAAAACCGATGAAAGGCTCAAGGAAGCGGTGCGTGAAGCATTTGAGATTGCACCGCTACCAAATCCTCCTCTAGAATTACCGGATTTTCCTGCAATCTCTCCTAATGATTCCGAATCATTGGTTAGGCAGGCGGCAGGAATCTTCGCTATCGACCGCCAAGGATTCAATATGCGTTTAGCTGAGGTCTGCGAAATACATCTACCAGATTATGTTCGCCGCTCAATAGATCCCATGGAGGCGGAATCAGAATGGCTAGCATCCAACTCGGAAGCAATTGCAGAGAGGGTACTCGCGCTTCAGACTAGAGACTGGTTAGCAGTTGCATTAGATGAAAATGTACCAGATACAGATAGGTGGTATCTTGGTTCAAGTTTGCTAGTAGGTCTAGCATTGGGTGGAACAGAAGTTGCTAGAGATGATTGCTACTATTTGCTTGAAGCAATCGCTTATGCAGTTACTCCTGGAAATTTACCATATTCGAATGTCGTTGGCCACCATCAAATTGCTTGGTCTCCCGAGATGTCGACCAATAATCCACTTCCTCCTCACCCCGCGGGTGTAATGGCCGCAACAACAATTCTAGACACGCTATCTATGAAACCAGAATCTTCAGCGAAGATTCTGCCAAAATGGTTGGAGAATCTGTCCGTCTCACTACTTCTATGCTCGACATTAGCAATCCCTTCCCGTGTGATTGACGCTCTCGGGCAAACTGAAGATGACAGCAGCCCGTATGTACGAGCGGGACTACAGATTCTATCACATTCACCAGAAGAAGCAACAGATATTCTCGTCGCATCTGCAGATCATCGCTCAATAGGCGCTAGAAGGACGATAGCGGAAAATCTCTCTAGAATCCATTCTCAAGAAGCAACACTCGCTCTTATGTTGGCTGACCGACTATCCTCTGAATCGGATGAATCAATCCAGACACTCTACGCCTCATTTGTAGGAGGATTAGCCCGCCTTTCCGAAGAAGAATTCGTTGGAAGGGCACAATCGATTCTTGCCAAAGGAAATCAAAAAGCAACACAAAGGCTAGTCGAATCTGGACTTCGAGACTATCTCTCAACTAACCCAACAGATTCAGCCCAACTACTTTCTTCGGCCTGGCTTTCATCTTCCGAAATTGGTCGCTCTAGAGTAGGAAATCTGATTGTCGAGCAGGCCAGAGTTTCTCCCAAAGCATTCCAAACAACTTGTGAAACTATCAAGAGAGCCAACCCAGAATCTTTCGATAAGTTGGCAAACTGGGTCGAGATGAGAAGTCCAGAGGCCTACCAATTACTGTAGGAAATCAGGAGCAACCAGTAGTGGCGCCGCAGGCATTGCACTTCAGACAAGTGCCATTGCGAACCATCTGACTACTTCCACAATCATCGCAGATGTCTCCAGTGAAGCCGCGCTCACGAGCCATTCGGCGTATTCGAGAATCTTCGTCCTCAGATGGAGCAACTGCGTTCAGGGTCAACTGTACGTCTCTCTTTTCTCCTTGAGATCTTACCAATCCTTCTTCTGTTTGCTCGGGTCTGCTGATTGATGTCGATACCATATCTTCAGCAGAGACGTGAGCTAGGTCGTCACGCTCTAGATATTGAATTGCTAATTCGCGGAATATGTAATCGACAATTGAAGTCGACATCTTAACCCGGCCACTACCGCCGGTTACCATTCCACTCGGGTCGAACTTCTGGAAAGTGAATGACTTGACGAACGCATCTAGAGGTACACCATATTGTAATCCAATAGACACCGCGATTGCGAATTGATTCAGCAGAGATCTCCATGCCGCACCCTCTTTCGAAGTTGTAATCATAATCTCTCCCAAACGACCATCATCATAGTTGCTTGAAGATAGGTAAACTGTGTGACCTCCTACTCTTGCCTTCATCGTACTAGATGATCTAACATCAGGCAGAGGTCTTCTTGTTGCAATGTAATTGTGGACAAACTGTTCAGCCACAACTGTAGCAGCAGGAGCGGGGATTGGAAGAGCTTCAGCAGTTTGCTCTACCATCTTGTGAACAACAGTAACTGCCTCATCTTCTTCTTCCTCATCTAGAGATGTGGCATCAACTAACTGATTCATCAATGGTTGACTGAGTTTACTTCCATCACGATAAATTGCACATGCCTTAATCATGGTATCATAACTTAGGTCATATGCTGCTCTAATATCATCAATCGAGGCATCAGCTGGCATGTTGATAGTTTTCGAAATTGCTCCGGAAATGAATGGCTGAGCGGCTGCCATCATCAATACGTGAGCCTTCCAATCGATAGATCTCTTTCCATACTTTCCACAAGGAGTTGCACAGTCGAACACAGCCAAGTGCTCATCCTTTAGTCCAGGAGCACCCTCAATTGTACCATATCCAAAGACGTGATCATTGGCTTGATTGATTTCGTCATTAGAGAATCCAAGGTGGCCGAGTGTGTCAAAGAACGGGTCCTCAAATTGTTCTTTCGAAATCCCTAGAGTTTCTGTACAGAAATCTTCTCCGAGGATAGAAGGCGCAAATGCAGAGCGTATATCGAAAACATCTGGGAAGCTCGACTCAACTTTCTTCAACATCTTTGCATTGAAACCAGCAGCCTTCAATGCCTTAGAAGAAACAGTAGGACAGTTTCCTAGTGAAGCAGTTCCCATGATGTACTCTTGAATTGCTTGAGTTTGCTTTTCGGAGTACCCCAATCGTCGTAGAGCGTTTGGTACTCCGTGGTTGATGATTCTTAGAGAACCCCCTCCAGCTAGTTGTTTGTACTGAACTAAAGAGAATTGAGGTTCTACTCCAGTGGTGTCTGCATTCATCACTAATCCAATAGTTCCAGTTGGTGCAATAACAGTAGTTTGAGCATTTCTGAAACCATGCTCTTCGCCTTCTCTCAATGCTCTATCCCATGCTTCTCTAGCAGCATCAAGAAGATCCTTCGGACACTTCTTTGAGTTAATGCCCATAGGTAGTACAGACAATCCATCGTATTCCTTTGCCGGAGCATCATATGCTGCTAATCGATGATTTCTCATTACTCTCAGCATATGGTCTGCATTCTCTGAATAGTTCGGGAATGGTCCTAGAACTGAAGCCATCTCGGCGCTGGTTGCATAGGACTCCCCACACATAATTGACGTAACAGCGCCGCAAATCGCGTAGCCTCTTTCATCATCGTAAGGAATTCCCATATGCATTAGAAGTGAACCTAGGTTGCAGTAGCCAAGCCCTAGAGTTCTGTATTCGTAGGATTTGCGCGCGATTTCAGCCGAAGGGAATTGTGCCATCAGTACGCTAATTTCCAAGGTAGCAGTCCACAATCGAACCGAATGTCGGAAGTCCTCAACGTCAAAGGTCTGAGTTGCCTTGTCATAGTAATGTAGCAGATTGATGCTGGCTAGGTTACAAGCAGTATCATCGAGGAACATGTATTCACTGCAAGGGTTTGAACCGTTGATTCGACCCCCCTCCGGACAGGTGTGCCATTCGTTGATTGTTGTATCAAATTGAACTCCCGGATCTGCACAAGCCCAAGCTGTATATGCTACTTTGTCCCACAATTCTGCAGCCGGCATTGTCTTGCAAGGTTCGGGTTCTCTACCCTCCTCTCCTGCCTTCTTTAGTTCGGTTCTGTGGTAAAGATTCCAGTCTCCATCATTTCGAAGAGCTTCCATAAATGAATTAGGAACACGAACAGAATTGTTGGAGTTTTGACCGGATACGGTTGCATAACCTTCTCCCTGCCAATCTGTATCCATCTGTTCGAATGTTAAACTCTTCCAGCCTTGATTTGCAAGGTCTAGAATTCTCTTTATGTGCGGCTGAGGGACGCTATCTCGCACGGCCTTTATCATCGCTAATTTGAGAGCGCCATTAACCGATGGATCAGTCTTTGAGTCATCCTCATCATGGCTCCAAATTGCGGACAAGATAGCATCTGAGTGTTTCTGTAAAAGACTCGAACCAATCACCAGAGCCGAAACCTTCTCCTCTTCTGTTAACTTCCAATCAATGTATTCTTCGATATCCGGATGATCAAGATCTAGAGTAACCATCTTTGCTGCCCGGCGAGTTGTACCACCTGATTTGATAGCCCCAGCCGCCCTATCTCCAATCTTTAGGAAGGACAGAAGGCCGCTGGAAGTACCTCCACCAGATAGCGGCTCTCCTGCACCTCTTATTTGGGAGAAGTTTGAACCGGTTCCAGATCCATACTTGAATAATAGAGCCTCTCTATTCCAGAGCCCCATAATCGATTCAGTGCCTCCGACCAAGGAATCCCCTACTGATTGAATAAAGCAAGCATGAGGTTGAGGGTGTGTGTAGGCATCCTCTGAGAGATTCAATTCTCCGGTGACAGCATCTACGTAGTGGTGACCTTGAGCTGGACCTGTTATTCCATAGGCCCAATTCAAACCAGTATTGAACCACTGTGGACTATTCGGAGCAGATCTCTGGCTTGCTATCAGGTATGCCATCTCATCGTAGAAGGCACGAGCGTCAGCTTCGCTGGCAAAGTAGCCATGGGTCCAGCCCCAGTAGGTCCAGGTGCCCGCGAGGCGACGGAATAATTCCCGCCCATTGGTTTCACCGACAAACCTGTCCTCTGGAGCGAGGGTCTGAAGCTTCTCATGATCAGGCTCGCTCCGTTGTAGCCACCCAGGGACCCCGTCCTCCGCCACCTTGCGCAGAGCAGCAGGAACACCCGCTTTCCTCAGATACTTCTGAGCACAGACTTTTCCTGGAACACCAGCAAAGCCTGAAGGCAATTGAACTCCATGAATCTCATGAGCGAGACTTCCGTCGGGGTTTCGGATCTCTACACTCATCTCAATCCAATCAAAGGCATCGAAGGGGTCAGCACCTGCTGTAGTAAAACGGCGTTCAATCACTAATCCCTTCTCGGCTTCGCCTTCTTCGGCTACTGCCTCATCATCTGTTCTAGTCTGCATCACAACCACTTCCGAATCAATTCCCCGGCTCAATTCTCTCCTTCGCACGAGCGAAGGATTTGGCTGTGCCCGAAGACGGACTTTAATGAGTTCGGAAAATGCCTCTAATTAATCAGCAGATTTGCATTAATATATTCCTTACTCAGAAACCGTCAAAAGGTGGAAAATAACAAGTTACGAACGTAAATCAAGTGTCCAATCTACACTCGCTCCAGACCGTGAAATCATAATTCCAACTGAACAATCCTTCTCATGTGAAAGAGAAATTATCCTTCGAACTAACTTCTCTGGGACGTCCCCCTCAACGACATAATGCATCTTCACTGAAGTGAAAACTCGCGGAGACTCATCAGCCCTCGCTCCTTCTACATCTACCCACATTGCCCGAACGTTTTCCATTCGGTCTTTCAGGCCGACTCTAAGGTCAATTAGGGAACAAGCCGCATGAGCCTGAAGCACCATTTCCATCGGACTGGGTGCTACGTCACTGTAGATTGAAGTCAATTTCCCAGACTCAGTTTCAGCCTCCATGGAATAACCCTCAGTCCATCGAACTACGCTCTTCATGCCCCCTCCTCTATCGAGTCCGTCTTGAGGGTTGGCTTCTTGAGGCGAGGGCAAGTGGCGCGACTGAGTGACATGGCTGAGGGCAGTGCAATTACAATGGAAGAAGGTCGTTTGAGCGTACCCGATCAACCAATAATCCATTACATCGAAGGAGATGGAATTGGGGTTGACATTACTCCTGTAATGATTGATGTAGTAGATGCAGCAGTCCACAAGGCATATTCAGGATCACGCCAAATACACTGGTCTGAAGTGTTAGCTGGAGAGAAGGCATTCAACGCCACTGGCGAATGGTTACCAGATGAAACATTAGAATCAATGAAGACTGGTCTAGTATCTATCAAAGGACCTCTTACAACTCCCGTGGGCGGAGGAATCCGAAGCCTCAATGTCGCACTCCGTCAACAACTGGATTTGTTCGCCTGTGTCCGTCCTGTTCGCTGGTACGCTGGTACGCCCAGTCCCGTACGAGACCCCGGCGCAGTAGACATGATTATTTTCAGAGAAAATAGCGAAGATGTCTACGCTGGAATAGAGTGGGAATCCGGTAGTGAGGAAGTCGCAAAAGTGATTCAATTCCTACAAAACGAAATGGGTGTAGAAAAGATTCGATTCCCTGACACCTCTGGAATCGGAATCAAACCTATTAGCGTCGAAGGCACAGCTAGAATAGTACGGGCAGCAATCAGATACGCAATAGATAATGACAAGGATTCGGTAACTCTTGTTCACAAAGGAAACATCATGAAATTCACAGAAGGCGGATTCAGAGATTGGGGCTACCAACTAGCCAAAGATGAGTTCGGAGCAGTAGAATTAGACGGCGGTCCTTGGTGCACATTGACCAATCCAAAAACAGGAAACACGATTGTCATCAAGGATGTAATCGCGGACGCAATGCTACAGCAAGTCCTCACACGCCCGCGCGAATACGGAGTACTTGCAACAATGAATCTGAATGGCGATTACATCTCTGATGCGCTAGCAGCACAGGTTGGCGGAATCGGTATTGCCCCAGGTGCGAACATCAACTACGACACTGGAATTTCTATCTTCGAAGCGACACATGGAACAGCGCCAAAATATACCGGTCAGGACAAGGTCAATCCAGGTAGTCTGATTCTTTCAGCAGAGATGATGCTCCGCCATATGGGTTGGGTAGAAGCAGCGGATTTTATTGTCAAAGGAATGGAGAGCGCGATTTCGGCCGGAACTGTAACTTATGATTTCGAGCGCCTTATGGAAGGGGCTACTTTACTCAAGTGCAGTGAGTTTGGACAGGCAATTATTTCCCATATGTGAGGCGGTACATTGTCCGAGCGAGGCGAGCAAGAGCTTGCTGAACTTCGGAAACACATCCACAAAATGGCCCGCAAAGCAGAAGATTCTGGCGACCCGTTAGCTTGGTTTGAGAATCTCTACAGAATTTCTGAAGGGGACGATACAATGATTCCTTGGTCTGATGGTCATCCACACCCATTCCTAGTAGAGTGGAATGAACAAAAAGCATCTCGAGGGCGAGCATTAGTTGTTGGATGTGGTCTTGGCGAAGATGCAGCTTACCTTGCTCGAACAGGCTGGGAAGTTACAGCATTCGACCTCTCTTCAACTGCGGTTGAATGGGCATCCAAGATACACCAAGAACCCAATATAGAGTGGAAAGCAGAAGATTTGCTCAATCTACCAGAGGGATGGAAAGGTGCTTGGGATCTAGTATTGGAAGTACACATACTCCAAGCAATTCCTCCAGAAATTAGACAGGTCGCTGCAACGAGGTTAGCCCCATTAGTAGCACCCAATGGTAATTTGGTTTGCATAGGTAGAATTAATCTAACAGGCGAGGAACTCGATGGACCACCCTGGCCTTTGGAACGCCAATTCATTGAGGAGATAGGGTCACAATTGAATCAAACAGAATTCCTAATCCAAAACCGACCAAATGACGAACCCGAAGTAAATCGGTATCTGGCGGTTTGGAATTCGGATTAATTCTAGTCCTATAGACGAAATCAATTTCGAAGAATGTGACTGTTCAACTGCTGAGCAGTTGAAATCGCATCGAATCCGAAGTTGTCATGTAAGGCTCTTGAAATTAGAGTAAAGTCAGAATCTCTTGTGGCAACCAATACACAGCCAACGTCAGGAATCGTCGATGAAGCGTAAACAGTTGAATCTCGCATTATGTCTAGGTCACCAGACTCTGGGAAGATTTCCAAATCATCGATTATACTTCTTGGCGGTGGATCATCTCTAGCCAATTGCTTGGCTTCCGTAACTCTCTCAAAAATCTCCGAATGACGAACTAGGAAAGAGTCTAGGTCAACCTCTCGCTTCGCATCCACATCAACCTCGTTTCTGAATTTACCAAACGTTCGCAGAATATACTCGACCCTTTCTTGCAGAAGTTTGGAAGTAACCGTCGACTTCCAAGCCTTTTTGTCAATATACACGTCTCTGAAGAGAGCGCGTGCAATTTTCGGAGATCTTGTTCGATTGAGGAACTCAGCTTCGGCAGACATCGGTATACACAAATGAACTCGACCCTCTTCGCTACGCCTCTTTAGCATCCAGACAAAGGCTCTCTCTACAGTCCAATCGAAAGTTCCGTAATTATCTTGAGAAATTTGCCCCAACAAATCATCCTTCAGGGCATCGATTAGAATATTGGTATCGACCAAAACCAATGGTCTTAGGGAAAGATGACTCAAAGACCGACGTTGTCGAACTGGAATATTCTTACTGTACCTGCGGAATAATGCCTTTTGTGACCGAACCAAGGTCTGAATCTGCCGCAAATCAAAGTTCTCCGATTGAATCGCAGTTTCGAACATTCGAAGCCCTCGAATCGGTGAGATATCAGCCACCTCTTCTGCGATTAACGTAATCTCAAGGACGTCCTTTCTCTCATTCAACTCCATCAGGAATCGGCCTTCAAGTTCGCTTCTTCTGCCTGGTTCCTTGCGGCGCATCATCATCTGCGCCGCTAGAACACGGCCACGGAAGGGATCCTCTGGCAATCGGTGTTCAGACGCGTATCGAAGAGCCCTATCGAGCACTTCCAATCTGCGCTTCACAACATCTCTGTCTTCACTGCCTTCACTAGGCTCTCTTTGTGAGACATATTCCATTATTCTCTGGGTAGCAATTTCATTACGTCCAGCGACAGCGTCAGCACAGACTCTTAGGTATAGTTGGAATCTAGAGGTTACAGATGCGAGCAACTCTGGGTGTTTGTCAATCAAATCAATTGCTTCTTTCCAACCACCCGCAAGGGCGAATTCAATCAATGATTTTCGAAGTAGCAGAGACGATTGTTCGAAATCATCTCTAATTCTCATCGCTGCATCTCGGTATGATCTAGCAGCATTGATTCGATCTCCCTTCGCCACTGCAATTGTTGCTCTGACGATTTGGTGATTTGAGGACCCATTGTCATGCTGTCTATACCACATTTCCAAATCAGGAATCGCTGCATTGTGCTCCAATACTAGGTCTGTGGCAAATCTGATTGTGCGTAGTTGAACTCCTTTGGTTGAACATAATGATCCAAGCGCAGAAAGGGCCGAAACAGATCTTTCTTCCACTCCGCTTTGTAGATCCATTGTTGCTCTATTCAATCTTAGAGCACTGATTAGGACACTGAATAGGCTTCTTTCAAGGAAGGTCAAACCAGCATCCTCAACCGATTGTTCCAATCGTTCGATTCGATTTTCCTCAACCAATCCGTCGCCGTCTGCTCGAAGTGCAGCCCTAACTTGGTTGAGAGCCTCAAGCCCCTTCGAATCCAATTTTTCGTGAACGGCATTCATCGAAGATGGGTTTCCGCTCAATAGTGCAATCAATGAAGAAGAGGCCTCAGTCATAACCCCATCATTTTCAGTTTCTGCAAGTCCGAGGATTGCTCTCTTCCTCATCGCTACCAGTTCTTGCATAATTGAAATTCCTTGCTCTGCGCTAATAAGATGCCAAACCAATAATGCACGATGAGGAAATTTAGATACTAAATCAGGATGATTTAGGAATTCACCACTAAGCCCTTCGACATCTGCTGATAGGGTGTAAATATCGAGCACTTCTTCCTCGATACCTAGGTCCTTTGTTGACAGCCTTTTCGCGGCTATCTTCCTAATCTTTAGAGGGGCGGAGGAATTTCGCATTACACTGAGAGTCAAATCATCTGATGACTTTGCAAGCCCCCTCAATATGGAATCCTCAATGATAGAATCTCCAGTTTCAGAAATCAGGTTAATTGCAACATTCATTTCCTCTTCATTATTGATTTCCAAACCCCTGAGGATGGCAACAGTCTCCGATCCTCTATTTGCCGATGAAAGGGCAGCGATTATCGCCCAACGAAGAGTATCCGAAGGTGTGAGTTTAGCATTTTGGAGAATATCCATGCCTTTCAGTAAAGTGTCAGCATCGGTGGTATTTCCTGTCTGAAAATTCTTCCAAGCCTCAATTTGAATCGCCTCGGAGAGCCTATCTTCTCCATCTTGAGAAATGGCTTGCTGCCAATTTTCAGTTGAACCCGCCCTTAACGATAGGAGAGTAGATTGTGCTTCAACCATGCCTTGCAAGTTTTCTGAATCGACCCCTTCAAAAATCGACGTTGATTGCTCAGTGTTGCCAGCTGCCAATATCATCGCCTCTAGCAGTGAATAATCTCCTGTCATATCTTTCAAAGAGGGATTCATCCATGCCTTCCATTTCTGCGGGCGTGGTTTTCCAGAGCGTAGGTCACGCGTGATTTTCTGAAGGGCTGATGCTTGATGGATATCCAATTGTAGAGTGCAAGAATCCAGCCAATCAAGTAAAGCTGAGGAATCTTGTGGATCGAAATCGGCTCGACTTAACCAATCCCCAGCATCGATATTTTGTTCGTTTTCAGAAATCGGAAATCTACCTAGTTCTGCAAGCAAAGGGGCTTCCCTAGCCATACGTTCCCAAACAGGATGAACACCAGTTTCACACTCTTTTCTAAGGGATTGAAAACTTTCATCCCATTTCTCATTCCAAGAAGACCCCATCTTGTGTTTCTGGGCAATCAACACGGCCAATCTGTACGCCGCGGGTTCCTTCGAACGAATTGCTGATTGGGGCAATTCCAAGCGGTCTTGTAATCCTGATTGCCCCCCTCTTCCTCCTCTTCTGCCAATACGCCGATTCGGTCTAGCAGATTTCCCGGTTGAAGAATTAAGATCGATGGATTCTGGTGCCGCTTGATTTACTGCTAGGAAGGCCAAAGCCTTCCATTCTTTATTGAGTAAATTCCATGCCTTTGGGCGTTGAATTTCCGATTTTCTCCTCCCTGAATCGTCGCCTGCTCTCTGCAGTTGTTCGACGCAATCGAGAAGATAATCCTCCAAATTGAATCACTCCGGTAGGCACATCGCCCCACCCCTGCCTACATCAACACATCGCCTTGCTATGCAAGGCGCGAGAAGGAGAACTCAAGACCTCTAAACGGTGGCGTAGACTCGTGGAAATCACCCAAGTGCTCATCCTCTTGCTGCATCCAATCGCGGCATTGGTTGTCATTCGAGAGTTTGCAAGGCAACGAAATTGGCGAAAGTTGAGCACCACGCTAAAGGGCTCTGATAGGGCTGAAAAGCTCGAAAATCACGAGAGTCAAGGTGAACGATTGTTTCGCTGGGTGCTGTTTGTTGTTGCTTTGGCATTCGCCGCCAAAATAACCTCATCTTTACTCTCGGGAGAAGATTTCGCACTCGACTTACTAATGCCAGGACATTTCCATGGTTGGGCTGGATTACTTGGAATAGCGCTGATGACCTATCTTTGGCGTTTGGGTAGAAAGACAAGCGCCGAAAAAAAGGATGGGAAATCATTTGCAAAATCCAAGCAATTACACGGCAAGCTTAGCGATATTATGAGCGGATTAATTGTCATTCATGCATTTCTTGGTTTCCTATATCTGTTACAATTAATCGGCTAACGTTCAGCCCACATTTTCAACCATTCTCGAATATTTTCATCGATATCTCCTTTCGCAACTTTCCTCTCAGCCCTTTGACCATTTTCTAGCGGTTGAATCCTACAACCACAGGCATTGGCATGGCCTCCTCCATCTGGGTCAAATCTTGTTGCTAACTGAGTTAAATCGAAAATTCCACCTTCGGTATGGATGAATGAGTTAGTGTAAAATGAAGCTGAGACAGGATAGGAATCTTCCTCTCCGAACCCAGCACCAACATCTCCATGAATAACCATACAAGCATCGCAGTCCTCTCCAGCCAAGGCGGTAACACGATAACCATTAGAACGCACCCCCATGTCTTCTAATCGGACTACAGCGAGCCTGTCGATAACTTCTAATCGCTCTGCAATAATTGAATTGGCACGAGTTAGATAGTCTCGTTTTTCATCAATAACAGAAGAAATATTTTCTGAAGATAGAATTTCTTCTACAGAATTTCCGCGACTCAAAGCCTCTAGGATTTCAAGTGAGATTACATCATTTCCTCCGATGATTCTTCCTAGCCAAACTACTGGGTGCTCTGAGAGAAACTCCTCTTTGCTAACAGAGCCACCATCCAGCTTGTCGACCCATTCCATAAGGTCGGTCAAATCCGAAACATCGACAACTTCACCAACCAAATCAAAGGCGATTCTTGCCGCTGAGGGGGTAGGCTTCCAAACAACCACCATCTCAGAATTATCTTCATCATCAATTGGTGCATTGGATTGGTGGTGATCAATACTCAATCCACATTGAGAATGCCTAGGCAAATCACAAACCGCAGTGTTCCTATCGATTACATCATCCAACATTCCGGCACGAAGAGCACCGGGGTGACCGAACACAACTTCAGCCTCCTTCCACCATCTTCTCAGAATGGCACCAGTTACTACTCCATCAAGGTCAGAATCCGTCACAATTCGACGGATATCAAGCGACAGGGCAGGGTGAGTCATCAATAGACTCCGCCACAACTTACGTATCATTTGTTTGGGTGGATTGTTTTCTCCTACAGGGCGAATTTGTTTACAGGATAACCTGACGAAATTAGGACAATCGAGAAATGCATGATGCCTATCCCAGCCTCTATGGAGACGTCCTGCGGATTCGTCTTGGTCAATTTCGACAGTATTCTTCTGTTGCAATATCCGCAAGGGCATTGGTCGTACCCCAAGGGCCATGTCGAGGGCGATGAGGATCATTACCAAACCGCTCGCAGAGAGTTGGAAGAAGAAACCGGAATCAACGAAGTAGAGATTGATTCGGGATGGAGTCACAGAACGGAATATTCCTTCCAAAGCAAAGGACGACCGATCGATAAGCAGGTATTTTGGTACATTGCTTCAACCGATCAACTTGAGGTTAAATTATCCCATGAACATACTAACTATCTCTGGCTTAGTTTAGATGAAGCAGAGGAACAACTCACTTTCGAGCAGGAAAAGGAAGTATTACGCTCAGCGAGAGAACACATGCAGAAGACGGTAAGGTAATCTAATCACTCTTCACGCTTACCTAACGGGGTCCACAATGTTTCTTCTTCCCCTGTTTTTGCAGTAATCCAACGACCGAGTACAAAACAGTGGTCTGAGAGCCTATTCAGATAGCTAATTACCTCGGGCCTCACTTCTTCACGGAGGGCACAGGCTTCTCTTTCTGCTCTTCGAACAATGGTGCGAGCCATGTGTAAATTTGCTACCGCTGGACTTCCAGTTGGTAGTATGAATGAAGACAGAGGTTCCAAATCTTCCAACATAGAATCCATCTCTGCAACTAATCGTTCTCCCGACTCTGCTCCAATAATCGACATCTGTTCAGGAACGCCGCCGGGAGGACAGGCACATTCGGCTCCAACATCGAACAATTCCTGTTGAATTGTCCCGAGCAACTTGTCTGCATAATCACAAACCTCGATAGTAATAGATGCTCTAGCAAGCTCCATTCTAACTATACCAATAGCCGAATTCGCCTCATCGATGGTGCCGTAAATCGTAACCCTTGGATGCTCCTTCCCAACACGAGTACCGTCGACAAGAGAGGTTTCCCCCCCATCTCCCCCGCCGGTGTGAACCTTAGTTATCCGAACCATCTTATTCACTTCCGAGTAGGTTCATCGCTTTGAATCGTGCTAGAGTCATTCACTCTTCTTCGGTCCCTCTAGAAACCTTCAATTTTCTTAATTCAGCCTCAATTGTTTGAATCCAATTTTTGTCAACTGCATCCCATCCACCGATAGCTTGTAGTTCCTGTATATGCTCCTTTTCGGCGGCTTCATCCCCTAGGTGTTTGTGGATTAACGCAAGAGCTGCATGGCTCATTGCATTGAGCCATTGATCATCCATGTCCCAAGATCTTTCAAAATGTGAAATCGCACCTCTAGGGCCTTGTAATAGCCCTCTACTTACTTGTCTGAGGCCGGATTTTGACCAGGTAATTCCTTGAACGCCCACAACTAGACCTCTGAACGCAAGATAAATTTCTAGCATAACCACAATCGAGGCTGTAACAAATGAAATTAAGTGGTAAGTCGAATTCATTTCGTTCCAGGAATCGGCCATCAAACTAACAGTTCCTACACAGAGCAGAACACCTCCAAAGGGTGCTACTAACACATCTTGCTGCGTCACCACCATGTGCCTAACTCCATACATAACGGCAAGACCACCAAAAATTGCTGCGGTAACTGTTGGCGCTAATATCGCAGTATCTCTTGGAGCATTTCTGCTAATCAGAAAGACCAACCCTAATGCTATACTGGCCCACCCAAATTTATTTCCAAATTCAGGGAAAGGTTGTAGGCGAGCATAATACAACGATATTGCTCCAAGAGCGAAAAATAGTACAATCCAATAATCTAACTCCGAAGTGCTCATTCTAATTCACCTCGAGGCTCGTCGCGCCATCCAGGCTTCCAAAAGTCATCATCATCAAGCCACTTTAGCCATTCGTCATCTAAGGCCCGTAAAAGACGTAGTGCGCGCCTATCCAAGCCATCAAGAAGTGAGTCATCCACTTCCCCTTCTGAGTGTGCATCGGTCCACTCGATTTGCATCTGTCTAACCAATCTTCTACCTTCTTCTGGGTTATCGAAATTTCTTTCGCAGGACTCTCTTAGGTCCTGTAGCCAAATTCTTGTTCCACGAATATGTAGGTCATCTTGCAAGGGCTTTTCCTTGCGTTTGAATGGCCACCAACTCATGTCTCTCAATCGACGGGCGCAAGCCGTTACCCTTGATGCTTACGAATTAATGAAAGATTGCCGATGCTCCCGTCGAACCATGGGCCGTATCGTCGTGCACCTACACGGCAGGGCAAAGGACGCCGCATTCAGCATGGCTATCTCAGATTACGCAAACCGACTTTCGGGAGAAGGCGTATCGCTTTCTGAACATCGAAACCGTACAGACCCTGAGACCTACCTTTCCTCAATTGTATCCAAGGCTGGAGAGGACAACGTAATCGTGCTCGAGGAAAAAGGCGAGATTCTTGATTCGATGGGATATTCAGAGAAAATGAAACAATGGCGTCTTTCCAGCAATGATGTCCACCTAGTTGTTGGACCACCAGGTGGTTTTGGAGACTACAGCAAGGGAATGTCTTCCTTGTCTCTTGGATTGATTACACTACCTCACGAGTTGGCCGCAGTTGTTTTGTTAGAGCAATTATATCGAGCCTCTACAATCATCAAAGGATTGCCATATCATAGAGCATAATTTTGCCTAAATTAGTAGTTAGATTCTGTAGTAGCCAACTCAATGATTTTGTTTTGTTCATCCACATGAACAATCCGCGGCTCATGATTTTCGATTTCACCTTCTTCTATGCCTTGGTAGGTTAACAAAATTACCAAGTCACCAGGGTTCACCAAATGAGCCGCAGCCCCATTTATGCAAATTTCTCCTGACCCCCGAGGCGCCTTTATTGCATAGGTTTCTAGGCGTGACCCATTGGTTATATCGAGCACTGCAATCTTTTCCCATTCGACAATTCCGGCGGCCTCCATAAGGTCCTCATCAATTGATATCGAGCCGACATAATCCAGGTCGGCTTGAGTAACTGTAGCTCTGTGGATTTTTGATCGCAATACCATTCTTATTGACGCCATCAAAACAGTTCAGAGAATCTTGTTTTTTTAATATATGTAGAAAATATACTTATGAAAAAATCAGCATTGAGAAACGAAACGAAGTATGATACTCGAAGGCTTTCATGATACTCGCGTGTGCAAACAACGGGTTTTGTTGATAAGCAGGTCGATTTTGCAAGGGTACTTCGGTGGTCGGAATGAACGAATTGAAACAGACTTGGTACAGTCGTGAAAACAGAAAGAAGAGCGGTTCAGCACTAATGATGATAGTGCTCATGTTAATGAGCACACAGATGTATAATTTCATGGGTTTTGAGGAAGAGAAAACTAGCCTCGGAACGGTAGAGGACGCTCCTGCTAGGACGGCATATCAGCAGTTCTATCAGGCCGAAGGTCCAACAGCAGGAGCTACTCAAGGCCAACCTGCCGCAATGGGCAATTTCCGCCATGATGCATTTACTGACCCAAGTTGGGTAGATCCGGCCTCGTACCAAGGCAAGATTACCGACCCGTCAGTTCTCCTAACAGAATCCGGATACGGCTTCTTCCTAGAGGAAACAAATACCGAAGATCACGATAACGACGGAATCAATGACCTAGATGATTTAGACGACGATAACGATGGAATTAGCGATCTTATCGAGCGCTTTGACGGATGCTATGGAACCGATCCATTTGATCACGATAACGATGGCATCTCCGATGAGGATGATTGGGACGACGATAACGATGGAATTCTTGAAGGCCCTATCGACTACACCCAAGGTGCCGATCCATGGAATGTCAGTGCCGACCGATATGTTGAGCCAAACACAGTGCATCCTTGGACTGGCACTCCTGTAGGAACAGGCTACAGAATAGACCAGAATCTGATGGACCATGACAACGATGGTGTTCCAGATGAGGACATAGATGGAAGCGGACGCGGTTCATACGACGAGGACGACGACAACGATGCAAGAATCGACCAATTCACTTGGCCATGCGATTTTGATGGCGATGGGACTCAAGACTACTTTGATGACGATGATGATGGCGACGGTGTCGTAGACCTTTGGGATTCCCACCCATGGGACGCGAGTATCACTTCCAACATAACTACAACCGCACCTCTATGGGATGATTGGTATCAGTGGGTCTCCTCAACAACTCATCAAGTTGATATCAATGCACTTTCATTTGGCACCTTCGTGCTCACTGTAAATGCCGGAGATACGGTAGTTTGGACAAATCAGGATACCAAGAACCACACAGTAACTGCAGATGACGGTTCCTTTGACAGTGGAGTAATTCTCCCAGGTGGCACATGGTCATTTACTTTCGATCAGGTTGGTACTTTCACATATTCTTGTTCGATTCACACCTCAATGGTGGCTAGAGTAGATGTCCAGTCATTGGGTGCTGGGGACAACACATACACACAATTTGTGGGCGGAGTTGACTTTGTACAACTTGAACAGAATCTTTGGCATCCACGAACTCAATCCTTCACAGAAGTTGTTGATGGGGACCTGGACGGAGATGGAATTCCTAACTTCTTAGATCCAGACAATGACAATGACGGGTCTCCAGATTCATCGGATACTGATGACGACAACGATGGCTTGTTGGATATGTACGATGTCGATGACGATAATGATGGGATTCCAGATGAGTGTATGCAATTAGATACCAATCTTGACGGACAAGGCGACTATCCTAATTCGCATGCTATCGCCATACCAGGACGCGGTTGTGAGATAGATTATGACCGAGATTTGGATGATGATAGATATCGCCCAATCGACCAAGATTACGACTTAGTTTGGGATTGGATGGATCCCGATATGGGCGCTCTCCCTACAGAACTGGTAGACAATCCAATCGGCCTGCCCGCAACCGATCCAGAAGATCTTCCCTATGACTTGGACAACGATGGAATAGTCAATGAGGAAGACCCATACATGATGGCAACTACAGACCAAGTTGACGCTTGGAATTGTGCGAGCTTAGAAAATCCAAATCCACAAAACTCCGACATGAATTGTACCGTAACACGAAAGTCATACACAGGAAACAATGACTGGGACGGAGATGGACTAAACAATTGGGACGACATCGATGATGACAACGATGGCATTCTAGATTGGCTAGACATAGACCCAAATTGCGATCTCGATGACGACAACGACCTTCATTTGCTAAATGGTTCAAGATACCGGGACGATGGTCCTAACAGTATCGATACTGACATCGATGGAGACGGTTTAGCAAATGATGAGGATTGGGACGACGACAACGATGGAATCTCAGATTATTATGACCCAGACGATGGAAATTGCGGACAAGTAGACAACGATCAAACAGACCCGTTTGCAACTTTCAATGGGTATTCCCACGGGGACGGAGACATCATTGATGGTTCTGATGACAGTACTCTTTGGCAGAACTTTGAAGATTCTTACTGGAAGATGTGGTGGCTATTCAATCCATTTACCCAAGAAAACGGTTTCATCTACCCTTACAACGGATACGACGACACTATTGAGCCAATAACCAATGGACAAATTCCAGAAATGTACTGGCATGTTCTAATGCAATGGAGTCCTTGGAATGGAGCGAATTACTTCGACATTGACATAGACGGAGACTCATTAATCAATGGAATAGACGTTGATCAAGATGGAGATGGTTTGCCAGATTGGTGGGACCAAGACGAAGGTAATGATGGAGTTTTGGACGTTAATGACCCAGGAAAAGGCGGTACATTTGATGACAATGAATGTGGCGTGACCTTCTTTTGGTTTGTAGTTGCACAAGTTGCTCTTGACGAAGCATGTGGTTTGTTCTACGCTTGGTTGTATGGTTATCCCGTTCAACCGGCTCGAAGAACCGGACAGATATCCTACACACTTCCGTATTCAACCCGACCCGACCCTGAATACGATGATGGTCCATATGACGGTACAGATGCCCCAGATAACAGTCCAGCACCTAGCTGTGATGAGAACTGTTTCCACTTCGATTTCACAACTGATACCCCCGATCCTACTGCCGCGGTAACCTACGATCAAATGAAGAATAATCGTGATTTGTTCACAGCTTGGATTGGAATTAATTTCGGGTTCTTCCAATGGACTTCCGACCAAAACGCGAATATGTTCCCAGATGAAGTAGCCGATTTACTCGATAACGACGTTGATCCTGATGATGATTGTGGCGCTCCTATCGCAGGAAATATGAATCCATCATGCATGGCTAATGATACTGCTGATTTGGATGATGATTTCGATGGTGTATACGACCACTGGGATATAGACGATGACAACGACGGCATATGGGATTATTTGGAAGTAGACAGCAACGACGATTTTGATGATGATGGTGGCACAGAACCGGGCAACTTCTTCATTGGTTCGAATTGTGTGGACAATGACGATGATGGTATAGATACAGATCCAGATGATGATGGCTGGTATCAATCCGTCTGGGATCAAGGTGTATTGGGTCAAGGATTACTTTTCCCTGTGTACTATGATGTCGACAACGATAACGATGGGGTGCCAGATGGTGAAGATCCTGACGATGACAACAATGGCGTACTCGATGAGGTGCAGGAAACTCTATGTTTCACTGGTGAAGAACAGAGCGTCTGGGACCATGATAACGATGGCATCCTAGACTGGGCCGATGACGATTGGGATGCTGATGGAATAGTCAATACATTGGAATTGAATTCAGCTACCCCATTCATTTCCCCTTGGGATCACGATAATGACGGACTTAGAGACGATGTAGACCTAGACGATGATTCGGATGGAATGCTAGACAAAGATGAAATCATGCTATGGCCTTCACGATATGATCAACCATCAACCAATCCTTGGGACCATGATGATTATGGAAATGGCACTGGAATGGCGAATCCAACTGATCCGTTTACCGGCCCTGACGCAATAGACGAGGACGACGACACTGACGAGAGACCGGACAGAGACTGGGACCAATTGGAAGAAGATCACTCCGGCACATCAGATTGGGATCATGATAACGATGGGATTCTCGACGAGGATGATAAGATACCAACCCGTATCACCATGAATTCGAGCAACGTACTCTGGCTAGACGCAGTAAATCCAGCGATATTCAGAGGTACGGTCAATTGGCTAGACCCTGATACGGGTGTTTTCGAACCAGCCCCAGACCTACCGGTTCAGATAACCATAGAATGGGCCCGGAATGGAACGCTTGCTCTAGAAACCGTAGATGTGTTGACAGACGCTGCCGGCACCTTCGTTGTAGGCCAATTTTTGTTGCCTGAAGATTTAATCGTAGGTCCAAATACAACTTACAATGTTTATGCGGAGGTTACTGAAATGTTCTACCATGACGGTTCACAAACAGAACCGATATCAGTAGAAGTTCGGGCAAATACAACCATAGACTATGTTGCTTGGACATATTTCCGAAGCGATGAACAACCGTTATTTGTAGATTACAAGGTCCACTATGAAGCAGATTGGGACCGCGGTGTATTCGACAACAGAATTACCCACGCGCCGATTTCGTTCAGGGTTCACGGTGGTCCGTTTGGAAACTATACACATCCAACTATTTTCGATGGGTATGGGTATGGATATCGCGCTGATGCAGGCGGTTGGGTATCTCTGACCTTCGTGCAAACGGTCGGTGCTCAAGGCCAATGGAAGCAGGTTCAATGGAACTCCACTATGGATAATGGCGAAGGCAAACTACCCGGAGGATACGAAGAAATTATCTGGGACGATAACGCGAAGAATCACTACGTATTGGGTCGCTATGATTACACCAATACCAGTCTACCAATTGGTGACTATTCCTTCATTGGCTATGCCAGACCAGATTTAGGAGATGAATGGCCATTCCCTTACCTTGAGGGAGCGGAGACCGAGGCATTCACCATTCGTTCGATGCACAGGATGTACATTGAAGCGGATATGTACGTCTCTTCGGTTAGGCCAGTATTCTTCTGGGATGCAACCCAATTTACAGGTTCTTCATTCGGAGCCTGGAGAGCTCTATTCCATCAACCAAGCCTTGATGCTGCAGGATTGGATTATGCCCAAGTAAGCCTTGGTAAGCCGTATGCTATGTCTTGGGATGGAACTCCAGAAGGTCTAATCGGCGAGAGCGCTAGACTACGACCATTCCTATCTTCTAATGGTACACATTGGAGGATTGCTATGCAGAATGGAGGCGACTTCAATGCGCCTCCTTGTGGCCCTGTTGAGCCAACAGACCCGGATAGTGTAATTCGCTGCGAAATTATTCCTGAGATGTTCACCGGCGAGGAGTTACGAGTAATTGGTAGTGTGTGGAATCGAACTATGGTTCCATGGCCACACGACCCAATGACTCTGCAAGTCGACCTAGATAGAAATGGAATCTTTGCTGGTTCACAAGAAACCGGATATGCGAGAGCACCACAAATGATCAACGGTGTTGCAACCTTCGATTACAATTGGACATGGTACTCTCAATATGCTGCCGGATTCTATGGCATTAGAGCAGACTTCACTAACTCTAATTTCTACTTCACTGGAAACCAGAGCAATGTGCTTGCCCCAACCGGAGCATACCTGAATGTCTCGGTTATTGGTACAAGCGAATTCAAGGAATTAATTCAGCCTCGTCTATACCGTGGTCAGAATCGTAGCATTGAAGTTCAATTGTTAGATAACTCTCTTCAACCCCTAAAGAATTCTCAGATTAATTACGTCTGGGAGGCAGATGGTACCAACGGTATTGCAGAAACAGATAGTACCGGCTGGTTTACTGTTAACTTGACAATAGAGGAAGATCACGAGTTAGGTAACTTCACCTTGGACTACACATATCCAGGGGATCCACGTCACCAAGGAACATCAGGTTCCATGGATCTCTGGGTAGTATCTCGGACCTACATTACGCTTCAAGATACCACGCCGAATATCCGCTCCACAGGGGACATTTGGGAATTTACTGCACAGGTCACCGATGATAACCGCACTGCAGTCATCAAGGACTCAGGTCAGGCATTGGATGGATGTGGAGCAAATGGTGGCGAGGTTCTGGTTATCTTGGAAGGTACTGACTTCGAAGACCGCACCCACCGCCAGATTGTCGACACCCAATGTCCGAATGCAGGCACAATCCATCACGAGATGGTTCTTGATCCGCAACTACTTCGCGACGACCCACAATCTTTCCTTCCCGACGGATTTGGCCCAGTGAACGTGATTCTACGATTCGAGGAGAATTTACCTCACGAGGGTTGTGAACCTCTTGATGCAGAAGCACTGAGCACCTCAGGAGCATGGGATCCATGTGTGCAAGTGGTGAACAGTGATCATTATCGCAGAGTCATGCAATTCCAAGTCGATGGATTTAGTTTGATTGGATACACCACTCTCAATGTAGACGACCAGATTGTTTACACTTCTGAGATTGACCCAACTACTGGACAACCCATCGAGAAGCCGATGGTGGTAACTGGGCAGTTAATCGATGAGTTAGGAACCAATCTATCGAATAGGGCGATCAGAGTCACCTACGAAATGGTAGGGGCAGAAACTGGAGTAGTGGGCTGTCTACCAGGCACAAGCGACGCCAATGGATTCTATGAGATAACTTGCCCACTTACCGACGTTCAGGCGGGCCAAGCTCGTGTCAAGGTCGAATTCAATTCTTACGAGAATAACGACCGCTACCGATACCACAACGCTAGCACAACACGATTGTTCCCGGTCTTCTCAAATTCTTCCTTGGAGGTACAAGAGATTGGACCATTCCGAAATGACGTTGACTCGTATACTTTCCAGAATGGTTCTGTGTTCCCTGTTCTTTACCTAAAGGAATCCTTCCACTTGGATGCTAGATTGATCCAAACAAATGGTAATCCAATTGGAGGCAAGTGTCTGAATATTTACTTAGATCCTGAGGTAAACACCCGACCTATTGCCACATCAATAACTCAAGATGGAACTGGTGAAATTGAGTGGTTCAGCGGGGATCCGGATGACAATCCGAGTCGACGCGGTGTCGAACCTACCTCAGATAAGATGGAAGGTTTCAGAATTGTAAGAATCGCCTATGAGCCAAACAAGGAATTACCAGGTGGTTGTAGAGCCGAAACAACACCGGTGGTGAATGGCTCATTCATCGATGTTGAGGTGCTTGTTAGAAGCCGTGTAGACATCTTACTGAAGGACCATTGGTCTAACCCTGATGGCTACCAAGAGGGAGATTACATCAATGGTTCAGTAGCGATTCTGCGAGATCGACTGGACCTCTCTGTAGAATCTCAAACAGTAATTTTCACCTATCAGTATTGGAATGCAGAAGAGGGAGAATGGATTCCTCACAACGTAGTCTATGCAACTACAAACGAGTTGGGAGTAGCTTCCTTCAGCTTCCCTTACTCGGGTGTAAACATCCCGGGTGAATTGGACTGTGATCAAGGAGGATATTGTATATCTGAAGGCGAATGGCAAGTCACAATTCACTTCAAGGGCTCTCACGAATTTGAAGAGGAGTTCCTCAACAATACTCCTGCAATTTACCTTGGGGATATTGTTACTGAGGCCGAAGCCAGCTTCTTTACAGTGCAAGTACTGACTATTATGGGAATTGCATTAGCCTTCGCTGTCTTAGTTGGGGCAATTATGTATCGAAATTACATAGAGCGCCGTAGAATTGAGATTCTACGAGGTATCCTTACCGACTCTCTGATGTCTCTCAAAGCGTCCAATGAATACATCGATACAATTTTCAATTGTTACAAGGAATTGGTCAGATTCTTCCGCAGTAGAGGCGCGATGAAGAAGGTGTACGAAACCACTAGGGAATTTGAGGATGCAGTAACAGGAATGCTAGCAGGAATCGCACCACCAGAGGATTTAGACATCTTCTTCTCTCTATTCGAAGAAGCGAGATATTCCGACCACGAAATTGGCGCTGATCAGCGAGATAGAGCAATCAATGCTCTGCAATCGATTATCAACCACATTAGCGCCTCTCTAGGAGAGGGAATGCTGAACCGAACCGCAGTCAATGAATCCGGCCTTTACGGCTCGGTTGTGAAGGCTGGCTCATTCGTAGATTCCGATGGTCAAGAGCGAATCGCAGGAACCGATGATGGTTCAGAGGAAGACAGCGGATTCCGAATATGATAACGTAGAGTTGAGGAAAAAGGGCGGTCACAACCCGTCCTATCCTCTTCTCGATGTACTGCGAGGCTATGCCCCGTAGGGGCAACCCGCAGCATTCATAACAGGCGGTCAGGTGGGCGCGGTACCCAAGAATACGTCGAGGGAGTCATATGAGTAAGAACATGAGAAAGACCAACCAGGCCCTAATCGCCCTAATAGGCGATCTCAAGGACCAGAGCAGGTCAACCGGTTCCGCACTATGGCGAGACGTCGCTCTTAGGCTCGAAAAGAGCCGAAGCAATTGGGCTGAACCGAACCTAAGCCGCCTGAGCCGATACGCTGCCGACGAGGATATCGTCCTCATTCCTGGTAAGCTTCTCGGCAGCGGTGATGTGGCCGGTAAGCCGAGCGTCGCCGCCTACAGTGTTAGCACCGGTGCCCGCTCGAAGATTGAAGCCGCAGGCGGACGTGTCCTCACGATCCGTGAATTGATGAATGAGAACCCAGATGGAAAGGGGGTGAGGATACTTGGCTGAAGCAAGTACTCTCGTCTTCGACGCGTCTGACAAGGTTCTAGGACGCCTCGCTAGCCACGTGGCTAGCGAATTACTGACAGCTCGCAGAGCGGGCAATCAGAAGCGCGTAATTATTGTGAATGCCGAGAAGGCTATCGTAACCGGACCAAAGACAGCAGTCTTTGCGAAATACGATCACAAGTACAAATTGAACCACCCTAGGAAAGGACCATTCTTCCCACGCATGCCGGACCAGATTCTCAAGAGAACCGTCCGAGGAATGTTGCCATATCAGAAGAACAGCACTGGCCGAAATGCCGTGCGCGATCTCAGGGTAATGATTGGTATGCCCGCAAATCTATCTGGTGATGATTTACCAGAAGGTCATGCTTGGGGCGATTCCAGCTCCTTTGACCGAGATTTACCTCAGAAGTTTGTTCGCTTAGGAGAGATTAGCGAACACCTAGGAATCGATAGCACCCGATGGGGAGGTGACCAGTAATGGCTAAGAAAAAGAAGAAGGAAACGGTCGAAACAAGTGGAAAGAGGAAGACCGCAATCGCCCGTGCAACAGTCCGCAAGGGCGCCGGCCGAGTTCGAGTAAACCATCAGCCGATTCACATTATGGAACCAGCCCTAGCTCGCCGCAAAGCGCTAGAGCCCGTTCAGATTGCTGAGGCCATGAATCGCCTGCAAGATGTTGACATCTCCGTCAACGTAGAAGGCGGTGGACAGATGGGCCAGGTAGATGCAATTCGAACCGCGATTGCTCGTGGACTCGTTCACTACAACGGTGGAGCTGAGGGAATTGACGAGGAACTTCGCGATGAGTACCTACGATTCGACCGTAGCCTATTGGTTAACGATCCAAGACGCAAGGAGCCGAAGCACCAAATGGGTCGAGGCGCTCGCAAGAAGTGGCAGAAGTCGTATAGGTGATGAAATATGTTGATACCAGTACGTTGTTGGAGTTGCGGAAAAGTCGTAGCTCATTTGTATGATCAGTTCAAGAATGCAGTCGATACAGGCGAGGACCCATCAAAAGTTCTCGACGACCTCGGACTTGAGCGATACTGTTGCCGACGAATGTATGTTGGTCACATCGAATTAATCG
This sequence comes from Candidatus Thalassarchaeaceae archaeon, assembly GCA_023268715.1. Lineage (GTDB taxonomy): Archaea > Thermoplasmatota > Poseidoniia > Poseidoniales > Thalassarchaeaceae > MGIIb-O1. The sequence continues at coordinate 86,349 of JALRLV010000004.1, forward strand.
ATGAAGTATCGCCATTCAGCGTCGCTCGACAAGATTGATTTTCCAGCCGTCAAGGCTTTGGGAGAACCTTCTCACGAGAGAACCACACAAGGGGCCTGTAGGTTAGCTTGGCCTATACTTCGCGGCTGGGGGCCGCGCGACCCAGGTTCAAATCCTGGCTGGCCCACCATATTACTACCAGCGAGAGCCATAAATTGTCGGAATTGGAGCCAAAAAAGAGCACCTTTTAGGGGACAACCTCACCTCAGCGAACATGGTTCCGAAGGCCATGGATGATTGGGCGAACAACGCCCGCATAGAGGAACTGGCAGGGCTGCTTGCCCATCATTCCAACCTCTATTACAACCAAGCCTCCCCCGTGATAACGGATGCAGAATACGACGCTTTATTTGATGAATTAAAGCAATTGTCGCCAGGCCATCCACAACTTTCCAAAGTCGGCTCGGACCCCGCTCCCGGCTCAGAAAAAGTCGATCATCTATTCCCAATGAGGAGTTTGGACAAAGCTACTGAGGAAGAAGAGGTTGCCCACTTTGTTGCAGAAACAACAGCCCACGGGCGTCGTTTCGTCTGTCAACCAAAATTGGACGGCTCTGCACTATCACTGGAATATCGCCGTGGACGTTTGGTTCGTGCGGCTACTCGTGGAAACGGAGAACGAGGCGAAGATGTTACCGCCAATGCTCGTAGGATACCAAATATTCCCGAATCCTTAGATTGGAAAGGGGATGCACATGTTCGAGGCGAAGTTGTAATGCCGCTGGATGTATTTCGGGCGAAGTACGCCTCGATTGCCCCCAATCCTCGAAATCTTGCCGCTGGAAGTCTTCGTCAGAAAACCGCAGATGCTGGTAAAGGAAATGCAGCGGATTTGGCCTTCCATGCCTATGGTGTAATGTTTCCGAGTACCGAACACCGACATCCAGATAGTCCGCCACCTCCAACTTTCACAAATGACTCAGAGGCAATCGACTGGCTTGAATCAAATCGCATTGCAGCGGCTGGAAATGAAGTAGCCGAAGGAGAAGATGACGATACAGTAACTCAGGCAATTCTAGAGGTAACTAAGCGGTGGACACAGAATCGTGATAGTGCAGATTGGGAGATAGACGGAGTGGTAATCAAATTGGATGATTTAGCCAAGAGAGAACTTCTCGGCCAGACAGCTCATCACCCACGTTGGGCAATGGCATGGAAATTCCCTCCAGAAGAAGCCTCCACAGTAGTCATGGGAGTTGATTGGCAGACTGGAAGGACCGGAACGGTAACTCCCGTTGCGAGGGTAGCACCAGTAACGGTATCTGGAGTGACAGTTGAGAATACCACTCTGCACAATGCTGGAGAAATCGAAAGGTTAGGGCTCCGTGTAGGAGATAGAGTCAGAATAGTTCGCCGAGGCGACGTGATTCCGAAGATTATCGAAGTATTGGGTGAAGCCAATTCTTCTGACTTACAGAATCGGGTTCATGCAGACGGAACTCCATTCACCGACTCCCTACCAAAGGGTGAGGCCATTCAAATCCCAGAACAATGCCCCAGATGTGATACTAAATTAGAACAAGATGGAGCATTCATTCGTTGCTTCAATCTAGATTGTCCATCTCGCCTAGAAAGAGCGATTCTGTATTGGTGTCGAGCCCTTGAGATGGATGGAATCGGCGAGAAGTTAGCCGAACAGTTGTGTGAGGAAGGTTTGGTAAGCACTCTTCCAGATCTCTACTCATTAACCCACTCTGATATTATCAATTTAGAACGAATGGGCGAGAAATCTGCCAACAACATAATCTCTCAATTGGATGCAACAAGGGTCCTGGGCCTATCGAACTTCCTTTCGGCTCTAGGCCTTCCCGGCATTGGGCCAGAGTTGGCGACTGGATTTGCAGAAGAATTAGGCGACACCGAGACCATGTTTAATCTGCTAAACGACCATGAATCAGCAATCCCAAGATTGGTCAAATTGGAAGGTGTCGGTGAAACCGTTGCCCGCTCCTTCCTGGAAGGGCTGTCTGAGCGTAGAGCGATGGTGCAAGGATTAGCTGAGGCGATAGAAATTACCGCCGAAGAAGCAAAACAAGAATCAGAGGGTCCACTAACAGGTCAAACATTCTGTATCACAGGAAGCTTGAGTAGACCAAGAAAGGAAATCGCCTTGATGATTAAAGCCGCAGGTGGCAAAGTAGTTTCATCCGTTTCAGGAAAGTTAGATTTCCTAGTCGCCGGAGAGTCCTCTGGATCTAAGTTAGACAAAGCAAACAGGCTTTCAGTGACTGTGTTGAGTGAATCGGAACTTGAATCCAAAATCTCCGATGCGGGAGATGATTCGGATGAAGAAAACGAAGGCGAAATTTTTGCTGATGCAGGCCCACAGCAGATGTCCCTAGGGGATTATTGAGGCCCTCAACCGTACATCCCTGAACTTTCGACTGCTGGTTTATCCATCTGTAACTGGTTCAGTTGAGTTGCCATCATTTCCTTGATTTGTTCTTCTATTCTTTGAGCTTCTTCTAGTAGAGGTTCAGTATCTAATTTGATTGCAGGAAGTAGGCCATCCAGCCTTTCGATAATTCGAGCGGCGGCTCTAGCATCAGGTATTGCCTCATTAGCCAAATCACCACCTGACTCTGCCAGTATGGCCATAGCGTCGATTCTTCTCCTTCGACATTCACCCAGCATTACTCCGCTCATACCTCCGACAACTCCATGTTTGAGTTTAGCAACACCTAGTTGCTCGAGAGTCTCTTGAGCAGAATCTGTAGAACCAATTCCCAACATAGATTCGTCAGATTCATCATCATCAAAGATAGAGTGCGCTTGATCAGGGCCATGCGAAAATGAATCGATCATCATCACTTGGGCCGCCCCACTAGATTCGACCCAATCAAGTATCGAATCAGCAAGTGATAGCGTCAAGTCGGGGGTAACTTGGATCTCGGACACGATTAATACCACTTTGTCACATCTATCCATATGGCAGATTGGCTCCCCTGCATAGAATCGGAGTGGAGGGAGTGGTTTTCCTTCCTGAACAAGACAAACCGGAGGAAGCCCCGCTCCTCTCGCTCCCCCAACAAATGTGAGTCCTAAGCGATCTACAAGGTAGTGGGCGACAATACTACTAACGAATCCAGCAGAAGGAAAACAGGTCACTACCAAGGCGTCCTCAGCATTCAATTCATCATCTACCGCGACCACAGGTGCCCCGCTCATTGAACCCTAACCGACCGAGATACTGTTAATCATTGGCCTCTCCAGATATAGCATGTCGGAGGCAGAGGAGGTGCAATCCCAAAGCGATGAGAGCGATTCTAGCCTTCAAACAGAGGAGGGTTTCATCGCTCACCAATTGTCTCCATCATCATGGAACAGGTACGAAGAATGCCCAAGAAAATATTGGCTTTCTCGACAAGGTCTTCCGAGAAAAGCAAGCATGCCAGCTGCACTAGGTAATGCAGTTCACAATTCAGTAGAAGACCTTTGCAATCTTGATTTAGCCGACCGTGAAGACGATGAAGCAGGCTGGCTTCCCGCTACTGCAAAAGCAGTCTTAGATCGACACTGGCAAATCGAGAAAGATAACTTCCTAGAAACTCCTCGTCATCCTCGTTGGAAAGGAGAACAAATCACCAAGGCCCATGATGGGCTAATAGGTGCCTTGAATATCCTTTTTAGCAAATCCAATGTTGAAGTTCAGAACCTATCTGAAGTTACTGTAGCAACTTGGAAAGAGGTTCAGTCTATCGTTTTGGCTAATGAAGGGACTTTAGTTTCGGAATGTGGCCGACTCATGGGACGTCTCGACTTATTGGTAGCGGACCTTGGTGAAAATGGGAAATCACAGGGTTGGATTGTAGCCGATTTGAAAACCGGAAAGCCACCCTCGCCAACACTAAATGAGAAGGTCAGCAGACAATTAAGATTCTATCGTGATTTGTTGAAACAGAATAATCCAGATCATCCAACCGTAATTGCAGAAGGTTGGTACTCTTCAAATCAAACAGTTCACCGAGCAGACGGCCCAGATGTATTGGATTCCGCATTAGAAGCATGGGAAGGAATGCGCCCTTCAAAGACACCTCTTCCAGCTACACCTGGTGATCAACAATGTGGTTGGTGTGAGTGGAAAGCATGGTGCCCGATTTGGTGGTC